>JBBQIZ010000283.1:0-4517 GCA_038325425.1 Chthoniobacterales bacterium
TTCGGCTTCCACCGCTGGCGGACGACTCTCGTGATGTCCCTCCGGTCCGGTCACGCCCGCGGCGAGCAATTCGCGGGAGCGTTCGGCGATCAGCGTTTCGTTTTCGCAATGGGCGGTGACGATCACTCCGAGTTCCTTCGCCAGCTTCAGCGTGCGGTAAAGCTCCGTGTCGTCGATCCCGAACGCGCCTTTGTAGGCGAGGAAGATTTTGAACGACGCATTGCCGCGCGCCACGATCTCGCGGAGTTGCGCTTCCGTGCCGGCGTCGAATTTCGTCACTCCCATGTGGAAGGTGAAATCGCACGCCGACTTTCCGACCGCCTGCGCCATCCACAGCTCGAACCCGGCGAGGGCCTCATCCGCGCGGGACGGGCAGCACATCTCGATCAGCGTCGTCGTGCCGCCGACCAGAGCCGCCTTCGAGCCGGTCTCGTAATTGTCCTTCGCATACGTGCCCATGAACGGCAGGTAGATGTGGACGTGCGGGTCGATGAAGCCGGGAAAGACATACTTGCCGGCGGCGTCGATCACCGTTGCCTCCGGAGGCGCATCGAGATCGCGCCCGATGCGCGTGATCGTTTCGCTTTCACAAAAAATGTCGGCGAAGGCGTCGCTGTCGGCGGTCACGATTCTACCGTTTTTGATGAGCAGAGACATGGCTACTTTTTCCAAACGTCGCCCACGCCTTCGCCGAACCAGCGGGTGCTGACGACCTTTTGCTGCGTGTAATATTGCACCGCTTCGCGCCCTTGGATGTGCAGGTCGCCGAAGAATGATTCGTCCCAGCCGGTGAACGGGAACATCGCCATCGTCGCCGGCACGCCGACGTTGATCCCGACCATGCCCGCCTTCACCCGGTGCTTGAACTCGCGCGCGGCTTTTCCCGAGTTGGTGAAGATCGCCGCGCCGTTGCCAAACGCGGAAGCGTTGGCCTGCGCGATGGCGGCGTCGAGGTCGTCCATCCGCATCACGTTGAGCACCGGGCCGAAGACTTCTTCGCGGGCGAGCGTCATGCCGGGCTGCACGTGATCGATGATCGTCGCGCCGAGGTAGAAGCCGCCGGGCGCTTCGGGCACGCGCACGCCGCGCCCATCGGCGATGACGCGCGCGCCTTCACTCTCGCCGCTCGCCACGAGGCTGAGCACCCGGTCGCGATGCGGCGCGGTGATGACCGGACCCATGTCGGGCTGCGCCGCCTGATCCGTCGGTCCGACGCGGATCGCCCGCGCCGCTTCGACCAGCGCAGGCAGCACGCACTCCGCCGCCGCGCCGACGGCGAGCGCAGTCGAACCGGCCATACAGCGTTCGCCCGCACAACCAAAGGCGGCGGTGCTCAGGCTCTCGACGGTCTTCGCGACGTCGGCGTCGGGCATGACCACGATGTAGTTCTTTGCCCCGCCATTGGCCTGCACGCGTTTGCCATGGCGTGTGCCGGTCTCGTAAATGTGCCGCGCGATCGGCGTGGAGCCGACGAACGAAATCGCCCGCACCTTCGGATGCGTGAGCAGCGCATCGACGCACTCGCGACCGCCGTGGACGAGATTGAGCACGCCCTTCGGCAGGCCCGCTTTTTCCAGCAACTCGACGAGCGCGACCGCCGTGAGCGGGACTTTTTCGCTCGGTTTGAAAACGAAGGTATTCCCGCAAACCAGCGCGAGCGGAAACATCCAGAGCGGGACCATCGCAGGAAAGTTGAACGGCGTGATGCCGACACAGACGCCGAGCGGCTGGAGCAGCGTCTCGCAGTCCACCCCGCGCGCGATATTTTCCAGCGTGTCGCCCATGAGCAGCGTCGGGGCGCCGCACGCATACTCGATGTTCTCGAGTCCGCGGTGCAGGTCGCCGCGCGATTCGGAAAACGTCTTCCCGTGCTCGCGCGAGATCGTCCCGCACAGCCGATCGAAGTTTTCTTCAACCAACTGCCGATAGCGGAACATCACCCGCGCCCGCTCGACGACCGGCGTATCGCGCCACGCGGAGAACGCGTCCGCGGCGGCGGTGACCGCTTCGTCCACGAGCGCAGCGTCGCCGAGCGGCACCTCAGCGATGACTTCGCCGCGCGAAGGATTAAAAACCGGCGACGTCGCCAGCCCGGTCGGCGTGCGCCATTCTCCGCGAATGTAGGAAGGACAGGGCGTCATGCGTCAGATCTACTCGGGTAGCGTGATGCCTTGGGCTTCCAGGAGCTGCCGGAGAAAGACGAGATCGCCGCGGTCCTTTTCGCGATGCGTGTGCCGCTTCATTCGCCAGAGCAATTCCGGCGAGGCAAACGGGATCGGCACGCCCTGCACTTCGCGCGTGACGATATGCTTCGCCGCCTCGGTGTAATCGATCCCCGAAGCGGAGCCCATCAAATCGACGAGCACTTCATCGGCCACGCGGCAGACAACATATTTTGCCACATCGCCGGGTTCCAGTTGCCGCACCGCCTTGTCCGGAAAAATCTCCAGAGCGGCAAAGACGCTGGCCTCGTTCTCCAGGTCCACGTCGATCAGCAAATCGATGTCGCCGGTAAATCGGGGATATCCCGCATGGATGATGGCAAATCCGCCGCAGACCAGGTACCGCGCGCCGAGTTGATTCAGCCGGCCGCAGAGCAAAGCGAGGTCTTCCTCGACGGGTGCCCGCGAGACTAGCTCGTCGTCGTCCGGGTCAATTGATTCATCAGCCATGCATCTGCTTCTTCGTGAGAATGAAAGCGGTAAACGCCGCGCGGAACGCCTTTGTGCCGAAACGTCTTCGACAGTTGGACTCCGCTTTTTTGCAGCGCCATGCCGTAGGCGAATGCATCCTTCGGCGCCGTGCGACGCCCGACCGTCTTGCCGATATTTTCTTCGAGATTGATGATCGGGTTCACGCGGTGAAAAAGTAGGCGCGTTCAAGAAAGGAGGCAATGGCGTTCAGTTCCGGGCGAGGGCGTCGGACTGTTTCACGAAGTCGTCGCCACTCCATTCGCCATCGGCGAGCACCACTTTCTTCGCGGGCTCGGCGGCTGCTTTTTGCGCGGCTTTGCGCTCCTGCTGACGCCTCACGAGGTCGGCGTGCGTGGTGAAGTAATCGAGCGACAGGCCTTTAAAATCAGCCAGCGTCTCGAACTTGTGCTTTTCCATGAAAGCGAGGAGCTGGTCGCACATCGGCTTTACATGCTCGTAGCCAAATTTCATCACGCCCGTGCAGACCTGGACGGTGTCGGAACCGAGCAGGATGAACTGCGCCGCGTCCTCGCCGGTTTCGATGCCGCCGAGGCCGGAGAGCGTGCGACCGGGGAATTCGCTGCGGATCATCTGGGCGATTTCCATGACCATGCGGAGCGCGATGGGCTTCACCGCGCGCGACGAATAACCGCCCGGCGTGGTGTAACCCTCAACCGTCGGCTCCGGACGGAGCGTTTCGAGATTCACGCCCATCACGCTGCGGATGGTATTGATCGCCGCCAGACCCTGCGCGCCGCCGCGCAGGGCGGCTCGGCTTGGCTCTTCGATGTGCGTGATGTTTGGCGTCATTTTCGCCCACACCGGTTTCTTCGCAGCACCGGCGACCCAGCCGCAGACTTCCTCGAGAATGTCCGGATCCTGGCCCATCGCCGCGCCCATCTTCCGTTCGGGCAATCCGTGAGGGCAGGAGAAATTTAGCTCAAAAGCATCGACGCCCGCGTCCTGGCAGCGCTCGGTGATCTCGCACCACGCGTCCTTATTATACTCCTCCATGATCGACGCGATCAGCACGCCGTCCGGGAACATGTCTTTGCACTTCTTAAATTCCTCCAGCCAGATCGAAAATTTGCGATCGCTGATCAGCTCGATGTTCTCCCAGCCGATGACCTCCTTCCCGTCGGACGAATGCAGCTTCGCATACCGCGGCGTGACATTGATCACCTTGCTCGCATCAAGACTCACGGTCTTCGCGATGACCGCGCCCCAGCCTTCCTTGAAGGCCTTGCCGATCACGTTGAGATTCGTGCCGGGTGGACCTGAGCCGATGATGAACGGATTCGGCAGTTTCAGGCCGTCAACGGTGGTCGCGAGCGTAGGCATGTGTGGTGATTCCCTGCTGATTGTTTCCCTGCAATGGCCGCGCCGTGAGACCCGGCAAAAACTGAGTAAAAACCGCACGTCCCTGGCGCGCAACAGATTCCTTCGTCGATGCGCCCGGCGGGTGTTCAAGCCCGGCGACAGCATCGAAAAGAACCGGGCGAGGACTGCGAAGATCGAGGAAGGGCTGAGGCGCTCGCGCGTGCTGGTGCTCTGTCTGTCGGCCCATGCGTTCGGCTCGGAAATGGGCGCAGTTGGAGTCCGGCACCTTAAGAACGGGCCTGTGGCCCTTTCGCGACCCGCTGAAGTAGGATCGCCGCTTCCTTCCCCTGCGCCTCGACGACGCCCCCATCAAAGGCTCCCTGGCGCAATTCCTTCCGTTCACCGAATTGACTCTTCCGGTAAGCCCGGTAAGCCTTCGCCCATGCACAGCGCCACGATCTCCACGAAAGGCCAGTTGGTCATTCCAACCCGGTTTCGCAAAGC
>JBBQIZ010000284.1:0-4484 GCA_038325425.1 Chthoniobacterales bacterium
GAAGGGGCGCTTCATCTGCCGGCGCAGGACGTGGAAGTATTGCGCGGGCGTGGTCAGGTTGCAGACCTGCATGTTGTTCTCGGCGCAGAGCTGGAGAAAGCGCTCGAGCCGGGCCGAAGAATGCTCGGGGCCCTGCCCTTCGTAGCCGTGCGGGAGGAGCAGCACGATGCTGCTCGGGCGCTGCCACTTCGATTCGGCGGACGCGATGAACTGGTCGATGATGACCTGCGCGCCGTTGGCGAAGTCGCCGAACTGCGCTTCCCACATGCAGAGCAGGTTCTCGAAATTCAGCGAGTAACCGTAGTCGAAACCGAGCACGCCGGCCTCGCTGAGCAGCGAATTGTAGATGCAGACGGTGGCCTGCTCGGGGTCGATGTTTTTCAGCGGGCAATGACGCTCGCGGGTTTTCTGGTCGTAGAGGTAGCTGTTGCGCTGGCTGAAGGTGCCGCGGCGCGCGTCCTGGCCGCTGAGGCGGACGGGGATGCCTTCGAGCAGGAGCGAGCCCATGGCGAGCGCTTCGGCGTAGGACCAGTCGAACGGGCCGCCGTTCGCCCACGCCTTGGCGCGCTTGTCGAGGAGGAAGCTTTTTAGCTTTGGCTGAATGGCGAACCCTTCCGGCACGGTGGTCAGCGCCTTGACGATCTTGGCGAGGTTTTCCTTCGACATCGCGGTGTCCACGGGCGTGTGCGAATAGGCCGGCTGCGGCGCCGCGGTCGAGCCGCTGAAGCTATTGATCGTCTGGTCATTCTCCGCGGCTTTGACGACAGCGAGCGCCTTTTCGTGACGCTCGAGCATTTCCTTGTCGAGCGCGTCGGCCTCCTCCTGCGTGATCACACCGTCGGCGACGAGCTTCTTTTCAAACTGCGTGCCGACGCTCGGGTGCGTGGTGATGTCGGCATACATCGTCGGCTGCGTGGACACCGGATCGTCGGCTTCGTTGTGGCCGTAGCGGCGGTAGCAGTAGATGTCGATGATGACATCGCGCTTGAAGGTCTGGCGGAATTCCAAGGCCAGCTCGGCGACGAAGCGGACGGCCAGCGGGTTGTCGCCGTTCACATGGAAGATCGGCGCTTCGATCATCTTCGCGACGTCGGTGCAATAGGTCGTCGAGCGGGCGTCGGCGGGCAGCGTGGTGAAGCCGATCTGGTTGTTGACGATAAGGTGGATGGTCCCGCCGATGCGGTAGCCCTGGAGCTGCGACATGTTCAGCGTCTCCGCGACGATGCCCTGCCCGGCGAAAGCGGCGTCGCCATGCACCAGCACGGCGATGACTTTCTTGCGTTCGTCGGTGTCCTTGCGGATGCGCTGCCGCGCGCGGGCCATGCCCTGGACCACGGGGTTGACCGCTTCGAGATGGCTCGGGTTGGCCGAAAGGCGCACTTCGACTTCCTCGCCGGTCGGCACTTTCCGCGTGGTCAGGTAGCCGAGGTGATACTTCACGTCGCCGTCGCCGGCCACGGTGCTCGGCTGATAATTCTCCGAGAACTCCGCGAACATCAGCCGGTAAGGCTTGCGCAGAAATTCGCCAATCACGCTCAGCCGTCCGCGATGCGCCATGCCCATGCAGATTTCTTCCACCCCGCGCGCCGGACCGGTCTCCAGAATGCCGTAAAGCGCGGTGATCAGTGCCTCGCCGCCTTCGAGCGAAAAGCGTTTCTGGCCCTGGTATTTCGTGTGCAGGAAATGCTCGAAGCTCTCGACCTTCACGAGTTGGCGCAGGATGCGGCGCTGCACGTCGGCGGGCACGCTCGCTTCGGCCGGGCGGCTCTCGATCTTCTCCCGCACCCAGTTCCGCACGCGCGGATTCTGGATGTGCATGAACTCCGCGCCGATCGGTCCGCAGTAGATGCGTTCCAAGGAGGCGATCATCTCGCGGAGTTTCATCCGCTGGCCGCCGAGGAGGAATTTCGAGCCCACCGTCAGGTCGAGATCCTTTTCGTCAAAGCCCAACTCGCGCAGGCTCAGGAGCGGGTTCTGCGGGCGTTCGTCTTCCAGCGGGTCGAGCTTGGCGATGGTGTGGCCGAGCGTGCGGTAGGCATAAACGAGGCCATCAATGCGGGTCTGGAGCGGGTCGGCCGAGGCGGCGGCGCCATTCTGGGCGGGAGCTGCGCCGTTTTTCGGCTGGACGGAGCCGAGTTCGAAGCCCTCGAAGAAGGCGGACCAGGTGGCATCGACCGATGCGGGGTCCTGGCGCCACCGCTCATAATTCTGATCCAGAAGGTCTGCGTTGAAACGATTCGCGAACGAAATAGCCATAGAAAATTGGGCTCGAAAGTAAGCACAGGGTTTCCCTCGGCCAAACGAAATTCTGCGCCGAAGCCCGCCAAAGACCGGCGTCGCGCCCCGCGGGACGCCGTGTTTGGCCCTAAGAATGCGCTTCCCGGCGGCCTTTCTCCGCTCAACCATCCCGCCCATGTCCCCATCCCGTCCGCTGCTCTTCTCCGTCTTCGTGGCCCTCACTTTGCCCGTCGCCGCGCAGAAGAAAAATGACCAGCTTCCGCCGCGCACCGAGGCGGAGATTCTCAAGTCGGTGAAGCTGCCCGAGGGTTACGAGGCCACCGTTTTCGCGCTGCCGCCGATGGGCGGTTATCCGACGAGCGTGAGCGCGGCGATCGACGGCACGATCTTCGTCGCGATCGATGAAAATGGTTCGCTCGGCCGCGACCGCAATCCGGGCGCGAACGACCCGGTAGGGAACGACCGCCGGGCGTTCCCTGACCCCGGCACGCCGACCGCCGGAACCTCCACCACCGGAACGCTCGGCGAGCGTTCCCTACCGCGTGTCCCCGGCAAGGTCGTCCGCCTGCGCGACATCGACGGCGACGGCCGCGCCGATGAGTCGAAAGTTTTCGCTCAGATGGAAAGCCCGCGCGGCGTGATCTGGGACGGCCCCGGCATGGGGGCCGACGGCAAAATGCCCGGCACGCTCTACGTCATGTATCCGCCCAAACTCACCGCCTTCACCGACGTGGACGGCGACGGCCAGGCGGACAAACAGGAGGACATCCTCACCGGCCTCGGCTTCGACCTCGCTTTCCGCGGCGCCGATCACACGACGAACGGCGCACGGCTCGCCATCGATGGCTTCATCTACATCGCCGTCGGCGATTACGGCTTTACCAAAGCGGTCGCGAAGGACGGCACCACGCTCTCGATGCGCGGCGGCGGCATCGTCCGCATCCGGCCCGATGGCACCGGTTTCGAGATCATCTCGCGCGGCCAGCGGAACATCTACGACGTGGCCGTCTCGCCCACGCTCGACCTCTTCACCCGCGACAACACCAACGACGGCGGCGGCTGGAATGTGCGGCTCAGCCACGTCCCGGCCGGCGCGCACATGGGTTACCCGTATCTCTTCAAAAACTTCCCCGAGGACATGCTCCAACCGCTCGCCGATCTCGGCGGCGGCAGCCCTTGCGGCGCGCTCTGGCTCGATGAACCCGGCCTGCCGAAGGGGCTCTTCACCGTCGAGTGGGGCGCGGGCGGAATCATGTATCACGACGACCTCGTGCCCGACGGCGCGGGGTGGAAGCTGAAAGACGCACCGGTGACTGCCGCAACCGAGCCCGGGAAAAAATCGCCGCCCGTGACACAGAACAAATGGATCGCGATGACCCGCCCAACCGACATGGACGTGGACGCGAGCGGCGCGCTGTTCATCACGAACTGGGAAGGCGCGACCTTCAACTACAACGGCCCGAATGCGGGCTACGTGCTGCGGGTGGTGAACAAAAACGCGCCGAAGGTGGCGGTGCCGGATTTGGTGAAGGCGACGGCGCAGGAACTTGTGCAGTTCATCAGTTTGCCAAGCGCTGTCATTCGTCAGGCGACGCAGCGGGAGCTAATTCGTCGCGGTGCGAATGAAGACGTGCTGATTGGTTTGATGAAGATCGCGAACTCGAACGCGGAGGTTGGAGTTCGCGTAGCGGCCTTATATTCGGCGCTGCAATCGATCCCGGTATCGAACGAGCCGCTCACATTGGCTTTCCCACAAATGCTCGGGCCGATCTTCGACGCGCCGGATGCGCGTGAGTTCGGATTGCGCTTGGCGGGTGACTACGGGAAGCGCCTCGAAGGATTTGGCTTTAGTCCAGAACTCCTCGCCGATGCGAACCCCCGCGTCCGCGCTGCCGCGGTGACCGCCCTTCGGCGGCTCGGGAAGAAGGACGCCGCGCAAAATATTCTCCGGCTCGTCGCCGATCCCGATCCCGTCATCTCGCATCTTGCAGTCCGCGCGCTCAGCGAATTGAAGCCCACCGGCATGCTGCTCGACTCGCTGGATTCCGCGGATGCGAAAGTGCAGCCCGGCGCTTTGCGCGCGCTCTACGGCATCTACGATCCGGCCGTTGTGGACGGCCTCGTCTCCGGATTGGAAAAGGGGAGCGCACGCGCCCCGCGTGCCGGTTCCGGCGCCTCGCCGGAACCATCCCCGCGCTCCGGCGAAGCCGCTGACCCTCAGAAGAATGGCGCAGCGCGCAGCGATA
>JBBQIZ010000285.1:0-4462 GCA_038325425.1 Chthoniobacterales bacterium
ACGATGGCGTCCGCACCCAGGCAGTGATCGACGCGGCGGTGCAATCGACCGAGGACGAGGCGTGGGTGGAACTGCCGAACAGCTGAATATGCTCCCCATCGCCGCGGCGCCGCAGCTTCACCGCAGAGGGCGCCAAGGCGCCGAGGTCCGAAGAGGAGGAGTGAAAGAAACTGCCGGGCACAGGCTTCCTATCCTCTGCGCCCCTCTCCAGTTTCTCCGCGACCTCTGCGGTCAAGTCCCGCCTTCCACCTTTTAAAAACAGCCATGCAAAAAGCAGCAGTCATCACCGGAGCCGGTAGCGGCGTGGGCGCAGCCATCGCACTCGCTTTATCAAAAGAAGGCTGGCGTGTCGCGGTCATCGGCCGACGGCAGGAGCCACTCGAAGCGGTCGCGGCGAACCTGCCCGGTGTGCTCGTCGTGCCTTGCGATGTGGGCGATGCCGCGGCCGTGGATGAGATGGGGCGGCGGGTGCTGGCGGAGTTCGGCAGCGTGGAGGTGCTGGTGAATGCCGCGGGCACGAATGTCCCGCGACGCGCGCTCGAGGTGCTCTCGCTCGCCGACTACCACGAGATGATGAATGCCAACCTGAATGGCGCCTTTTATTGCGCGCAGGCTTTCCTCCCGCAGATGCGCGCGCGGGGTTCGGGGACGATCATCAACATCATTTCCGAGGCAGGCAAAGCGGCGTCGCCCAAAGCGGGACCGGGCTATGTGATCTCGAAGTTCGGTATGGCGGGACTCACTTCGGCGATCAATGCCGAGGAGCGCGCGCGGGGCATTCGCGCGTGTTCCATTTTCCCCGGCGACATCGACACGCCGATTCTCGACAAGCGCCCCGTCGTCCCCGACGCCGCGGCCCGCGCGAAGATGATGCAACCCGAGGATATCGCCGCCTGCGCGCTGCTCGCGATCAACCTGCCGCCGCGCGCGATCATCGAGGAGATGATCGTCCGCCCGCGCTGAGCAGGCCGCGCCATGGCTCGCCGCGTTCCCCGGAAACCGCCGCCGCAGATCGCGCAGCTCTGCGAGCTGTTCGATTTCCTGCCCGAGGTGCAATTCTGGATGAAGGATCGCGCCGGGCGCTACGAGTGGGTGAATGTGGAGTTTCTGCTGAACTATGCGCTGGAGCGGCGCGAGGAGGTGATCGGGCGCACGGACTTCGATCTCTCGCCGCCGCATCTCGCCGCGCAATACGATGCTGATGACCAGCTCGTGCTCGCGGGCGGGCCGGTGATCAATCGCGTGGAACTCGTCGGGCGTTTCGACCACACCGCGCGCTGGTGTCTCACGACGAAACTGCCGGTGCGCAATGAGCGCGGGCGCGTGACCGGAACGATCGGGATGACGCGGCCGGTGCAGGAAGGTTCGATGCAGGATTGGGCCGCGATGCCGCTCGGGCGGGTGATCGAGCACATCAGCAAACATTACCGCGAGCCGCTGGGAAACGAGGAGCTGGCGCGGCTGGCGAGTTTGTCGGTGCGGGCCTTCGAGCGGCAGTTCCGCACCCACTACCGGCTCTCGCCGCATCAGTACGTGATGCGGCTCCGCGTGCGGATGGCCAGCCACGCGCTGGTGCATGGCGACGCGCCCATCGCCACCATCGCGGCGGAGCACGGCTTCGCCGACCAAAGTTATTTCACGCGTGAATTCCGCGCCTTCGTCGGCGATACGCCGGCCAGCTACCGGCAGCATTATCGCCGCGCCTGAACCGTGCCGCTTTTGTCCAAAAGCTTGCCGCGCGGTTTCTAGCGTTCGCGGGGCATCCACGGCAGCATCGCGGCGCCCTTCATCCCCCGAACCATGAAAACCGCCACTGGCACCACCGTCATCACGCACGCGCAACTCATCGACGGCACCGGCGCGCCGCCGATCGCCGATGCGGCGCTCGTGATCAGGGACGGACGCATCGCCTACGCCGGCCCGGCCGCGGGCGCTCCCGCGCTGCCGCCGGACACGCAGCGCGTCGACGCCCGCGGCGGCACGATCATGCCGGGCCTCGTCGAGGCGCACTTTCACGCGACCTACTTCAACATCGCGGCGCTCGAAGACCTCGATATCAAATACCCGGTCGAATACGTCTCGCTGCTCGCTTCGGTGAACACGCGGCTCGCGCTGGAATGCGGCTACACCGCGGCGCGTTCGGGCGGTTGTCTGTTCAATGTCGATGTGTGGCTGCGCAAGGCGATCGAGGAGGATCTCATCGCCGGGCCGCGCCTCGCCACGAGCGGTCGCGAGATTTGTTCCGCGGGCGGGCTGATGGATTGGAATCCCGAGTTCCGCAAGATCGGCATGGAGGGACTCGTCTTCATCATCAACGGCCAGGAAGACGCGCGGAAAGCGGTGCGCGCGCTGGTCAAGGACGGCATCGAGTGGGTGAAGACGTATCCAACCGGCGACGCCGCCTCGCCCGACATCAACGATCATCACACGCTCTGCATGACCTTCGAGGAAATGCACGCGGTCGTGGCTACGGCGCACAATCACAAGCTCAAGGTCACTGGCCACTGCCGTGCGACGCAGGGCATCAAGAATGCGTTGCGTGCCGGCTACGATGCCATCGAGCACGGCACCTTCATGGACGACGAGGCGCTCGATCTCCTGCTGGAGCGCGATGTGCCGTGCATTCCCGCGTTGTATTTCGAAAAAGCGAGCATTGCGCTGGGGCCCGAGTTTGGTCTGCCGCAGACGGTGATCGATGGCCACCAGGAGACGCTCGATGGGGGCAGCGAAAGCGCGCGGCGCATCCTGCGCGCGGGTGGGCGGCTGGGCATGGGCGGCGACTACGGCTTCGGCTGGAACCCGCATGGCGACTACGCGCGCGAGCTGACGTTCTTTGTCAAAGACGTGGGGCTCACGCCGCTGGAGGTGATCACCTGCGCGACGAAGACGGGCGCGGAAATCATGGGCCGCGGCGATGAGTTCGGGACGCTGAAGAAAGGCAAACTCGCCGATGTGCTCGTGGTCGATGGCGATGTGTTAGCCGACATTTCCATCCTCGAAGATCGCCTGCGCTTCCTTGCGGTGATGCAGGGCGGTGTAATCAAGGCCGGCCAGCTTGCTCAACCATTTCCGACGGTGGTCAAACGCGAGAAGTGAGCGCGCCCGACCTTCAGCCGCTGGTCCCGCGGGCCAGCCACGGCCAGCCGGCGCTGTCTTGCGTGGAGGGTCCACGAGCGGGGCCGACGCTGTTGCTCCTGCATGGCGTGACCCGTTGCTGGCGCGACTGGGAACCGCTCCTGCCGGCGCTCACGGCGGAATGGCATGTCGTGGCGATCGATCATCGCGGCCATGGGGAATCTGCGCGCACGCCTGGTGCCTACCGGGTGGTGGACTACGCGCGGCACACCGCCGAATTTCTCCGTGCGAACTTCGCCACACCGCTCGTTGTCTTCGGCCACTCGCTCGGGGCGATGGTCGCGCTTCACCTCGCGGCTGAGTGTCCGGAATTGGTCGCGGGAGCGGTGCTGGAAGACCCGCCCTTCCACACCATGGGCCGCGACATCTCCGCGACGCCGTATCGCGCACAGTTTGCCGGGATGCAGACCGTCGCCCGGCAGGGAGGTGATCTCGAGGCCATGACCGACGCGGTCGCGGACATCCGCTTGCCGGGGCCGAAGGGTGAAGCCCGCCTCGGTGACATGCGCGATCGTGCGGCGCTGCGCTTCAGCGCGGAGTGTCTCTCACACGCTGATCCGGACATTTTTGCGCCGCTCGTCGCCGGCGTGTGGCTGGAAGATTTCGATCACCCGACGATGTGGCCGCGCGTGTCGGGTCCGCTGCTGCTGCTGCAGGGAGATTCGCGAAGCGGCGGCGCGCTGACCGCGGCCGATGCCGACCTCGCCGAACGAACGCTGCAGCAGGGCCGCCGCGTGCGCTTCGATGGCGTCGGCCACCAGATCCACCGGACCCATCCCGCGCAGGTCGCGGCCGTCCTGCGGCCATGGGCTCGCGATTTTGCGCTCCTCTAACTTCCACCTAACCTCACCTCGCATGCTCACTCGATTATTCCTCCCGCTGCTTTTCCTCGTGGCCGGATTCGCGCCGTTCGCCCACGCCGCCGATCTCTACGACCATGACAACCTCGTCGCCTGGTGCATCGTGCCTTTCGATGCCAAGAAGCGCGGGCCGGAGGAGCGTGCGGCGATGCTCGAGAAGCTGGGCCTCAAACGCTTCGCGTACGACTACCGCGCCGAGCATGTGCCGACGTGGGACGCGGAACTCGACGCGCTAAAGAAACACGGCATCGAGCTGACGGCGTGGTGGTTTCCCGGTTCGCTGAACGAGGAAGCGAAGAAGACGCTGGAGCTTTTCCAGCGCCACCGAGTGAAGCCGCAGCTCTGGATTACGGGCGGCGGCGGGCCGACGAAGGATGACGCCGAGCAGGCCGCGCGCGTCGAGACTGAGGCGAAGCGGGTGCGCATCATCGCCGAAGCCGCGGCGCCGCTCGGGCTGAAGGTCGCGC
>JBBQIZ010000286.1:0-4452 GCA_038325425.1 Chthoniobacterales bacterium
CGTCTCGTGCTGGAGCGTGAGTAATTGCTCGTCGAGCTTGGAAATACGCGGCTTCAGCGTGCATCCCTCGTGCGTGCAGCCCCACACCCAGGTGTTGCGAAACCACACCGTCGGCAGCACGTGCAGCGTCGCCGTGTCCGGGCCGCGATTGGCCAGCGTCAGCCGGATGAGAATATCGTTCGGGTCCGCCTTGGCGTATTCCGCGATGACATCGAAATACCGGCTCTCATCGAAAATCCCGGTGTCTTCGAGTTCGAACTCCCGCTCCAGCCGCGTCCGTTTCGCGTTCTCCTCGATCAGCCGCGCATAGGGAAACTCCGCATGCGAATATTTGTAGAGCGCCCGCATGTAGGAATGCGTCGGCGTCGAGTCCAGGTAATGCCAGACCTCCTTCGGATCTTCGCCGTGATTGCCCTGCGGATTGGTCAGTCCGAAAATCCGCTCCTTCAAAATCGGGTCGCGCCCATTCCACAGCGCCACCGCAAAACACAGGCGACACTCGCGATCCGAAATCCCCAGCAACCCATCCTCCCCCCACCGATACGCGCGGCTCTTCGCATGATCGAACGGCAGATAGTTCCACGCGTCGCCATTGGCCGAATAATCCTCGCGCACCGTGCCCCACTGCCGCTCCGAGAGATACGGTCCCCACCGTTTCCAGTTTTTCGCGCGCCGGGCATCTTCTTCGAGGCGGAGATGCTCAGGCGTGGACGGTGGCAACATTGCGCGGCACGCTAGCCGCTCGCTGGCTCGGGAGTCAATTTTCGACACCGATGATCTGCGAATAGTCCGTCCTCCTCCTTGTCAGTCGGAGAGGCACAGACAATCTTCGCGACCGGCGCTGACGCGCCTGCTCCATGAGTTCCGAGAAACCTACGCTCGACGGTCTGCGCATTGAACGCCGTGCGCCGCTTGCCCGGCAGCAGCCTTCGTGGCTCGTGCCGGGGCTGATCGCCGTCGTCGTGCTCGGGGCGCTTTCTTTGTGGTGGCTGAATCGTCCACAGGCGACAGCGGTGCAGACAGCGGTGGCGCGGGCGCAGTCGGCGGCGAACGGCGGGGCGGGGAAGACGCTGCTCAATGCTTCGGGTTATGTCACCGCACGGCGGGCGGCGACGGTTTCGTCGAAGGTGACGGGGAAGGTCATGGAGGTGCTCGTGGAGGAAGGGAAAAAGGTCGAGGAGGGGCAGGTGCTGGCGCGGCTGGATGCGTCGAATGTCGAGGCGGGGCTGCGGCTGGCGGAAGCGCAACTCGAGGCTTCGCGGAGTTTCCTCGAGGAGACGAAGCCGAATCTCGACTTCGCCCAGCGGGAACTGAGACGGTTTACCGATCTCGCCAAGACCAAGGTGGTGAGCGACTCGGATTTGCGCAAAGCGGAGATGGAAGCCCGCGCGCTGGAGGCGCGCCTGGTGCGGCAGGCTTCGGAGATTTCCATCCGCCAACGCGAGGTGGAGCAGTGGAACCAGCAACTCGACGACACGATCATCCGCGCGCCGTTCGCCGGCGTGGTGACGACGAAGAACGCGCAACCGGGCGAGATGATTTCGCCGATGTCGGTCGGCGGTTTCACGCGCACGGGCGTGTGCACGGTCGTGGATATGACCTCGCTCGAAATCGAGGTGGACGTGAACGAGAGTTTCATCAACCGCATCCAGCCGCAGCAGCCCGTGGAGGCAACGCTCGATGCCTATTCCGAGGTGCGGTTCCCGGGAAAAGTGATCGCGATCATCCCCACGGCCGACCGGCAAAAAGCCACGGTGAAAGTGCGTGTCGGCTTCGATCAACTCGATGAGCGCATCCTGCCGGACATGGGTGTGAAAGTAGCCTTCCGCAGCGCCGATGACGGCAAGGCCGCGCCGGCGAGTGGCAGCGTGATTGTGCCGAAAGCCGCGCTCGAAAACCGCGACGGTCGCGATGTCGTCTGGGTCGTGCGCGAAGGGCGCGTCGAGCGGCGCGCGGTGACGGTCGCGCAGACGAGCGGCGACGAATCGACGATCGCCGCCGGACTGAGCGCAGGCGAGAAAGTCGTCCTTAATCCGCCCGCCGGCCTCGCCGATGGCGCGAAGATTTCCGAGAAGAACCCATGAGCACCGAAGCCCCGCCTCTCATTCAGATCAAAAACGTGAGCCGCAATTTTCGTCGCGGCTCGGAAGAAATTCACGTCCTCTCCGGGCTGGATCTCGAAGTAAAGGCCGGTGAGTTTCTCGCGCTGATGGGCCCATCCGGCTCGGGCAAATCCACGCTGCTCAATCTCATCGGCGGCCTCGACCGCGCGAATAGCGGCTCGGTGCAGATCGGCGAAGATCGCGTCGATCAGCTCAACGACCGCCAGCTCGCCGCGTGGCGCGCGCGGCATGTCGGCTTCATCTTCCAGTTCTACAATCTCATGCCGGCGCTCAACGCCGCGCGCAATGTGGAGCTGCCGTTGCTGCTCACGCATCTTTCCAAAAGCGAGCGCAAGCAACATGTCGAGACCGCCCTCGGCATCGTCGGCCTTTCGCACCGGCTCACGCATTACCCGCGCACGCTCTCCGGCGGCGAGCAGCAGCGCGTCGGCATCGCCCGCGCGATTGTCTCCGACCCCACGCTGCTCCTCTGCGACGAACCCACCGGCGACCTCGACCGCAAATCCGGCGACGAAATTCTCAGCCTGCTCCAAGCACTGAACCGCGAGCACGGCAAGACCATCGTCATGGTCACGCACGACCCGCACGCTTCCGCCCGCGCCAGCCGCACCGTGCATCTCGACAAAGGCCAGCTCTCGACCGAAGCGCCGGCATGAAATTCCTCGCCCTCGTCTTCAGCAATCTGAAGCGCAAGAAGCTGCGGACCACGCTCACGCTGCTCTCCATCTTCGTCGCGTTTCTGCTCTTCGGCTTTCTCTCCGCGATCAAGGAAGCCTTCCTCGCCGGCGTCAGCATGGCGGGCGCGGATCGCCTCATCGTCCGACACAAGGTCTCGCTCATCCAGCCGCTCCCGCAGAGCTACGAGGCGAAGATCGAGGCCATCCCCGGCGTCGATGCCGTGGCCGCGCAGACTTGGTTCGGCGGCATTTACAAGGATCCGAAAAACTTCATCGCGACCTTCCCGGTCGATCCCGACAAATACGTGGACATGTATCCCGAGTTCGTCATCCCGCCCGACGTGATGACGAAGTGGAAGCAGACGCGCAACGGCGCGGTCGTCGGCCAAGTGACCTTCGACCGCATGGCCAAAACCGATGGCTGGAAAATCGGCGACCGCATCCCTTTTACCTCGCCGATCTGGGGGCAGCCGGCCGGACAGGCGCAGTGGGAATTTGAAATCGTCGGCACTTACACCGTGTCCAAAAAAGGCGCCGACGAAACCGGCTTCATCTTCCGCTACGACTACTTCGAAGAAGCGCGGCAGGATCGCAAAGGCACGATCGGCTGGTTCGGTGTGCGGGTGAAGGACGCGGATCAGGCCGCGCAAGTCGCCGCGCGGATCGACGAGCAATTTGCCAACTCACCGAACGAGACGAAGGCCGAGGCCGAAGGCGCGTTCGCCGCGGGCTTCGCGTCGCAGATCGGCGACATCGGCACGATCGTCGCGGGCGTGGTCAGCGCGGTCTTCTTCACCATCCTCCTCGTCGCGGGGAATACCATGAGCCAGTCCGTGCGCGAACGCACCGAGGAGATCGGCGTGCTCAAGGCGATGGGTTATCCGAATGGCCTCGTGCTCATCCTCGTGCTCATCGAATCCTGCCTGCTCGCGCTGCTCGGCGGCCTTGCGGGCCTGGGCCTCGCGTGGCTCGTCACGCTCGGCGGCAGCCCCGTGCCGCAGATGCTTCCGGTCTTCGTCATCCCACACCGCGATCTCGCTCTCGGCGCGGCCTCCGCCGTCGCCCTCGGCCTTATCGCCGGCGCTTTCCCGGCGCTGCAAGCCATGCGGCTGCAGATCGCCGTCGCCCTGCGCAAACAGGGCTGAGATGAAGCCCGCACCAAACACGCGGCCGCTGTCGCCAGAGCCTCGGAGGGACGCGCTCCAGCGCGTTCCCACTGCCGTTGGGCGACGTATCGCTGGAGAACTGGGACGCGCGGGAGCGCGTCCCTCCGAAGCACCGCCACCGACTCCCAGATCCCACCCCACGCTCCCATGAACTGGCTTTCGCAAATCCTCGCCGTTGTCTTCTACAACCTGCGCACCATCCCCGAACGCAAAGGCTCCGCGCTCACCGCCGCCGCAGGCATCGCCGGCGTCGTCCTCGTCCTCGTCGGCGTCCTCGCCATCGCCGCGGGCTTCCAGCGTGCGCTCACTTCCAGCGGATCGAAAGACGTGGCCATCGTGCTGCGCAGCGGCGCAGACAATGAAATGAACAGCGGCCTGTCGCGCGAAGAAACGCGGCTGATCAGCGACGCGCCCGGACTTGCCCGCGGTGCCGCCGGCCCGCTCGCCTCGTCGGAACTCTTCGTCATCATCGACCTGAAAAAACGC
>JBBQIZ010000287.1:0-4416 GCA_038325425.1 Chthoniobacterales bacterium
CCAGATCCTCAGCCCGCACCTCCACGATGCGGAAAAGATCGGCCACGTAACCATCGCGCATCGGTTTGCCTTCATAATCCGCGCGCCGGAACCGCAGCATCTTCCGCCCCTGCGCCGGTATCACGCCGCGGAATTCACCGACCACTTCCGAAAAATCACCGCTCCAGAATCCCGGCTTGACCGGCATGCCACCGACCTGCGGCGCCGGCCCGGATTCAAAACTCTCCGCGAGCATGGTCAGCGTCCTCCCCGCGAACGACCCCACATAGCCCCAGACCATCGATGCCGAGAACAACCCAAACACCAGCCCCGCCGCCGCCGCCGTGAGCGGACTCCACGCCAGCCTCCCTCCCCGTTTCGGCGTGCTCATTCCCGGCACGCTTTTCGCACGCGCGGTCTTCAGCTCCGCGAGACCGCATTCGTTGTCGGTATAGAGAAACCAGAGCTGCCGCGCCTCGACGCTGGTCTGGAGCAACGTCGCAAGCTGCGCCTTTTCGTCGGGCGTGATGGTGTCATTCAGCGCCGCGCTGAAAAGGCGGTGCCATTCATTCTGAATCGGGTCACTCATGATGTGGCCTCCGCCCTCCGCCGCTGCACGCACTCGGCGAGCGCGCGGCGGATGAAGTTCAGTTTGTTGTAAACCGTCTGCGCTGCCCGGCCCTGCTGCTGCGCCAGCGCGCCCACTTCCATCCCGCGCGTGTAGATCGCCTCGACCAACTCGCGGCTCGCCGCGTCGAGCTTCTCCACGCACACCTCCAGCGCTTCCATGCGCGGGCTCCACTGCCGAACATGTTGCGCGCGTTCCGCCGCCAGCGTCTGCATCAGCGCATCGTCGAATTCCAGCCGCGACCGCCCCGTGATCCGCTGAAAATTCCGCGCCTCGTAAAACGCCACCGTCGTCGCCCACGCGATGAAATCACTCCCCGTCTCGAACGTCCCAAACCGCCGCCACATCACCACGCTCGCCCGCTGCAAGACATCCTCCGCATCGTGCCGATTCCCCAGCAGCGACAGGACGTAACGCAACAAAAGCCCATGCGCCCCATTGAGCAGCACGACAAACTCCTCCTGCCGCTCGGGCGACAGCGGAGCGGGATGTTCGGGCGGGGTGGAGTCGTCAGTCACTGCGAAGGTATGTCTGGGAACCGCGTCGATTTACCGGGAAAATTGCTACGCCTCACCAACACCCCGGCCGGCCGTCTATTCCGATGGTTTCTATTTGGCCGCGGGAAGCGCGAACGCCATCCAAGCGTCGCCGGCAGGGCCACCGAGTTTACCGCCACCGGTCACGGGCAGCACGATGAATTGCCGTCCGTCGATTTCGTAGCTCGCGGGCGGTGCGGTGCCGTGCAGTGGGAGCTGATGGCTCCAGAGTTCCACGCCGGTGTCGGCGTCGAAGGCGCGGAGTTTTTTGTCGCGCGTACCGCTGGCGATGACCAGCCCGGTCGCGGTGACCATGCAGCCGCCGAAATTCTCCTGCCCGGTCTTCGGCACGCCTTTCTCGGCCAGTTCGGGGTATTCCCCGAAGGGCACCTGCCACGCGAGTTTGCCGGTGTTGAGGTCGAGGCAATTCAGCGTGCCCCACGGCGGTTTGCAGCCGGGATAACCCTCGGCATCGACCAGCCGGTTCCAGCCGCCAAAGGTCCATTTCGGCGGCGCGTTCGGATCGAGCGGCGGCGCGGGGCGGTCGCGAACCAGCAGGAAATCGAGCAGCGGCGCGAGCTGTTCTTCCGTGAGGTGCGGCATGGGCGGCATCGAACCGCGGCCGTTCTTGAGCTGCTCGCGAATCTCCGCGTCTTTCAGGCGATGACGCAGCCCGCGCATCGGCGGCGCGTGGCCGATGCCTTTGCGGTCGGGGCCGTGGCAGCCGGCGCAGTTCATCTGATAGACTTGCTCGCCGGCGGTCGGCGGTTTCAGCGGCGCGGGATCGTCGTCGCGGAAAAAGGTCATGAACCACGGGATTTCGTTCGACGTGACATAGAGCCGTCCGCGGTCGTCGGCGGCCGCGCCGGTCCACTCGGCGCCGCCGTGGATGTTGAAAAGCAGCGTCGGCTTCGCTTCTTCGAGGCTCGGGAAAGGGCCGAGATTCGCGCGCTGCACGACCGGCGTGACCACCGCGCGGGCGTCCGGGTTTTCCGGCTGATCTTCGAGCGTGTAAGCCTGCCGGGCAAAGGGCTGCGGCAGCTCGGGCGTCGGCTGGTAGGGCGCGGGGATGTCGCCCGGCAGCGCCTTCGTCGCGACGCGCGAGAGTTTGAAATCGTAGAGCGGTTGGCCGGTCACGCGGTCGAGCAGCAGCGTGTTGCCGAGCTTGGTGACCTGCGCCACGGCGTCCACTTTCACGCCGTGCCGCTCGACGGTCACGAGGTTCGGCGGTGCGGGAATATCCCAATCCCAGATGTCGTGCCGCAGCTCCTGGAAGTGCCAGAGCCGTTTCCCGGTCTGCGCGTCGAGCGCGAGCACGCAGTTGGAAAAGAGGTTGTCGCCGAGATGGCCCGCGCCGAAGAAATTCGGCTTCGGCGAACCGAGTCCGATGAAGGCGATGCCGCGCGATTCATCGAGCGCGATGCCGCCCCAGCAGTTCGCGCCCTGCTCGACCTGGCTCCACGTTTCGTAGCCGTATTCACCGCGCTCGGGTTTGGTTTTGAACGTCCACAATTTTGCCCCCGTGCGAATATCGAAACCGAAGACATCACCGGCATACCCGGCGGCGACGAGCACGTGGCGATAAACTGCGCCCACCGTGCTCGTCGCCGTCGGAATGTTCGTGCGACCGTTTTCACCGAATCCGCCCACGGGCTGACCGGTCGCGGGATCGAGCGCGTAAAGCCAGTTGCCCGCGCCGAAGATCACGCGCGCGGCATTCTCCGCATCGCCCGGCCAGTACAGCAGCCCGCGCCGCGCCGGCGCGTCTTCCAGCCGCTTGGCCAATTTCTCGGGAGAGAAGCGCCAGCGCTCTTTCCCGGTCGCCGCATCGAGCGCGACGATGTTCCAGCCCGCGGTGGGCGCAAACATCACGCCGTCCACGATGATCGGGTTGCACTGCACGTTCGCCTTGCCGTCACCGGAGTGGTAAGTCCACGCGACTTCAAGCTGCGCGACGTTCTGCTTCGTGATCTGCGTGAGCGCGGAGAAGCGATTCGACGTCGGCCCGCCGAGCGCACGATCCCAGCGGCGGAAATCGTCCGGTTTCGGCCAGCCATTCGCGGGCGTGAGTTCGCCGGGCTGGGCTGCAGGGATGATGAAACTCTGCGGCGCATTCGCGGCGAGCGGTTCGGGTTTGGTGTAAGTCTTGACCGCAGAAGTCGCGGGAAGGTTCTCGAAATCCCAATGCCCCAGATTCTCCTTCGCGCGTGGCAGAGGCGTGTCGAGCGGAGCGCCGATCTCCCGCACCCCGCTGGTGATCCGCACATCGTCGATCGCGCCATCACAGCCGAGGTTTCCTTCGACGAGCGTGCCGATGCCCAG
This sequence comes from Chthoniobacterales bacterium, assembly GCA_038325425.1. GTDB lineage: Bacteria > Verrucomicrobiota > Verrucomicrobiia > Chthoniobacterales > Chthoniobacteraceae > Chthoniobacter. Next base: position 3,466 of record JBBQIZ010000287.1, read on the forward strand.
GCCGCCGGGCACGGGCGGCGCGTCGAGCTTTTTGACCTTCGCGTCCTTGACCAACCGGCCATCGACGTAAAGTCGGACGCGCTCCGGTTCGAGCACCGCGGCGAGCGCGTGCCACTGGCCGTCGCAGATGTTCACGTCGCTCGAAATATTCCCACCGCGCCCAGGCTGAAAGACGCTGAACACGCCGCTCCCGGCATACGAATACAGCTCCCAATGCAGCGGGGATTTTTTGGCGTGGCTGGCGACGAGGATGTTGAAGCCTTTGGCGCTATCGAGCTTCGCGCGGCACTCGATCGTCACCGGCAGCGCACTCATTTCCCGTTTTCCTTCCGCCACCAATCCGCCGACGAGCGCCCGGCCAAACGCGGGCGAAAGCGACGCCGTGCTGCGCGCTGTTTTTGGAGCCGACGGCGGTGCCGAGGCCGCGGGCGCGGGCGTCATGGCTTTCCGCCAGGAACGCGGGACCGGCTTGGCCGAAGCCGGCTGGCCATCGAGTTGCGGCACGAGCCAGTTGAGACCGTCGAGGTTGTCGAGCAGGCGCGCCTCGGCGTCTTCGGCGGTGTGATTGAGAATGCCGACCGGGCCGTTCCAGCCGCTGGCGCGGATCGCTTTCAGCAACTCCAGGTCGAGTTCGCCCTGCGCGAGCGGCATGATCTTGTTGCCCTCCTTGTCCGCGCCGCGGCTCATGCCGTTGAGATTCAGCGTGAGCAGATACGGCTTCATTTTCGCGAGCAGCTCGGGGAAGCGGTCGAGGTGCTCGTGGCCGTGGTGGAGGTTGTAAACGATCCCGACGTTCGTGATGCCGTCGCCCTTCAACCGCTCGATGATCGCGATCTGATTCTCTGGTTCGCCGAACCAGTTGCCGTGATTGTAGAGCGCGACCTTCAGCCCGAGCGGCGCCGCGGCTTCGGCGATGATGCGCACCCGCTTCGCCTCAGTCTCGACGCGCGC
>JBBQIZ010000288.1:0-4396 GCA_038325425.1 Chthoniobacterales bacterium
CAACGAGTTGGGCGAACTCCTTCAAATGAAGCAGCAGAGCGGCCGGGCGGTCACTGAGGAGGAAGTTGCCCAATTCAATGTGCTGCGCGAGGAAGTCATGAAGAGCCCTGTGGCGCAGGGATTTATGGAGGCGCAGCAGGAAATGCAAAAGCTGCACGAGGCGATTGGACGCTTCGTGAACAAGACTTTCGAGATCGGTCGCTCCCCGCAATTCGAAGACGTGTTCGACGGGTCGTGCGGCAGCGGATGCGGGTGCCATTGAGAGGCTGCCGGCTCCCTTGAATCAGGGGAGCGGATGGGGGGGGATTCGAACCCCCGTTACCTTGCGGTAAACACGCTTTCCAGGCGTGCGCAATCGACCACTCTGCCACCCATCCTTTGGCTGCGGTGCTCCGAAGAGCGGGGCGGAATACTGCGGCAAATGCCGCGTTTCGCAAGCGGGATGTGCGCCGGGCGGGGGCGCTCGCATTTCATCGCGTGGTCCCGTGGCGGAAAGAGCCCGGCTGAAGAGCTCAAAATCCAGGTCAGGGCTGGCAATCCGCGGATAGCCAGAGTCGGTGGCGGCGTGGCATGCTGCTGCCGCAGTCGCGTTCCTCAACGCTCGAAACTTTATGGCCATCATCGTCCAAAAATATGGCGGCAGCAGTGTCGCTGACCCGAACAAACTCCGCCACGTCGCCGAGCGCGTGATGCGGACCCGCGCGCAGGGGCACGACGTCGTGGTCGTGGTTTCGGCGATGGGTGATACGACCGATCATCTGCTGGAGCAGGCGCGCGCAGTTTCGCCGAATCCGGACCGACGCGAGCTCGATATGCTGCTCTCTGCGGGCGAACGCATTTCGATGGCGCTGCTTTCCATGGCGATTCGGCATCTCGGCGGTGACTCGATTAGCTTCACGGGTAGCCAGGCGGGGATCATCACCAACGACCGGCACATCGACGCGCGGATCATCGAGGTGCGGCCGTTCCGGGTGCAGGATGAACTGGCGCGCGGGAAGATCGTGATCGTGGCGGGTTATCAGGGCGTGTCGTATCGGCATGAAGTGACGACGCTCGGGCGCGGCGGCAGCGATACCACGGCGGTCGCTCTGGCGGCGGCGCTCGAAGCGGAGCGGTGCGAGATTTATTCGGATGTGGACGGTGTTTTCTCGACCGATCCGCGCGTGGTGCCGGAGGCGCATCGCATCGAGGCGCTGTCTTATGAGGAGATGCAGGAGATGGCGGAAGCAGGAGCGAAGGTGCTGAATGCGCAGGCGGTGGAATTTGCCAAGGCGCGCGGGATCGCGATCTACGCCCGTGCGACGGCGTCGCCGGTGCTGACGGCGGGGCCGGCGACCGACGGGACGATCGTGCGCAAGGATGTGCCGCGGGCGCCGGGCACGGTGGTCGGCGTGGCCAGCGAAAAGGATGTGCTGCTGCTGCAGGGAACGGGGCCGCTGGAGCCGCTGCTGGAGTTTCTCGACGCGCACCAGATCGCGGGCAAACAACTCCAGGCGACGATGGCGGGCGGGCCGGGCGACGGCTGGTCGATGGTGCTCTCGCGCGAAAATTTGCATCAGGAGGAACGGTTCCGCCGCGAACTCGCGGAGCGTTTTGGCGGCGCGATTTACCTCGTCGATGGCCTCGGCGCGGTGAGCGTGATCGGCGCCGGCATCAACACCACCTATCGCAATGTCTGCGTGGGTTCCGCCGCGCTGGCCGGGCAAGACGTGCTGGGCGTGGCGACTTCTTCGTTCCGGGTCACGTGGCTGCTGCCGGCCGCGGAAGTCGATGAAGCGGTGCGGCGTCTGCACGCGACGTTCCTCGGCGCGGTGACGCGGCCCGCGGCGTGAATCGAGGCTCGCTGGTGCCCGTCAGTCGGGAGCGAATCAGCGTTTCCCGGCGGCGCGCAGAGTCCGCGCATCGAGGTCGAGTTTGTTCAACGGGATGACTTCGAGTTTGGGAAAGATCGGGCGCAGTTGCGGTTCGACGATTTTCGCCTGGCCGGCGATGACGATGGTGAACGCGTCGGCCGCGAGATGTTTGCTGGCGAAGGTTTGCAGGTCGGTGGGTTGCACGCGTTCGACGTCTTCGAAGAAGCGATTCAGGCCGTCGAGCGGCAGGTCGTAGAGCGCGAGTTCGCCGATGCGCTGGACGGTGTCGGCGTTGGTTTCCAAGGCGCGGGCGAGTGCGCCGGTGAGGACGGACTTTCGCGTTTGGAGGAAATCGAGCGGCGCGGGTTCGGTGGCGAGACGCGCGAATTCGGCCTGCATGACGCGTACGACTTCGAGGGCGGATTCATTTTTCGTCTGCGCGGAGGCGAGGAAGATGCCGCTGTTCCGGCGCGTGGAGAGCGTGCTGCTCGCGCCGTAGCTGAGTCCGCGTTTGAGGCGGATTTCCTGGTTGAGTCGCGAGGTGTAACCGCCGCCGAGCAGGGTGTTGGCGACTTTGCCGGGGAACCAGTCCTCGGCGCCGCGGGTGATCGCCGGGGCGGCCAGGAAAACAGCGGCCTGCCCGGCTTGCGGCATGTCGATGATGACGACGCGCGGCACGGTTGCGGGCAGGGTGCGCGGGAGCGGTTTCGTGGCGTTGGTCGCGGCTTTCCACGAACCGAAGAGCTTCTCGGAAAGCGCGAAGGCGTCGGGCGCGGTGATGTTGCCGGCGAGGACGAGGATGGCGTTTTCCGGGCGGAAGAGCCGTGCATGTTGCGCGACGATTTCTTTGCGTGTGTAGCGCGCGACCGACGCGGGCGTGCCGCCGGGCGGATGCGCGTCGAAGGACAGCGTGGCGCGGACCGCGGCGAAACGTCCGACGGTGCCGGGTTCTTCGAGTGCGACGCGGAGTTCGTCGAGCGTTTCGCGGCGGGCGCGTTCGATTTCGTTTTTGGCAAAGGCGGGGTCTCGCGCGAGTTCGGCGACGATGGCCAGCGCGGGTTCGGCGTTGGCGGAGAGCGTGGTCAGCGAAAGGGTGGTGGCGTCCCAACTCGCGCTGACCTCGATCTTTGCGCCGAGGGCTTCGATGTCCTGCGCAATCTGCGGCGCGGTGCGGGTTTTGGTGCCGCGTTTGAGCAGGCCGGTGGTGAATTGGGTCAGGCCGGAAAGCGTGGGCGGGTCGGTCTCGACGCCGCTCTTAATGATCAACTGCGCGCTGAGCAGCGGCAGGCCGGGCCGTTCGAGGACGATCACGCGCAGGCCATTCGGCAGGGTCTTTTCCGCAAGGGTGGCGAGGGTGACGCGGCGCGGTTCGCCCGGTTTCGGCAGGCCTTCGATTTCGACGGCCCGGGCCGACAGCGCGACGGTCGCGAGCAGTGCAAGGACGAGAAGGTGCGTCTTCATTTCTTCCCCTTCGTTTTCGGTTTCATGCTTTCCGGGAGGTATTCGATGACCAGTTGGTTGGCGTCGGTGAACCACTTCTGCGCGGAGGCTTGCACCTGCTCGGGCGTGACGGCCTGGAGCGCGGCGAGGTCGGTGTTCACGCGATTGGGGTCGCGCAGGATGGTCGCTGCTTCACCCAACGCGGCGGCTTTGCCGTCGGCGGTTTCGCGGGCGCGGAGTTCTGCGGCGAGGAGTTGGTTGCGCGCGATGGAGAGTTCGTTTTCGCTGATTGGCTGCGTGGCCAGTTTGGCGATTTCGGCGAGCAGGGCGGTCTTCGCTTTTTCCACCGGCACTCCGCTCGCGAGCGTGATGTAGAAGGTGAGCAGGCCAAGGTCTTCGCGCAGGTCGGCGTAAAATTCTGCGCTCTGCGCGAGCTGCGTTTCATAGACGAGCTGGCGGTAGAGCCGCGACGATTCGCCGCCGCTGAGCACTTGCTGCGCGATCTCCCACGCGGGCGCTTCTTCGCTAGTTGCGGCTGGCCCGAGGTAGGTAATGGCCAGCGCGGGCAGCGGCGGCTTCGGATCGTATTCGCGCAAGGTTTTCTCGGCGGTGCGCGCGGGTTCCTTGACGGTGACGCGCGGGATCGGCTCCGCGGGCTTCGGGATCGCGCCGAAGTATTCGTCCACCCATTTCTGGAGCTGCGCGGGATCGAAGTCGCCCACGACGACGAGCACGGCGTTGTCCGGTCGATAGAAGGTCGTGTGAAAGGCGCGCACGTCTTCGAGGCTGGCGGCTTCGAGTTCGGCGATGTTGCCGATCGTCGGGCGTTTGTAGGGGTGCTCGGCGAAGGAGCGCTTCTCGATGATTTCGTAAAACTCGCCATACGGCTCGGCGAGCACGCGCTGGCGGTATTCCTCTTTCACGACCTCGCGCTCAAGGGTGAAGTTGCGCACATCGACGGTGAGCGCGGCGAGCCGCTCGGCCTCGGCCCAAAGCAGCCGCTGGAGGTGATTCGACGGAACGGTTTCGTGATACACGGTCACGTCGTTCGCGGTGTAGGCGTTGTTTTCGCCGCCGACGTCTTCGGTTAGCCGGTCGAGCGT
>JBBQIZ010000289.1:0-4298 GCA_038325425.1 Chthoniobacterales bacterium
CGCTTGCTCCGGCGGCAGAAAACTGCGGAGTTTGGTGGCGAGTTCTTCGCAAACTGTGCGGAAGCTGGTCGCCGCGGTCACGAGGGCGATCATCCGTTCGGAGCCTTCGCGGATGCTATCGGCATTGGTGTGGTCGATCTCCGCCCAAAGATCCTCCATCAGCGCGAGCGTATCCTCGCGATTGTCTCCCAGGCCAATGATGATTTTTTCGACTCTGTCGCTCAGTTTGTCTGTTTGCATGGGAATGAGTTACGAACGGTGATCAAGGAATTGCTGACGTGAAGAAGAGCGTCCATGAATCCCGACGACAGAGACTCTGCCAAGACAGCCGGCGCCTGAAACGAGGTTGGGACAACTCTCATACGCTTATGGAAATCATATTCCTGTGATTCCGGCAAGCCAGTCGTTGCCTTCTGCCAAGACTGGCGAGCGCGCTCCAACCACCCACCGCGTTGGCTGCACCTTGCCGTATTTTTTCCGCCCCAAAATGACGCGGCGAATGCCCGTTACGTTCTCGCTCCCGAAGGCTTCCAATGCTGTGCGTGCCTGTCGGAGAAAAAAATTTCCTGATCCAAGCACTGCGGGTGCGATCATTCGCGAGCAACTCCAGCAACGGGCGACGCAAGGTTCGGTGGGGTATTCGCACGTATTCCCAGCACTCGCTGCGACTTCAGACGCAGCGGAAAACGGGCTTACGCCCGACACACCCGCCAAGAATCAAATCCAATTTTTACCTTACGGCCTCAGCATTCCAATCGGTGAAGCAGGCGATGATTCACTTTGACCGAAGGGATGTCAAAAAATCCCTTGCGCCAGTAGACGACTGGTCTATTCATTTCTAAGATCAATGAGCAACACGACCGCCACCACTAAAGAACGCATCATGGATGCGGCGGAGGAGATCATGCTCCAGAAGAGCTTCCACTCGGTCGGGCTGAACGAAATCCTCTCTGCGGTCAAAGTGCCCAAGGGTTCGTTTTACCACTATTTTCAGTCGAAGGAGCAGTTCGGGGTCGAACTCCTCAAGTACTACGTCGCCGACGCCTCGGCCTACAAACGCCGGGCGCTGCTCAGCAACGAGCTTTCCGAAAACCCCTCCGAGCGGCTCGCGATCTATCTGGACATGAACGTAGCCAAGCTTTTCGAGCAGAGCTGCAAATGCTCTTGTCTCGTCCAAAAACTGGCCAGTGAAGTCGCCACTTTCAGTGACGATATGCGGGCCGTGCTGGTCGAAGGCATGCACGAATGGCGCGGGTATCTGGAGAAATTGGTGATCGAAGGCCAGGAAAAGGGCGTGATCCGCCAAGACCTCAATCCGGCGGCGACCGCGTCTCTGCTCCAAGACCTCCTCGCCGGGGCCAGCCAGCGTAGCCAACTCGAGCATAGCGTCGCGCCCCTGCGGACTGCCGCCCTCTTTGTCCGTGAATATCTGAAGCCCTCCTGACGGCCCTTTTTTTTGCAGTACTTATAGACGACTGGTCTATTCGCAACCACAACACCGCCAAAATCATCCATGAAACCACGCTCCAATGCACGTCCCACCGCGACGCTTCAACCCGGTTCGGTCGATTCGCTGGCCGACCTCGTCGGCGACCTGAAGAAATCCATCAGCCAGCGCCTGACCCGCGAATTTCGCCAGTGCGTGCCAGTCGTAGTCATCCGCCGAGCGATTGACGACGCCGCGGAAGTCGCCCGGAGCACCGACTTTCCACATCTCTTTTTCCCGGCGCTCGCCGAGGAAAAAGTGCGCCTCGTCTCCGCCGCGCTCTGCGAGGAGCCGGCGGCTGCCGAAATCATCCGCTCCGCGGCCTGAGCGGGACGTCGCAGTTCCGCGACACTCACTTTCCGCATCCCCATGAAAAAGCATCTCCTCACCGCCCTTCTTGTCGCGTTCGCCGCGAGCGCCTTCGCCGAACGTCCTTCAACCGACGAACTGGCCATCCGCCTCGGGGTGCAATCGTGGTTCTCCGCGCGCTCAGGAAACAACGGCGAATTTAACTTCGCCAAACTCCAGTCACTCTATCGCCCGGACTTCGAGTTTTCGGAAAAGAGCGCGGGCGACACCGAGACTGCGAGCGGCTTCAGCGCCTACACCGCGATGCTCCAGCCGATCGTCGCGCAGGTGCAAAAGCTCGATTCCAAGCCGAGCGACGACCTGCGCGTCGCGTTGCAGGGCGCGACCGCGACCACGACCTTCAGCTTCCAGCCGCGAGGCACTCACAAAAATGGCCGCGCCGTGAACTGCAACTCGCGGGTCACGCTCACCTGGAAACGCCACAACGGCCTCTGGCAGATCGCCCGCGAGGAAACCACCCCGCTCGCTCCCACGAGCCCGGCCGAACTCGCGACCGCGAAATAACTCTCAGCTCGAACCTCATCCTGAACCCATCCATGTCGAACCTCTTAACTCCGCTCACCGTCGGCGCTCTCGAACTGCCGAACCGTATCATCATGGCCCCGCTGACCCGCGCGCGGGCCGGCGCGACCCGCACGCCCAACGCGCTTATGGCCGAATATTACCGCCAGCGCGCCTCCGCCGGACTCATTCTCAGCGAGGCCACTTCCGTGGACCCGATGGGCGTCGGCTACGCGGATACGCCGGGCATTTGGTCGGATGAGCAAGTGCGCGGCTGGTCGTTGATCACCGACGCCGTGCATCAAGAAGGCGGCCGCATCTTCCTCCAGCTCTGGCACGTCGGACGCGTCTCTGATCCGGTCTTCCTCAATGGCCAGTTGCCCGTCGCGCCGAGCGCCATCGCGCCGAAAGGACACGTCAGCCTCGTCCGGCCGGAGAAGGCGTTCGTCACGCCCCGCGCGCTCGAATTGAGCGAAATTCCTGGCATCATCGAGGCGTACCGCCGCGGCGCGGAGAATGCGCAGCGCGCGGGCTTCGACGGCGTCGAAATCCACGGGGCGAACGGCTACCTGCTCGATCAATTCCTGCAGGACAGCACGAATCACCGCACCGACGAATACGGCGGCTCGGTCGAAAATCGCGCGCGTCTCATGCTCGAAGCGACCGACGCCGCGATCTCCGTCTGGGGCGCGGACCGTGTGGGCATGCACCTCGCGCCGCGCGGGGACGCGCACGACATGGGCGACTCGAATCCCGCGGAGACCTTCGGTTACGTCGCGCGCGAACTTGGCCAACGTCGCCTCGCCTTCCTCTGCGCCCGCGAAGCGCTCGGCCCCAATCGGCTCGGACCCGCGCTGAAAAAAGTCTTCGGCGGCGTCTACATTGCCAACGAACGCTTCACGCAACAGACCGCGGAGGAAGTGATCGCCGCGGGCGAAGCGGACGCCGTCGCGTTTGGCCAGGCCTTCATCGCCAACCCCGATCTGCCCGAGCGCTTCGCCATCGACGCGCCGCTCAATGCGCCCGACGCCGCCACCTTCTACGCGCCCGGTCCGAAGGGATACACGGATTACCCGCAACTGGCCGCTGCTCCCCTAGCCACATGATCCTCCACTCCGTCCTCGATCTCGCGCCGATCAATCGCGGCAGCGATGCCGCGCAGGCCTTCCGCAACACGCGCGATCTCGCGCAGCACGCGGAAGCCTGGGGCTACCATCGCTACTGGCTGGCCGAGCATCACAATATCGCCGGCATCGCCAGCGCGGCGACTGCGGTGGTCATCGGCCATGTCGCCGGCGCGACCTCGCACATCCGCGTTGGCTCGGGTGGGATCATGCTGCCGAATCATGCGCCGCTGGTCATCGCCGAACAATTCGGCACCCTCGAATCGCTCTACCCGGGACGTATCGATCTCGGCCTCGGCCGAGCGCCCGGTGGTGATCAAACGACCGCGCGCGCCCTGCGCCGCGGGCTCGGCAGCAGCGGCGATACCTTTCCGCAGGATGTCGCGGAGCTGCAGTCCTACTTCGCGCCCGCCGTACCCGGACAGCCGCTGCGCGCTATCCCCGGCGCCGGGTTGAATGTCCCGCTCTATCTGCTCGGTTCGAGCGATTTCAGCGCGCGACTCGCCGCTGAACTCGGCCTGCCCTTCGCCTTCGCCTCGCACTTCGCGCCGGATTACCTCCACGCGGCGCTCGCCCTTTACCGCGACAATTTCCAGCCTTCCGCGCAACTCGCCGCGCCGCACGTGATCGTCGGAGTGAACGTCATCGCTGCCGACACCGACGCCGCAGCCGCCCGGCTCTTCACCTCGCTGCAGCAGGCTTTCCTCGGTCTGATCCGCGGCGCACGTTCCGAACTCCTGCCGCCAATCGACACGATGGATGGCCGCTGGAGTCCGATCGAAGCCACGCACGTCCACCGCATGACGCGCTGCTCCGCC
>JBBQIZ010000290.1:0-4296 GCA_038325425.1 Chthoniobacterales bacterium
CCAATCTTTTTTGATGTAGCCATCCTGCATGTTCACCGGCTGGATGTAGTTCCGCACGGTGCGGACCGGTGCGAGCACGCGGATGGTGTTCACTTCCTCGATCGAGTTTTCGCCGTGGTTGCGGAGCAGGCTGGGGATGAGCTGCTCCTGCACGGTTTGCACGATGTTGGTTTCGTCGGTGCCGTCGATGAAGAGGAGCATGGCGAGTTTGCCGTCGATCTCCGCGATGTGGCTTTCGAAGATGATTTCGGTAAAGATCGAGCGCACGAAAGGCTCGCGCTGGATGTCTTCGAGCACCTGCTTGTAGGTGATGCCGATGCGGAACTTGATGATGTAAAGATGCCGCGCGCCAAACTGCCCGGTGCCGCGCGAGGAGAGGTCGAGGTGCGTGTAGTAGGAGAGGATGCCGGCCTGTTCGAGCCGCTGCCGTTTGCGGCCGACGGTGCGCACGTTCACGCCCGTGGCTTCGCCGATGCCGTTATCCGATTCGCGCGGATCGCGGATGAGATGGCGCACGATCAAGCGTTCCTGGTCGTCGAGTTCTTTCATGCCGTTGCTTGGAGTGGGGATTTTCGCCAAGCGCAGAACCTAGACACTTGCGCGGGGAGAAGGCGACAATTTTCCGCATCCAGAGCGCGATTATGGCGGAAATTGGGCGCGAATCCTTCGATTCGTCGCGCTCGCGGGTCCGATCCGCGGGAGATGGGGCCTGCATATTGGAGCGCCGCGAACGGTTTCGCGTTCGTAGTATTCCAACGCGATATGCGATCCAGTCCAAAAACAGCCGTTTTCCATCGGGAGATAGCCGAAAGTCGGACAGAAAAGACCGCAGGGTTAACCGCATTGTGTCCAAATCCACCCGGATTATGTCTTGAATTGCGCGTATCCGCTCCTAATCTCGGCGAGCTGGGAAAAACGAACAGGGAAAAATATTATGTTGAATCAAGTTATACAGGACCAACTGTCGGGCCGCGCCTCACTGTATTCGCCCGAATTTGAACACGACGCCTGCGGCGTCGGCTTCATCGCTCAGGTCAGCGGGAAACGCTCGAATCAGGTGCTGAAATACGCCTTGCAGTCGCTGTGCAATCTCGCGCATCGCGGGGCCGTCGATGCCGATGCGAAGACCGGCGACGGCGCCGGCGTTTCGACGCAGATTCCCTACAAACTTTTCGCACCGGAGGTGCAGAAGCTCGGTCACCGGCTTTTCCAGGAGTCCGATCTGGGCGTCGGGTTCCTCTTTCTCCCGCACGACAATGCCTACGCGCAGGCGCGGGCCAAGGCGATCACCGAGGAGGTGATCACCAAGCGCGGGTTGTTCCTCTTCGGCTGGCGCGAGGTGCCGGTGAATATCCACATGCTCGGGGACAAGGCGGCTTCGACGCTGCCGCGCATGGAGCAGGTGCTCGTCGGCCGCCCGCACGGCGTGACCGATGACGACTACGAGCGCCGCCTTTTCCTGGCCCGCAACGAGATCGAAAAGCGCGCCGAACAGGACGGCATCAAGCACTTTTACATCCCGTCGTTCTCGCACCGGATGATCATCTACAAAGGCCTGCTCGTCTCGCCTTCGTTGGAGAAGTTTTACAAGGATCTGCAGAATCCCGCTTACGAGACGGCGCTGGCGATTTACCATCAGCGCTATTCGACGAACACCTTCCCGACGTGGCCGCTCGGGCATCCTTTCCGGATGCTGGCGCACAACGGCGAAATCAACACCCGCCGCGGGAACGTCAACTGGATGCGCGCGCGCGAGGCGGAACTCGAAGCCGACTTCTGGGGCGCGGACATCGATTTGCTCAAGCCGATCATCCAGCCCGGCGGCAGCGATTCCTCCGATCTCGACAACGCCCTCGAGGCGATCGTCATGTCCGGCCGCAGCATCCTGCACGCGATGACCATGCTCGTGCCGCCGGCGTGGCGCGGCGACAAATTCTCTTCGCCCCAGCTCAAAGCCTTTTACGAATACCACCGTTGCTTTAATGAACCGTGGGATGGCCCGGCCGCGATTTGCTTCACCGATGGCATCACCGTCGGCGCCTGCCTCGATCGCAACGGCCTGCGCCCGGCGCGTTACAAGCTGACCGACGATGGCATCTTCAGCATCGGCTCCGAAGTCGGCACGATCGTGTTCGACGACGCGCACATCGTCGAGAAGGGCCGCCTCGCACCCGGCGAAATGATCGCCATCGACACCGCCGCCGGGAAGCTGATGCGCGACGGCGAAATCAAGGACGCGCTCGCGGCGCGGAAGCCCTATTCGGCCTGGGTGCAGGACAATCTGATCCGCCTCTCGGAAGCCGTGACCGAGCCAGTGCAGGAACCCGCCGAGCCGGTCGATATCCTCACGCTCGCCCAGCGCCAGATCGCCTTTGGCTACACCGCCGAGGAACTCGACATCATCCTCAAGCCGATGCTCAAGGAAGGCACCGAAGCGATCGGCTCGATGGGCGACGACACGCCGCTCGCCGTGCTCTCGCTGCAGCCGCGCCTGCTCTACACCTATTTCAAACAGCTCTTCGCGCAGGTCACCAATCCGCCGATCGATCCGATCCGCGAAAAGCTCGTGATGTCGCTGAACATCAGCCTCGGCTGGCGGCGCAATCTCCTCGCCGAGACGCCCGAACACGCGCGCCTCATTCAAAGCGACTCGCCGATCTTCCTCGAGAATGACTTGGCCGTCCTCCGGAACCTGGAGGACAAATACCATCCGGCGAAGACGATCGACGTCACCTGGCCGCTAAGCGAAGGCGAAGACGGTCTGGAACCCGCCATCGGGCGCATCTGTCGCGAAGCCGAAGCCGCGGTGCTCGGCGGCGCGCGGTTGGTCATCCTCTCGGATCGCGCGGTCGATCACGCCCGCGTCGCGGTGCCGATGCTGCTCGCCACTGGCGCGGTGCATCATCACCTCATCCGCACCGGCAAACGCATGAAAGCTTCGCTCATCTGCGAGACCGGCGAAGCGCGCGACGTGCATCAAATGGCTCTCCTCATCGGCTACGGCGCGAGCGCCATCTCGCCGTATCTGGCCTTCGATTCCGCCCGCGAAATCATCGGGCAAATCAAAGTCGCCGCCCAGCAGGGCGTGGTCAAAGCCGGCGCCGATGCAGAAAAGCTGGCCAAAGCCCAGGCCGCGCTGAAAGACGCGGAAGCGCTCACCTACGCCAAGGCGTTGCAGAATTTCCGCACCGCCCTCGAGAGCGGCTTGCTCAAAATCATGTCGAAGATGGGGATCAGCGTCCTCTCCAGCTACCACGGCGCGCAGATCTTCGAGATCATCGGCATCGGGCCGAAAGTGGTCGAGCAGTGCTTCTGGCGCACCGCCTCGCAGGTCGGCGGCATCGGTTATGTCGAGATCGCCCGCGAGTCACTAGCCCGCCACGAAAAGGGTTTCGCCACCGTGCCCGCCGAGCCGCCGGCCCCGATGAAACTCGACGACCCCGGCTTTTATCGCTTCCGCCGCAACGGCGAAAATCACGCCGTCACGCCGCCGGTCATCCAGTCGTTCCACGCTTTCGTGAAGTCCGGCAAGACCGAGGAATACAAAAAATACGTCGCGGCGGTGAAGGCGCAGCAGCCGATTTCGTTCAAGGACATGTTCGATCTCGTGCCGAAGAACGAACCGATCCCGATCGAGGAAGTGGAGTCGGTCGAAGACATCCGCGTGCGTTTCACCACCGCCGGCATGTCGCTCGGCGCGCTTTCGCCCGAGGCGCACGAGACGCTGGCCATCGCGATGAACCGCATCGGCGGCAAATCGAACAGCGGCGAAGGCGGCGAAGATCCGGAGCGTTTCAAGCGCCGCCCGAATGGCGACCTGGCCAACTCGGCGATCAAGCAAATCGCCTCCGGCCGCTTCGGCGTGACCGCGGCGTATCTCGCCAGCGCGAAAGAAATCGAGATCAAGATGGCGCAGGGCGCAAAGCCCGGCGAAGGCGGCCAGCTCCCGGCGCACAAAGTCACCGGGATCATCGCCAAACTCCGCCACACCGTGCCCGGCGTGATGCTCATCTCACCGCCGCCGCACCATGATATTTACAGCATTGAGGATCTGGCCCAGCTCATTCATGACCTGAAGGAAGTGAACCCGCGCGCGAAGGTCTGCGTGAAGCTGGTCAGCGAAGCCGGCGTCGGCACGGTCGCCGCGGGCGTCGCCAAGGCGCACGCCGACATCGTGCTCGTCTCCGGTCACGACGGCGGCACCGGCGCGTCGCCGCTCTCGTCGATCAAACACGCCGGCACGCCGTGGGAACTCGGCGTCGCCGAAACTCAGCAGACGCTCGTCGCGAACAACCT
>JBBQIZ010000291.1:0-4289 GCA_038325425.1 Chthoniobacterales bacterium
AACGGCACCTGCGACTATTCGTTCTGGATTTATCGCGAGAGCGCAGCGAGCGGCGTGATCACCTATCTCGAAAACAAAGGCGGCGAGCTGGATGTGGGCCTCAAGATTGACCCAGTGACAGGAGCCGTCTCCTACACCACAGGCCGCAGTGCGGGCGGCACGGGAACGTGGAAGCCAACGACCTATCGCGTCGCCGTCGGTGAGTGGCAGCGCTTCTCCATCCGCGTGGATTTTTCCCAGGCGGCCTACTCCGCGTATGCGGGAACGAAGTCTGACACGCTGCTCGCCGAGAACGTGCCTTACACGCCGCCGCCGCCGCGCACGACGATGCAGAACGGCGTGAACGTGGAAATCCCGGTGCCGAGTTACAAGGCGTTCAAGCAAGTGCTGTTTCAACCGCTCGGTCCTGCGGGCAGCAAGGTCTGTCTCGATGACCTCTCGGTGCTCTGGTCGCCCGCGCTGGAGTTCACGCCGCACGGCGATCAAGTCCTCCTCGCCGACGATTTCGAGCCGCTCAAGAACGGCGCTGATCTCCACGGCGACCGATGGTCCACGACACCGAACCAGCCCGGTGCCTTCCACATCATCAGCAGCACCTCGTATCGCGAAGGCGTGAAGTCCGTGCTGACCACCCGCGGCGGCGATCTCCGTCCTGTGCTGGCCCAGCCAGTCACGCTAAATGGGGACGACATTCTGACCTTCGATGCCGACTGCTTCATCCGCTCGGATGCGCCGGTGGCGAGCCTCATTCCCGGTCAGGCGCGCACCTCGCCGAACCAAATCGCGCTCGTCATCGAGAACGCCGACGGCAATCCCATCGCGCTCGCCGAAGCCCACGAGGGAAAATGGATGCTGCAAGCAGGCGCGGCGTCTCAAGAATCCAGCGTCACGGTCCCTTACGATTGCTGGATGCACGTTCAGGCGGCGGTGAACATGAAGACCCGCGTTTGCACCTTCGTGCAGCAGCAGATCGGCCAGGTCGCGCAACTGCTCGGCAGGGCTCCACTACCGGCGAATTTTCAGCCGGGGCAGACGCTCGCCTTTCGCATCCAACTCGGCTCCCAGAACACCTGCGTGGTGGTGGACAACGTCAAGATCACCCGAGGAAGCACGGTCCCATAAACAGGATCGCATCGGTGAGGGCGAGGATTACCGGACCGAGAATGAGGCCGGATGCGCCGAAGATCGCCAAACCGCCGAGGATGGCGAAGAAGACCGGCACCGTATGGAGGCGCAAACTTTTTACCGACGCAGGGCATTTCGATGAAGTTTAGCGCCCTGATTTTTGTCCTGACCGCTTTCCGGGGGATCGCTCCTACCGACACGCCGGCGGCGGCGCCCGATAACACGGCACGATGATCCAACGTTTCGACCAGCTTGGCGTGAACCTTCCTGAACCGAAGGGACCCGAATCCAGCCGCCGCTGCCGCCGTTCAGAGATGATGGCGTACTACGCGAAGAAGCTTGGTTAAGCCGATTTTTACCCACCGACCCGCGCACTATGAAAAAGCCCTGCCGGATCACCGCCCGCGTTCTTCTTTTGTCGCTTTTGCCCGCCGTCGCGCTCGGCCACTGCAAGGTGCTCGCCCACACGGCGGACGCTCAGCCGTTGTTCGACAAAGATGGCGTGCGGCCCGATGGCGGCGTGTTGAAGTCGGAGTCCGCGAAAGCCGTGGGCACCTATATCACCGCCGCGAAAGGTGGCCGCATCTGGGGGCGCGAGCCCTCAATGCGCCGTCCAGGCTGAGCGTGAAAGCCGTCATGATGCTCGAAGTTGCTGCGGGTCCGACCGAAGAAGCGATCCTCAACGCCCTGCGCGATTTGGCCCGACCGTTTCGCTCGTCGGAGGCGGTGGGCGAGGCGATGCGGACGCTGCTGGCGAAGAAGCTGGCCGAACTGCCGTTGCCCGCCGGCGGGCGAACTCTGGAGCGCTGGCGGGCGCTGGCCGCCGTGGCCGCGGTCGATCTTTCGCTCGCGAAAGTGTACGAAGGTCACACCGACGCGCTGGCGATCCTCGCTGAACTCCACGGCCCGCAGTCCACCGGACTCTGGGCGGTGTGGGCCGCCGAGCCGCCGCAAGCGCGGGTCATTTTCCATCCCGATGAAAACGGAGGCACGCTGTCTGGCCGCAAGGCTTGGTGCTCCGGGGCGGCGGTGGTCGATTCGGCGGTGATGTCGGCCTGGACTCCCGATGAGCAGCCGATCCTCGTCGCAGTGCGTCTTCGCCAGCCCGGCATTCGCGTCGAGAAGGACGGATGGAAGGCGGTCGGGATGTCGGCCTCGGAAAGTGCCACGGTCGTCTTCGACGGTGCCCGTGCCGAGACCATCGGCGGGCCGGGCGATTATGTCGCGCGGCCCGGTTTCTGGCAGGGCGGAGCCGGCATCGCTGCGGTGTGGTACGGCGCCACGGTCGCGGTCGCGCGGACTCTCGCCGCTTCCTCGAAAGTCGCCAACGATCCGCATGCCGCCGCACATTTGGGCGCAGTCGATACCTCGCTCCGCGCCGCCCGAGCGCTGCTCATCGAGACGGCGACATGGATCGACGCCCATCCGACGGCGGACGCCGCGCCGGCAGCTCTCCGCGTTCGAGCGTGTGTGGAAGCAGCAGCCAATGAAGTGTTGCTGCGCACCGGGCGCGCGCTCGGCCCCGGACTGCTCTGCGGCGATGCCATTCACGCGCAGCGCTGCGCGGACCTCCCCGTTTTCCTCCGCCAGAGTCATGCGGAACATGATCTGGCAGCCCTCGGCCGGGCCGTCGCGAGCCATTCTCCAACGTGGAACTTGTGACCTCCTTCGAGCACTTGGGCGGTCCTGTTGGGGAAGCGTTGAGCGCACGCGCGTTGGGCTTCTCGCTGCCCGCGCCACATCCGCAAATGCGCTCCTGCGTGGTGGTCCCGGCGCGCAACGAGGAAGCGACGCTGCCCGCGCTGATCGCCGCCCTATCCGACCAGCGGGGTTTGGAGGGAGCCCCACTCGATCCCACCTCCTTTGAGGTCGTCGTGCTGCTCAACAACTGCACCGATCGCACCGCGGAAGCAGGAGCGGCCCTTCTCCAAAAATACCCGTGGCTTCATCTGCACATCGCGGAGGTTTCCTTCGACACAGAGCACGCCCACGTCGGGCGCGCGCGGCAGGCGCTTTTCGATGCGGCGTTCGCGCGTTTTCAAAAGCTCCAGCACCCGAATGGATTGATCCTCACCACCGACGCGGATTCGCGGCCCGCGGCCGACTGGATCGCCCAGACCGAGGCGGAAATCGCCGAAGGTGTCGTCGGCGTCGGAGGCCGGATCATGCTCGATCCGGTAGAGGCCGCGGTGCTCCCCGCGGGCGTGCGAAAATTCCTGCTCCTCGACATCGGCTATCGGCGGGCACTCGAAGAATTGCGCTCCCTTTACGCTCCCGAAGCGCACGACCCGTTTCCCCGCCATCATCAGCACTTTGGCGGAAGTCTCGCCGTCACCGCGGCGGCCTATGCGCAGGCTGGCGGCATGCCGCTTAAACGAACCAACGAAGACGTGGCCCTCTATCGCGCCATTGTGGATTCCGGCGGGCGCTTTCGACACAGCCCGCAGGTGCGCGTCCAGATCTCCGCCCGCATGATCGGACGGGCGCAAGGCGGCCTGGCCGACGCCCTCGGCTGGTGGGATCGGCAGGCGCACAATGCCGCCGCGGTGATGGTGGAATCCGCACCAAGGGCCGAGGCGCGGCTGGCCGAATTAGGCCTGTGGTGCGCGGAGAATCTGGGCGGCGTCCCGCCCTCCTCCCTCCGCCTGACGCCGGATATTCCTCAGCCGGATGGAGCGGCCGAAATTCATGCCACACTGCGAGCGCTGCGCGAAATTTGCGCCACGCTGCGGCCGCTTTCGCTCGCCGAGCGCCTTGGTCGGGCGCGCGACCGGTTCGATGATCTTCCCGAAATGCGCGAGCGCGCCGCGTAGCCCGTGTGATGCAAACTCCCACTCTCTCCAAATCACTCCTCGTCGAGCCGGAGCGTCATCCACTACGCCCCGCCGAAGCAGCCGCCGCCTTGGGATCAACCATCGTTTTCTCTCCGCACCCAGACGACGAATCTCTCGGCTGCGGCGGACTCCTCGCCCTGTTGGCAGATGCCGGCGTCCCCGCGCAAGTGGTGATGATGACCGACGGGTCGCGCTCCCATCCCAATTCCCGGACCCATCCTTCCGCGCGGCTCGCCGCGGTGCGCGAGCAGGAAACCCTCGATGCGCTTCACGCGCTCGGCCTGAGCCCGCAGGCGGTTCATTTCCTGCGTTATCGTGACTGCGGATTGC
>JBBQIZ010000292.1:0-4288 GCA_038325425.1 Chthoniobacterales bacterium
AACAAACACGCCCGCGAAAACCTGCCCTTCATCCTCGCCGGACGCGGCGGCGGCTCGATCAATACGGGACGTTTCCTCGCCGAGACGAAGGGCAATCAAGGCGACCTGCTCACCACCATCCTCGCCTGCGCCGGCATCCCGCTGGATCGGCCCATCGGCATCGCGACCAAGCAGATGACGGAGATGACGGTGAGTGTCTGAACGGAGCATTGGGCCGCGAGTTCGTCGAGAATGAGCGCGGAGTTTACGCGAAGGCTGAAGTCGGATATTCTCCGCTCATGAAAGCTGCATTCGCTGAACCCGAAATCATCACCAGAAAGGGCAAGCCGGTTTCGGTCATCATCCCGATCAAGGAGTATGAGGAAATGATCGAACGTTTGGAGGATGCCGAAGATGTTGCCTATTTAAAGCAGGCTCGCACCAAGCCACTCTCGTTTCGGCCGCTGAAAGAATATCTGGCCGAGCGCCGCAAAGCGCGTGTTTGAGATCGTCCTCGAACGCTCGGCGGAAAAGGATCTCCGCCGGCTTTCCGACGAGGTCCACGACCGCGTCGTCGAAGGCATTTCCACGCTGGCCTCCAATCCACGCCCGCCCGGAGCAAAGAAGCTCTCCGGCACCACCAGCAATTGGCGGATTCGCGTGGGAGACTACCGCGTTCTTTACGAGATCGCGGATACGGTCCGAATCGTTCGAGTCTATCGCGTCCGCCATCGGCGCGATGCCTACAAATGAAGATCACTGAAGTCGTCCGCAAATACGCCGCCGATTGGAAGGGCACGGAGGTTTACGCGAAGGCGTGAGACATCCATCTTTTCGCGCTGTGATTGCAGAAGCTACTCGAACCAGCCATCTTCCGCCGCATGTCGCTTGTCCGGCCCTTGCGGGTGGAACTCCGGCGCGCAGGGCGGCAACATTCGCGGCATGAAACCAGTGACCGGTTATACCCTCATCGGGCCGGACGACCTGCAGTGGCGTCCGTCGAATTTGATGAAGATCCCGAATGCGGATTTTCTGGAACGGACGGGGAGCGAGAACTTGAGCGCGCGGTTGTGGCGGATGCCGCCGCACAGCGCGAATACGTTGCACCAGCACCTCCGGCAGGAGGAGTTTTACTTCGTGCTCGAAGGCACGGGCCGGATGCGGATCGGCGGCGAGACGGTGACGGTGCCGAAGCACGGCGGCGTGCTCGTGGGGCCGGAGCAGTTGCGCCAGGTCTTCAATGACACGGATGCCGAGGTGCTCTGGCTGATCGTCGGCGCGCCGGAGGAGTTGGAATTTCTCCAAGGCTCGAAGTCGCAGAACATGGACCTTTCGCTGTTCTACCCGCAGGACCCGACGCAACTCCCGCCGGAACTCGCCGGCCAGCAGTGGCCGCCGCCCGAGGTGCGCTGAGTGGCGGGTTGAACAGTGGATCTTCACCAAGTCACTGGGCTCCGATTCTTTGTTTGGCGAAGACTTGCCGCGGAATTGACGATCGCGGTTCCATTTACAGACTCGGCGAATGTCCCACCACGCACCCGGCCCGGGAAGGATTTGGTCCCTCATCATTTCGCTGGCCTTGACGCAGGTCGCGTCGGCCGAACAGCGCGGGGTCGTTCGCGAGTCCGGTGCACTGCGGACGGAGCAGCGCGCGACCGCCCCGATGGTGGCGACGGTCAAACCGGGGGCGTCGTTTTCTTTCGAACCGGAAGAGGGGAACGAGTGGGCGAAGGTGACGCTGGAGTCGGGCAAATCGGGTTGGCTGCCGCTCGGTGGGATCCGTCTCTTTTTCGATGAGAGCGATCTCCCGGAGAAGGATCCGACGGGTTCGTCGGAGATCGACGACGCGGCGCGGGCGCGCGGATTTGACTACGGGAAGGTGACCCGGCGGGCGGCGCAGGGGGACCCGAAGGCGCTCGAGCAATTCTTCGCGCTCGCGCAGGAGGCCGATGGCGCGGCGGCCGAATCGATCGCGGGCATGCCCACCGTGGTCGTGCATCTTTTGGGCGACGCGAAGTTGGCGAAGTATCTCGCCGCACAGCCGGTGAGCCGTCAGGTCCTGGTGCGGAATATCGTCGTGGGCGACGGCGCGCTGCCGCCGACCACGCTTTATTTGCAACGCCATTTTCCGGAGACGACCAAGATGCTCTTTCCCCGCGAGTTGGTGGCCTGGCCTTCGCCGGACGGCCGCTATGCTGTCCGCAAATTCTTCTCCGATCCATTCGATCTGCGCGGCTCCAAAGTCGCGCGGGCGGAACTCATCGAGAAGAAGACGGGCCGGGTGCTGCTCGACATGACGGCGGAGGACATCGGCACGGGAGCCGAGCGCGAAGGTGAAATCCTGTGGGCGCCGGATTCCAGGCGCTTGGCCAGCCGTTCGAGCGGCCTGACCGAGCAGCGCGGCAATTTGTTCAGCACACCGCGTCCGGAGCCGCTCCGGAAGCAGACCGCGGTTTATCAAATGACGGGCGACTCGTGGAGCCGGGTCGAGTTGCCTCTCGACACGGTGCCGGGGCGGGGGAGTGATACCGAGTTGAAGGGCGCGATCCTCGGCCATGACTACATCGAGCCGGTCCGCTGGCTAAAGCCGAACGTGCTCCTGCTGGAGCGCCACGAGTATTACGAGCGACTCAAACCGGTGATCGTGGACAAGGTAAAGTTCGATTCGATCGTGGGTTTTGCGCGCTGGTATTCGATCACGGTGAACATCAACTCGGAAGGCAAGGCGTCTCTGGTCTGGAAACTTCGCCAGGACCGGTGAGGCCGAAAGGGTCGGCCAAAAATTTCGTCCGAGTGTCCTCGCGGGCGTTGCCCGTTCGTCGTCCTTTTGAACCCAACCAAAACCGACCGCATTCCAAACCGATGCGCCTCGATCTTCGCACCCCGCCCCACGTCAGTCACGGGGTTGAGGCGGCGTCGTAGTTGCGCTTGCTGGTTTCGCGGGCGTCGGCGCGGGCCAGTCGAGATGCTGGTGGAGGAACTCGAATGACTTCACGCCATGGATCTTGTGCGGGCCTTCGAACCACTCGATCTCCGCGCGGTCCGGGATGCCGAGCTTGCTGTAGCCTTTGAGGACCTTGCCCATTTCGTAGCCGACCCACTCGCTCGTGCCGACGCCGTCGTTGTGGCCCCGCTCGACCATAAAGGGCCGCGGCGCGATGAGCAGCGCCATCTCCGCATAGTTGAAGGTGTGGCCGAGATCCCACTCGAAGATCTCGTATTCGTTCGTGAACAGGTAGCTCCCCGGATACTCGACCGAGGCGTTTTTGCGCACCCATTCGTTGAAGTCGCCCGAGCAGATCGAGAGGCAGTAACGCTCGATGACCGCCGGGGTGCGCATCGCGGTCTTGCCGCCGTAGCTCAGGCCGTAGAAGGCGATGCGCGCGGGATCGACGAAGGGCTGCGCGGCGAGCCAGCGCGTGATGACTTCGTGCTGCGCGTTGATGAAGGTGAAAAGCGTCCAGCCGAGCGGTTGCGCCATGCGCTGGAGGACGCGGAATTCGTCCTTGCCGCGATAGGGATTGTGCGGCGCGAAGACGATGAAGCCGCGGTCGGCAAGCTGCGCAGCGAAGCCTTTGTAGGCGGCATACGCCTTGGCTGTTTTGTCGTCGGTGATCGTGTCCATGGGCAGGCCTTCGAGCCCGTGCTGGCAGACGACGACCGGGCGGCGTTCGCCGGGCTTGAGATCGCGCGGCAGGAGCAGCACGCCCCACGCGAAGACGTCGGGATGCACATCGAGCATCACGTCGTAGGCAATCCACTTTTCCTTTTCGAGCACGACGCGGCTGCGCACGTTCGGCGGGAGAAAGTCGGTCGGAAGCTTGCCGATGACGTCTTCGTCGAAGCGCCGGCGGGATTCCTTCTGGACCGCGGCCCATTCATCCGGCTGGGAGAGCTTGCGCCACAGGTCGTGCGTGTTGCGGGTAAACTCGCATTTGCTGAGCACGTCCTGGGTGTGCGTTTGCAATTCGGTGATGGTGCGGGCCTGCCGCTCGTCGCTGACGGCCAGATCCCACAACGGATCGCGCAGCGGTTCGCGACTGAGCCGGAGCGTGGCGATGCCGAGCGGCTGGAGAAATGCGGCGAGCGCGGCCTCGCCTTCGACGAGCGTGATCTTCGCGCGCAGTTCTTCTGCGCGCTGCACCTCGGTCTGCACTTCCGCGAACTCCAGCGTGCGGATCGCGCCGGGCGCGGCGACCTGGCGCTGGCCTTTCGCGGCCGGCGGCGGGCTCGTAAAAGCCGCGACCTCGGTGTGCTCGACGACAACCGGTCGCGGCGCGATCAGCGCGGCGAGTTCCGCATCGCCGAA
>JBBQIZ010000293.1:0-4281 GCA_038325425.1 Chthoniobacterales bacterium
TATACTCTCGAAAGTGCGCCTTCCCATGATCACGATTTGTCCAATCGTCTGCGCCTTGAACCATCGAAAATCCTCAGGCAACCGCCATGGGATGTCGTTAGCACATCCAACAACTCGATTAAGCGACATGGCTGCGATCGCTTTCAAACGGCGATCGGCGCCTTGATCGCCGGGTGTGGGTCGTAGCCGGTGAGCGTGAAGTCTTCGAACCGGAAGGCGTGGATGTCGCGGATCGCGGGGCTGAGCGTCATCGTGGGGAGCGGACGCGGTTCGCGGCTGAGCTGGAGCCGCGCCTGTTCGAGGTGGTTCTGGTAGAGATGCAGGTCGCCGAAGGTGTGGACGAAATCGCCCGGGGCGAGGTCGCACACTTGCGCGACCATCATCGTGAGGAGCGCGTAGCTGGCGATGTTGAAGGGGACGCCGAGGAAGAGATCGGCGCTGCGCTGGTAGAGCTGGCAGCTCAGTCGGCCGTCGAGGACGAAGAACTGGAAGAGCGCGTGGCACGGCGGCAGGGCCATCTGCGGGACTTCGCCGGGATTCCACGCGGTGACGATGTGGCGGCGGGAGTCGGGGTTCGTTTTAATCTGCGCGATGACTTCATCGATCTGGTGGATGGAGCGCCCGTCCGCCGTCCGCCAGTCGCACCACTGCGTGCCGTAAACGCGGCCGAGATTGCCCTCGGCGTCCGCCCATTCGTTCCAAATACTGACGCCGTGCCGCTGGAGGTAGCCGACATTCGTGTCGCCGGCGAGGAACCAGAGCAGCTCGTGGATGATCGACTTGAGGTGGAGCTTTTTCGTGGTCAGCAGCGGGAAACCTTCCGCGAGATCGAAGCGCGCCTGCGCGCCGAAGAGCGAAAGCGTGCCGGTGCCCGTGCGGTCGGGTTTAAAGCGGCCTTTTTCGAGGACGAGGGAGAGGAGATCGAGGTAGGCGCGCATCAGCCCGCGCATGCTGCAAGACGCCGCGGCCCGCGGCAAGAGGCAGCTTCCGCTCGCAAACCTTTTTGCGCCCCGGCCCCGCTGGGCGATATTCGCCCACCGTCGCGATGAATCTCCCGCCTCTCCGCCCCATGCTCGAGCGCTCGGCCTACGCGTTCTACCTCGCGCTCCTCGTCTTCTCGCTCGGCTTCGCCTGGGTCGGCGGCCTGCACGGCTTTTCGACCGGCGACTTCACGCTCTTCGCCCTGGCCACGATCGGCCTCGCGCTCAGCCGCTGGCTGCACCTCCAGGGCTTCGCGCACTGGCATTTCCAACAATGCGCGGACTCCCTCGATGCGCGCTCGAGCGGCGCGCTGTGGCCGAGGAGCGACGAGGAAGCGGCGCGGGCGACGGAGCTGTCGGCCCTCTTCACCCGGCTGGAGCAGGAGCCGGAAGTCTGGGCGCGCGGGGCAATCCGCCGCGAAATCGCCACCCGGCTCGACGCGCGGCCGGCCCTGCGCGCCGAGTTTGCCGAATCGCTCGCCCGGCACCCGGAGCTCTAGTTTCCCCGTTGCCGCGTCCCTCGCGTCTGCTTTCGCCCTTCGCGGCGTTGAGCTTTGTGCTATGGATTGCCCGCTGATGAAGCATCTCGCCCTCGCCCCACTTTCCGACACCCAAGCCCAGCGCGACGAACGCCGCATTCCCATCGATCGCGTGGGCATTCGCGCGCTGCGTTACCCGATGCAAATCCGCGACAAGGCGCGCGACATCCAGCACACCATCGCCACGACGGCGCTGACCGTCGATCTGCCGCACCAGTTCAAGGGCACGCACATGAGCCGTTTCGTAGAAGTGCTCAGCGAATTCGGCCCCGAGCTGCACGTCGATAACATCCAGACCATTCTCCGCGAGCTGACCCGCCGCCTGCACTCCGACTGCGCCCACGTCGATTTCGAGTTCCCCTTTTTCCTGACCAAGGAAGCCCCCGTGACCCGCGCGCCGGGCATGATGGACTACACCGCCCGCTTCGCCGCCACCCTCGAGCACGACGTCATCGACTTCATCGTCACCGTCGTCGTCCCCGTCACCACGCTCTGCCCGTGCTCGAAAGCGATCAGCGTCCACGGCGCCCACAACCAGCGCGGGCAGGTCACCTTTTCGGTGCGCTTCGCCGAACCGATCTGGCTCGAAGACCTCATCCGCCTCGTCGAAGACAGCGCCTCCAGCGAACTCTACAGCCTGCTCAAGCGGCCCGACGAGAAAGCGGTCACGGAACGTGCTTATGAGAACCCCGTGTTCGTCGAAGACCTCGTCCGCAATATCGCCGCCCGCGCCGATGCCTGCGCCGACATCCTCTGGTATCGCGTCGAAGCCGAGAACTTCGAGTCCATCCACAATCACAATGCCTACGCGCTGATCGAGCGCCGCAAAGTCTGACCGCCCATGCTCTACCGCGCCACCGCCGCCCTCGTCGTCCTCTTCTGGCTGACCATGACGGCGCTGCTGCTGCGCAATGAGATCCGGCCCGGCGATTCCGCCCTCCGCGAAGTCCCCGTCGGCCACGTCATCAAACTCATCTTCCATCACCAGCAGGAGTCCGATCTCAAGATCAGCAACGACAAGCTGCGCCTCGGGCAACTCCGCATCATGCCGCGCACCGACAAATCCGCCGGCCGGCGCTTCCTGGCCTTCACCGGCAACCTCCACTTCCCCATCCCCGGCGCCAAATCGCAGCGCGTCGCCTGGGACGGCGAACTCGAGCTCGATAAAGCCCTCGTCACCCGGCGGCTTCGCTTCGGCCTGAAGGTCCACTACCCCACCGAGCTGCGCTCGGAAATCGTCGTCCTCCCCGCCGAGAACGTCGCCCATTACGAACTGCGCTCCCCCACCGGCATCCTCGAGCGCCAGTCCTACACCCTCGATGAAGACGGCGCCCGCCAGGTCCTCCAGCAGTTCGGACTCGACCCCGATCTCCTCCCCGCCCAGATGCGCCGCGCCACCCCACCCGTCATCAAAGCCCAGCAATCCTCCCTCTACATCCACGGCGAAGACCTCGACACCTACCTTATCACCATCGAGTTGAATGGTCAGACCTGGCTGGAATGCCACGTTGACCAACTCGGCCACATCATCCGCGCCACCACCCTCCTCGGCTATACCTTCGCGCCGGATGACGTTGGGCCGTGACGGGGGGAGCTCGTTCCCTTCCTCCTACTCTTCCTCTTACTCCTACTCTCCATCTTTCCCGGGGGCGCGGTGAGTAAGAGTAAGAGTAAGAGTAAGAAGAAGAGGAAGAGTAGGAGGAAGAATCGTCACGCCCGCCCGGCAGAAGGAGATTGAGCGCCGCCCCCCCGCCGCGTACATCACCGCGGTGATCTCGGCGCGTTCCCTCACCAAACACTACGGCGACCTGCTCGCCGTCGATGCCCTCAGCCTCGACATCCCCGCCGGAGAATTCTTCGCCTTCCTCGGCCCCAACGCCGCCGGCAAGACCACCACCATCAAGATGCTCGCCGGACTCCTGCGCCCCACCGGCGGTGAAGTCCTCATCGGCGGCCACGACATGCGGCACGAACCCGAAAAGGCCAAGAGCCTCCTCGCCTACGTCCCCGACTTTCCCTTCCTCTACGACAAACTCACCGCCGCCGAATTCATGCAATTCGTCGGGGACATCTTCCGCCTCGAAAGGCCCACCATGACGCGCCGCACCGGCGAACTCTTCGAGAAATTCCACCTCACCGAGTACTACCACGAGCTGACCGAGAATCTCTCCCACGGCACCCGCCAGCGGCTCGTCATCGCCAGCGCCCTCCTCCACGACCCCCAGGTCTTCGTCATCGACGAACCCATGGTCGGCCTCGACCCCATGCACGCCCGCATCGTTAAACAGGAATTCCGCGAACGCGTCGAGGCCGGCATGACCATGTTCCTCTCCACTCACCAGCTCAGCGTCGCCGAAGAAGTCGCCGACCGCATCGGCATCATCCACCACGGCCGCCTCATCGCGCTGGGCACCGTCGCCGACCTCCGCGCCCAGGCCGGCGAATCCGGCGCCTTGGAGAAAGTCTTCCTCTCCCTGATCGACCAGGAAGAAGCTCACCGCGAGAAGACCGCCAGCCTGCGGGATTGAACAGTGATGCGGCAGCGCTCCGACGAACGCACGATGAAAGGCGCTCTCACCAAAAAGGAATTGTCACCCAAACAGGCGGAAGCACTGCTCGGCACGTTGCAAGCCCGCTTCGAGAAACACATGCGCCGCCATCCGGGTCTGGAATGGGCCGGGGTGCGGGGGAAACTCGTGCCGAATCCCGAAAAGCTGTGGTCGCTCGGTGAAATGGAAAAGACCGGCGGGGAACCCGACGTC
>JBBQIZ010000294.1:0-4249 GCA_038325425.1 Chthoniobacterales bacterium
TCATGAGATCCTCGATTTCCTCGGCCTCGATGGGAATATCGGCCATCAGGTCCACGGGTTCCTTTTCGGTCACCAGCACGTCGTTTTCGAGCCGCACGGCGAAACCTTCTTCGGGAATGTAAATGCCCGGCTCCACGGTGAGCACCCAGCCCGGGGCGAGCGGTTGCGTCACCAGACCCACGTCATGCACATCGAGGCCCATGGGATGGCCGATGCCGTGCATGAAGTATTTCTTCACCGCCGGCTTGTCCGGATCCTGTCGCTTGATGTCGCGCGGCTTCAGCAGACCGAGGCGCAGCAGTTCCTCCTGCACGATGTCCTCGGACTCCTGCTGCCAGTCGATGCGCAGCTTGCCCGGCACCGCCGCCTTTGTCACCGCGCGCAACGCCCTCAGCACGGCGTCATACACCTGACGCTGACGTTTGGTGAACCGCCCGCTCACCGGAATCGTGCGCGTCAGGTCGGACTGGTAGTTCGCGTAGCTCGCCGCCACGTCGAGGAGCAGCAGCTCGCCTTCGCGGCACAGCTGGTCGTTTTCATTGTAGTGCAGCGTGCAGGCGTTCGCGCCGCTGGCGATGATGGGATTGTAGGCAAAGCGGGCGCGATTGCGGATGAACTCATGCGAAAACTCCGCCTCCACCTCGAATTCCATCACGCCCGGACCCACCATTTCCAGCACGCGGAGAAAGCTGCCGCGGGTAATGCCGCACGCGCGCCGGATGAGTGCCAATTCTGTCTCGGACTTCACCACGCGCAGTTCGTGCATCAAGCGCGCGAGCCGCCGGAAATCATGCGCGGGATACTGCTGCCGCAAATCCGCCACGAACCGCGCCTCGCGCGTCTCGACTTGTATGACGGCACGATTGTGCTCGTTGGTGTTCACGTAGATGTGTTCCATCTCGCACATCAACTTGTGCAGGATGACGGGAAAATCCGTCAGCCACTTGATCTCGCGGATGCCGGAAATGCGCCGCGCCTCATCCTTCCCATGCTTGTGTCCTTCCCAGATTTTCAAGTGCTCGCTCGGCTCGCGCAGAAACAGCATCTCGCGCGTTTTCGGGTCGTGCGCATCCGGGGCCAGCACGAGGATGCTTTCCTCCTGCTCGATGCCGCTGAGATAGAACAGGTCCGCATTCGGCACAGGGATGGTGCTGCCGTCGGCATTCGTCGGCGGAATGTCGTTCGCGTTCAGAATCGCGAGCGAAGCAGGAAGCATCTTCTGTCGGAGTGCCTCCCGGTTTTTGACGAAGAGCGTGGCCGGAATGGGTTCGTGTCGCATGGGTGCTGAAGAGGTAGGGTTGTCGGGGACCGCAAGTCTGCGCGTCGCGGTTTTCAGCCAACGACGACAACGGGTTTTCCGAGCACGTCCATCTTCGGCTCGATGCCGAGGCCCGGTTGCTTGGATGCAGCCATGCGGCCATTCACACGCTTCGGCGCACTGGCGGCGGTGGAGACGGTGACGTAGCTGTTGAAGTCGGTGCTGGAGAAAAGGAATTCCGTGGGCGTGCTATGCGCGAGGTGCGCGATGGCGGCGGTGGCGATGTCGCCACCCCACGAGTCTTCGAGCGTCATCCCGATGCCCATGCTGACGCAGAGATCGCGCGCCTGTTTGATTTTCGTGAGGCCGCCGAGCTTGCTGATTTTCAAATTCACCACGTCCATCGCGAGGTCCGCTTTTGCGCGGAGCAGGATGCCGAGGTCGTCGATGTTCTCATCGAGCACGAACGGATGCGGGCACTGACGCCGCACCGCGAGACACTCTTCATAAGTCAGGCAGGGTTGCTCGATATACACATCCACATCGCGCACCGCCTTCGCGATGCGCACGGCCTCATGCTGCACCCAGCCCGTGTTCGCATCGGCCACCAGCCTGTCGCCGGGCTGAAGCTTCGCGGCGACGGCGAAGATGCGCGCGATGTCGGTGTCAGGATCGCCGCCGACTTTGAGCTGAAAACGGCGGTAACCTTCCGCGCGATAACCCGCGACCTTCGCGGCCATTTCCTCCGGCGACTCCTGCGAAATGGCGCGGTAGAGATGCACGTCCTCGCCGTAGCGCCCGCCGAGCAGCTCGCACACCGGCATGTTGCAGGCTTGGCCGAGGATGTCCCAACACGCGATGTCCACGCCGCTCTTCACATACGGATGGCCTTTGAGCGCAGCGTCCATCTTGCGATTGAGCTTCATCAGTTCGCGCGGGTCTTCGCCGATGAGATGCGGGCCGAGTTCACGCAAACCCGCGCGCACGCCGTCGGCATAGGCTGGGAGATAGAATGGACCGAGCGGGCAGACTTCGCCGTGGCCGACGAGCCCGGAGTCCGTCTCCACCCGCACGACGGTGCTGTCGAACACGGCGACGGATTTGCCACCGCTCCACTTGTAGGTGGTTTCGACGAGCGGGAGTTCGACGCGATAGGCGAGGATGCGGGTGATTTTCATGGAAAGACAAGGAGCTAGGCGCGCTCAGATCTGGTAGGAACAATAGCCGCCGCCGTCCGGGCAGTCTTGTCGCGGAAATGCACCGACGCATGAAACTCAGCACAACTACCACCCTCCGCAAAGCCGTCACTGCCGGCGTGGACATGCGACTGCTGGAACAGCTTTTCGACCACACGCCGGACACCGCGTTTTTCATCAAGGATGCGCAGGGCCGCTACGTCGCGGTGAACCAGTCGCTACTCGCACGCCACGGCCTGCGCAGCCGCGCGCAAATGCTCGGGCGCCGCCCCAGCGACGTGTGCCCTGGCGATTTCGGGCGCATCCCCGCCGAGCAGGACGCCGCAGTGCTGCGCACGGGCCGGCCCATTATTGAGCGACTGGAACTCCAGTGGTATTCGCCGCACCAGCCCGTCTGGTGCCTCACCACCAAGCTGCCGATGCGCGACGCAAGCGGCGCGGTGTGCGGCATCATCGGCATCTCGAAAGACGTGCGTTCACCCGTCGCGCCACAGGAAATCCCGCCGGGCGTCCAAGCCGCCCTCGCGCGGCTTGAGACCGGCTACGCTGAAAGCCTTACGCCTGCTTTGCTCGCCCACCTTGCGAAGCTGCCGCCCGCGCGCTTCGCCCGCATCATCAAACGCATCTTCGGCATCACGCCAATCCAACTCATCGCGAAGACACGCATCGCCGCCGCCGCGCGCTTCCTCCGCGAGACGGAACGCAGCGTGGCCGAAATTGCGCTGGCGTGCGGCTTCTACGACCACAGCGCGTTCACCCGCGCTTTCCGGGCCATAACAGGCGCGACGCCCACAGACTTTCGGAATGGAAATAACGGAGAGTGACCGCGCGGGCTTCGTGTCGGCAACGCGTCTCGCGACTTGCCGGCGGCGATGCTCAGGGGGCGAAGAGGTGCAGGCGGAGGAAGCGCCGCGGGCGGCTGCCAATGGGGACGGTGTCGCGGACTCGGAGCAGCGTGGAAGTGTTTTCCTCGATGAGCAAGTCGTCGGAGGTCCACGGCGTCACGCCGCCCAACTCATCGTGCGCTTCGATGGAGAATTGAACCCCGGTGGCAGCGGGGTTCTTGGTGACGGTCATCTGCAGATACTCCTGCATGCCAATCGTGATCTTGTCGGTGATGACGGGCGCGACGCTCGTCGCCTTCGGAGACGTGCCGACGCTGAACTCGACGAAATTGACGTTGCCGTCGAAATCAGGGTCGGCATCGGGCGCGGAGTTGGGATCGCTCAGCCCGCCGCTGCCGGCCCAGTGCTGCGCGCGCCAGACTTCGAAGGCGGTGCGGTAGCCGGTGAGATCGAGGTCGCGGAAAGTGGCGATGCTGCCATCTTCGGCGCGCAGGCGTAGACGGTAGCTGCCAGCGGCGCCGAGGGTGACGGTGGTATCGACGGCGGCCAGGTTGCCAAAGGTGGCGAGGCCGGGGCCGCTGAGGGCGCTCCACGCAGTGGTGAGGCTGATCGGGGCGGGGTAACCGTCGTCGGAAACGGTGGCATCGAGGGCGATGGGCGAGATGGGATAGCTGGGCAGGCTGGGGATGTCGATGATGGGGGCTTGGTTGAGCGGGAGGATGCTCAGGCCGGTGAAGGTGCAGGTATTGAGGCCGACTCCGCTGGCGTTATTGACATAAAAGCCGACGAAGAGCGGGGTGGTCATGATGACCGTCTGGGGCTGCCCGATTTGGATCCAGGTGCCGGGATTTCCACCGGCGTCAGGAGCGCGAAAGGCGGTGATGGCATTGCCGCGGCGAATGATACGAACCCAGTTTCCGGCGGCGGTGCCGCTGGGGACGCCGGCACCG
>JBBQIZ010000295.1:0-4160 GCA_038325425.1 Chthoniobacterales bacterium
GCTAACCTTTCAGCTTTGTCGCGAGGTCCACGAGCGCGCTCGCGAGCCGGGCCACCTGCTTCGCCTTCCGCTCGTCCTTGAGTTTCCCCGCGTCGTCGAAGGCTTCGTGGGCGTTCGGGATGGCGACCTGATCGGGCAGCAAGAGCACGCCGATGTTGCCGAGAATGCTGCGTAGCGTGACCAGGCCGCGCAGCCCGCCGAGGGCGCCCGGCGAAGCGGCCAGCAGCGCGGCGGCTTTGCCCTTGTAGGCGACGAGCGCCGGTTCGTCGTCGGACTCGGCGCGCGAGGCCCAGTCGATGGCGTTCTTCAACGCGGCGGTGATGGAGCTGTTGTATTCCGGCGACGCGATCAGGAACCCGTCGCTCTCCCGCAGCAGCGCCTTAAAGCGTTTCGCGCCGTCGGGCAGCCCGCTGGCATCTTCCAAATCCTGATCGAAAAGCGGGAGCGCGAGTTCGCGGAGATCCACGATCGTGACTTCCGCACCCGCCGCGCGGGCCGCGTCCACGGCGCTGGCGAGGAGTTTTTTATTGAAGGACCCGGCGCGGAGGCTGCCGGCGAAAGCGACGATCTTGGGTTGGCTCATGTGGAGAGTGGTAGCAGCGAAGACCGCGGGGCTCCAATCGCAGAAGTGTGGCCGACGATAATAAGGGACTGATTTTTCCCCTCGGATGAGCGCGAGATTTACCGACAGTGAATCTCCGCGACGACGGGGAAATGATCCGAGGCGCGCGCAGCGGTGAATGCGTGTTTGGGAACGGACGCGTGCGTAAAGCCGATTCACCCAACCATCTCCCCGCCAGCAGACGAACAGTACTTAAACGCAACCGCCATGAAAACATCGATTTCCATTCCATCCTCACCCTTTCCGCGCGGCGTGGGATACCTGGCTTTCATGGCGTATTTACAGATCGGTGTAGGGCTGCTCACCATCCTCTTCTCCGCCTTCGCGATTTTCCAGGTGTTCATCATCGATCCCCAACTCCTGAACCCCGTGATCGCGGGCGAGACCTCCCGCAGTTTCTTCGGACGGCTGATTGCCGGCTACATGGCCTTCCAGATGATGTTCGGCTGGCTGCTCGGGGCGATGATGATCATGGCGGGCATTTGCTGCCTGCAGTTGCGCGGCCGCACCTTCGTCACCGCCTCGGCAGTGCTCAATCTTCTGAATTTCCCGCACGGCACCACCGCCGCCATCATGATGCTCCACGGCTTCCGCCGGCAGGAAGTCATCGACGCCCTGGACCACTCCCACGATCATTGATCGGCGTTCGCCCCCGCTCGCGCGGCCGGACTTTGCCGAGCCGTTTACCCTGCTCGGTGACCATCTGCGCCGAGGACCGATCACTGCGGGCCACGGGTTGGCTCGGCCGCGGGATGGGGCTCCACCCGGCCGCCTAGCATTGCAGTTGCTTGTCTTGCATTGCATGACTGTCACCCTCCACGAAATCAACGCACGCCAGAAACACCTGAGGCAGGAAATCCTGGAAAGAGAATGCCTCCTGGCCACGCTCGAAGTCCTGCGCAAACACGTCGCCGCCCACGGCAGTTCGAAGACCATCGACCTCAGCGCCCTCTTCCCGGCCTGGTGTCCCACTCACGAGACAGCGTCGCCCGCCCGGCAGGTGACCTTTCTCGCATCCGCGCCCGCCGCCTTGCCGCCCCCGGCGCCACCCGAGCCCTACATTCACCCCGACCTGCAGCCGTTCACCAACCGACACGGAGGCAACACCATGGTGGTTCAGTGGGCGATTGAGCGCCTGACCGGCGACTACACGCTGCAGGAGATCCGGGCCCTCCTGACCCGCGAAGGCTGCATCATCGAATCGGCCGAAATCTCCGTCGTCCTCTCGCGCCTGAAGAGACGCGGCAAGATCACCGCGATCGAAGGCGGCTCCGGTCGCCGGCCGTCGATCTTCCGGAACTCGCCCGCCAGCAGCGGCGAATCAACTCTGGCCGGCGCCTGAATCGGTCTGCGCGTGCCGCCTCGGCGCGGTTTTGACCCCAGTCTGAAGCGGCCAACGACCAAGGCTCCCGGAAAAGGCGCGAGCAGGAAGACAAACATCGGCAGCGCCCCCCAAGGCATCGTCTAAGCCAGCGCAAAGCCCTTCGGAATCCTCGCATCCGCGCCTTCCGCCGCGGCGATATGCGTCAAAAGCGCGGCATCTCTCACCAAAAGCGCGGCCAGATTCAGCAAGGTCACGACAAAGCTCATCAAGAGCACGGCAAACCAAACGAAGGGCAAAGCAAACATCGTCAAAAGAACGACGCCCTTGACGAAAGAAACGATTCCGCGAACCAGGAAAATCATGCAGTTCACGAAGAAAACGACAACCTTAACCAAGCGCATCACAAACCTCGGCAAGAAAACGATACCTTGAACGAAGAAAATGACGCGGTAGAAGAAGTTTGCCCTGCCCCTCAGGAACATTGCCGCGCCCTTCATGCACTTGTCCTCCCGGTCCCACCGTTTCGTCTCCTCGTGACCACGCTTCCGCTCGGGAATGCCCGTGACCACGCTTCCGCTCGGGAATGCCCTCAGTTTTCGACTTGAGCGGAGGGAGTCGATTCATTAAGTCGCGCCTGACATTGCTGCGACCATCCCGCCAATCGAACCGCGCCCCCTACCGCTCATGTTTTCACCTCTTCGGCGGAATATCCTCCTGCTCTGCCTCGCCCTCGTGACCGGCGGCTGCGCCAGCAAACCCATCGCCTCCTTCGAGAACGGCCGGCCGCTTTTCGATCCGCTGAAATTCTTCACCGGCCGCACCCATTCGTGGGGCATCTTTGAGACCCGCTCCGGGCAACCGAAGCAGATTATCACCACCACCACCGTCGGCCGTATGGAAGCCGATGGGCTGCACTTCGAGCAGGACCTCGTCTTCGAGGGCGGAAAGAAGTCCCACCGCTCGTGGATCATTCGGCAGGTCGATGCGCACCGCTACACCGCCACCGGCACCGGCATCGTCGGCACCGCGCGGGCCGAAGCGCACGGCAATGTCGTCCGCCTCGATTTCACCATCGATGCCTTCCCCGGTAATCCGCTCGGCCACCTCCACATGTCGCAGTGGATGTATCTCCAGCGCGACGGCGTCACCATGGTCAACCGCGCCACCCTCAGCAAAAGCGGCGTCATCGTCGCCATGATCACCGAGCAATTCCGGAAAGACCGCTGAAGGCGCGCGGCGTATGGGGATGGGAACGGGCGGACGAGCATGAAGCGCTCACTCCCCGAGCGTCGGCAACACCGCGTGCAGCCACTTCCGCGTGTCGTCCGGCCAGGCCTTGGCGTCGCCCTGGCAATGCAGCCCGTAGCCGTGGCCGCCGGTGGGGTAAAAGGCAAATTCATGCGCCACCTTCGCCGCGGTGAGCGCGCGTCGTAAGCCGCTGGCTCACGCGCGACTCTTTGGTGTCTCCGAGCGCGGGCGAGTCTGCCGGAGCAAAAGGTGCCGAGCGCGGAGCTTGTCGAGCATCTCCAGCTTCTCCAGCCACGGCAGCGCGCGCAGGCGGCGGCGTTCCGCCTCCTTGGATTGGATGATGTGCTGAAGATCGGGATTCACGGCTGGAGGAAACGCTTCTCGAACTTCGCCCACGCATCAAGCAGCGAGTGGCGGTTGGGCGTGCGAACCTTAGAACCAGCGCGGAGAACCGGCGGAGTTCAGCCAGGCCGGGATCCCAGTGCCCTCCTTGTCGATGACCGTGTAGCCGTATAACCCCCGCCGGGGCAGACGATAAGCGCCGGCGCCTGGCCTGAGCCTGTCGAATTGCCCGCTGCCGCGCCCGCGTTCCGGGGCGCCGGAAACAGCGTCAACGTGGGACGGCTGACATTGGTGATGCGGTGAAAGCCGTCATTCCGCGGCACTTCCGCCTCCGCCTCCTTCGCGCCCTTGCCCGACATCTTCCCCTCCGGCCACAGCTCCACCGTGGCGTTTGTCGAAGCGGGTGAAGCCGTCCGAGGAGTCGCTGTCTGGGCGAAGGTCATTCCGACAAGGACGAAGAGGGCGAAGAAACGGGAGATGATCGGGAGGGGCATTGGGTTGGTAGGAAAGATAACTGAACGATCCGAATTGTAGCGCGGCCAACGGAACGGTAAATCAGACGAATGCCCCAAAACATACGCAGAAATATTGCCCTCGCTTCGAAGCGCATCGCTGGACGTGACG
>JBBQIZ010000296.1:0-4157 GCA_038325425.1 Chthoniobacterales bacterium
AGCATCGCCATCTGGAGGATTTCGTTGCGCTTCTTTTCGCCGCCAGAGAACCCTTCGTTGACCGCGCGTGCAGTAAACGAACGCGACATTTCCAGCTTGTCCATCTCGGCGTAAAGCTGCGCGTAATAGTCCGTCGCTTCCAGTTCCTCACCTTCGGGCAGACGTGCCTGGAGCGCCGCGCGGAGGAAATTCGCATTCGAGACACCGGGAATTTCCATCGGGTATTGAAAGGCGAGGAAGAGCCCTTTGCGGGAACGCTCATCGGGTGCGAGGCCGAGAATGTTTTCGCCGTCGAGCAGCACCTCGCCGCTCGTCACGGTGTAATCCGGATGGCCGCCGATCGCTTTGCTCAGCGTCGATTTACCGGAACCGTTCGGCCCCATGACGGCGTGCACTTCGCCCTTCGGAATCTCCAGCGTGAGGCCGCGGATGATCTCTTTGTCTCCGATGCTCACGTGCAGGTCTTTGATGATCAATGAACTCATTTCTTGTCTTTGTTGGCTGACTTCTGTTGCTCCGCGGCGCACTTCGGGCAGAGCCCGCGGAAGGAAACTTCGCGATGCGAGATGACGACCGCCTCCGGCAGATCCCATACGTCTTCCGGGCGCTTCCGGGCGCGCAGCGGCACATCCATGACGCCGTTGCATCCCTCGCAAAAAAGATGCGCGTGTTCGTTGAGGTTCGGGCAGTAACGCGACGGCTCGCGCTCGTGATTCACCGCCTTGACCAGTCCACAACCGGTCAGCGTTTCGAGGCAGTTGTAAACCGTGGCCAGCGAGATCGAAGGCATCCGGCCTTTGACCCGCATGAAGACCTCGACCGCCGTCGGATGATCGCGTTCTCCCATCAGCGCGTCGTAGACGGCGCGCCGCTGATCGGTCATGCGCAGACCCCGCCCGTGGATGTGATCATCGGGTGTCGGCGAAGCTTCGCCAGCGGGTTGCGTGCGCGGTTTCATGGGCACGTTTTTCATCGCACCGCCCACTATCCTTATCAAGAACTATTCTAATTAAAGTCGTTTCCGCCCCGCGGCGAAAGACTTACGTCTCACTTACGCAACCGCGCGCTGATCGTAGAGTTCGCGCAGGCATTCGCGGATGTTGCCGTGGTGTCGTTTGAAGAGTGCGGTCGCGTCGGTGTCGAGCAGCAGTTCGCCGGTCAGTTCGCTCGCGAGTTCGCCGAGCAAGGCCGGGTTTGGTTGTGTTTCGAGCAGCGTCGGCAGGCGGCTGGTGTAATGGACGGTGATCAGGCAACCGGCGAGCGGACTGGCCGCGGAGTGCAGCGTGAGCCACTGCCGCGTGGTAAATTGCTCCGCGCCGTCGAGCAGCAGCAAATCGGGCGCGTGCAGCAAACGGACGCGCTCCAGCACGGCTTCCTTTTCGGCCAGCTTGGTTTCGGCGTTGATCATTTCGACATGCGGTTTGAAGCCGCGTTTGCGCAGGTGCGGGACGAGTTGCTCGAGCAGTGTGGTTTTGCCTGAGCCGCGCGGGCCGACGATCGCGCCGCGCCATTTCGCGGTGGCGCAGCGTGCCAGGAAGGCGTCCCACGTCAGGCCGCCCGGGAGGCGGAAGGCGAGCTTTTCGAGGCGATGCGAGGCGAAGGGATTGTCGCGCGGTTTCATGTGGTTTTGCTAATCCGCGGGAGCAGGACTTCTTGGCTGTTGGGTGCGACGACAATTTCTTCCGCGGCGTGGTGATCGCCCGGATCGAGGTTCAATTCGATCGTCCAGACGAGCGAGATTAACTGTCCGGAGAACGAATATGGCGCTGCGGGAAGTTTCAACCGGAAAGGCCGCGAATCGCGCGCCTGCGGGTCGGGAAAGTCGATGGGTTCAACGATCTCGACGTCCTGCGTGCCTTTGCCGCGCGTGCTCCAGAGCAGGTTAAGTTCGGCTTTTTCCGGTCGTTCATCGACCTGCCACGACGCGGTGCCAGCGACCGTGTCACCGGGCGAGAACGCGGTGCGGCTGTCCTGGATTTGAACGCGAAGATCGGACATGGGTTCGTGGTCTTAAGACCGCAGGGATTGCGGCATGACATGGATGGGATACTCATCGTCCACATCCGGCCAGCGCGGAATTTCCCCGCGCACGCGCAGCCGCCAGAGCACCTTGTTGTTGCTCGATTCGAAAGTGTGCATCAGCCCGGGCGGCACGACGACCCGCGCGCTGCCTTGGGAAAGAAACTCGCGCTCCGTGGTCTCGAAAATGGGGATCTCGGCGAAGACTTTCGTGTCCGTGCTCGTGCTCGTCCCGCGCCGGTAGGTCGCTTCCTCGCGGCCCTCGAAGACGACGCGCATCTTCCGCAGCATGCCGCTGCGCCCGGAGACCACCCAGGTGAATTGAAACTCGCCACCGAGCGGCACGGTCGTGGTCGGCGCGGTGAGCCGGATCCGCGGATTGAACAACGCGAGCAGGTTGTAGAAAACGGCCACGATCAGCCCGACACCGACGAGCGCAAACAGGCCGAAGATGATGAGCGCAAAAAGCGGCGCTGTGCGATCCTCGGCGAGGAACACGAAGTAGCCGAACACGCCGATGAAGCCGTTCCAGACAAACGCGCCGATGAGGACGCCGACAAACTTCGCGACCGGCGTGGATTTCGGCTGAAGCACTCCCGGACCGCCGGGGCCGCTGGAATACGGCTCGCGTTTCGGCATCGTCGCGACGGGAGTTTTGGAATGAGTCAGCCGTCCGGCGAAGAGAATACCGAGCCCGCCGACGACCAGAAAGATCGACGAGAAGCCGCCTAAAAGCAGGAATTCCCAATGCCAACCGCGATCGATCACCGCTTCCTGCGGCGCCTGCGGATTTACGAAACAAACCGTTTCCGTGCCTGCCGGGTAATGATCGACGACCGCCTGCTTGGCCTCGCGTCCGCTGGATGAGGTGAAACTCGAAAAGCGGTAACGATCGGCGGAGTATTCGCGACCACCGAAAGCATAGTGGTAGCGCAGCTCCACGCTGTAGGTCGTGCTGTCGCCGCGGTGCGCCCGCACTTCGCTCGACTCGATGACGCACGGCGTCTGCGTCCAGCCCTGTGAATCGAGGATCTGCAGCGCCGGCCGGATCGCGAAGCCGTAAAGCAGGCCCGTCCCGACGAGAAAGAACGGCAGAAAAAACAGGCGCAGGCAGCCGGTCCCGGGTTGTTTGGACTTGGCGCGGTCGGCGAGAGGTTTGCGGGCGCGGCTCACGGCGGCATGCTTTCAAAAGCGCTCCACTCCGGCAACGCCCATCCGAAAACAACGTCTCGCGGCGAGGATACGCTTTGACCGTCCGCGCGCGTCCGCTACGATTTCGCCCGCAACCCTCAACCCCACACGAAAGGACGCACACCACTATGGGCCTCATGGATTTCATCAAAGGCGAACTCATCGAGATCATCGATTGGACCGACGACTCGCGCGACACGCTCAGCTACCGCTGGCCGGACGACGACAAGGAGATCAAGAACGGCGCACAGCTTATCGTGCGCGAATCGCAGGTCGCGCAGTTCGTGTATCTGGGTCAATTCGGCGACACATTTCAGCCCGGCAAACACACGCTGGTCACGGAAAACATCCCGATCCTGACGACGCTGAAGGGCTGGAAATACGGCTTCAATACGCCGTTCAAAGCCGACGTTTATTACGTCACCACGCGGCTCTTCACCGGCAACAAATGGGGCACCTCGAACCCCGTGATGATGCGCGACGCCGACTTCGGCATCGTCCGCGCGCGCGCCTTCGGCGTTTACGATTTCAAAATCGTCGAACCGAAGCTCTTCCTCAAAGAAGTCGCTGGCAGCGACCATCATTTCCGCCTCGATGAATTCGCCGACACCATGCGCTCCCGCATCGTCTCGCTCTTCAGCGAAGCGCTCGCGCAGGCGAAAATCCCGGTGCTCGATGTGGCCACGCGTTACAGCGAAGTCGGCGCGGCGCTGCTCCCGCTGATCAACCCGGTGACGACGACGAAGTACGGCATCGAGTTCACCAGCTTCGTCATCGAAAACGTCAGCGTGCCGCCGGAAGTCGAAGCCGCGATCGACAAACGTTCGTCGATGGCCGCGGTCGGCAATCTCAACGATTACGTGAAATTCCAAATGGCGCAGGGCATGGGCACCGGCGAAGGCGGCGGCGCGGGTGGGTTCGCCACCGAGATGGCCGTCGGCATGGCC
>JBBQIZ010000297.1:0-4124 GCA_038325425.1 Chthoniobacterales bacterium
ACAACTCGCGGTTTTTAGTCCTCACGCGGTTTCCCTGCACTGCCATGAAACATCCCTCCTCCCTCTCCCGCCGTTCCTTCATCGCCATTGCCGCACAGGTCACCGCGGCGTGGTCCCTGGCACGCCCCGCCATGGCCGGCACGCGCGGCACGGGCGCGTCCTTCAAGGTGGACGCTTCGCAAGCGCGGGCGGTGGCCGTCGATGGCGAGGGTCTCATCGCGGTCGCGGGGGATCGGCGCATCCTTTTCCATCACTTCGACGGAAAGCTCGTGCGGACGATCGAGACGGCCCGACCGGTGCAGGCACTTTCCTTCGATGCGCGCGGCGGTTTGTTCGCGACCTTCAGCGATCAAGTGGCGCGGGTGACGAAATCCGGCGAACTCGAAACGATCGGCGCGAGCTTCGGCCGGGAGGCCGCGCTCACGGGTCTCGCAGTGGGAGACCATGGCGACTTGTACGTCGGCGACAGCGGAGCGCGGGCGATCTGGCGTCTCGATGCCTCCGGCAAAAGGCTCGGTCAGATTCGCGGCGAAAAGGAATTCGCTGTGCCCCGCGCATTTTTCCCGATCGCCTTCCGCGACGGCCATCTGCTCGTCGCAGAGCCGGGGCGCCACCAGATCCAGCGTTATTCGCCGGAAGGCAAACTGGTCTCCCGCTGGGGCACGCGCACGCGCGACGCCGCGGGCTTCGGCGGGTGTTGCAATCCAGTGAGCTTCGCCGCGCTGCCCGATGGCTCGGTGGTGACCGCGGAGCGCGGACAGGCGCGCGTGAAGTCCTTCGATGCGAGCGGTCATCTGCTGCGTGAACTCGCCGGACCGGAGACTTTCCCCGCGTCCGCCGCTGCGGCGCAGGACGATGGCAGTGATCTGTTCGGCTGCGAAGGCGGGCTGTTCGACGTGGCGGCTGCGCCCGGCGGACGCATCGTCGTTCTCGATCGGAGCGCCCGCGAAATCCGTGTGCTGGCCTGATCCGTGGCGGCCCCACTCACTTTGCTCCGCCTCGTCATGAAGCCTTCGGTTGCAGCCGGAATCGCCGTGATCACTGCGTGGATCGTCGGCGCTGGCTCGCTGTGGGCAGAGTCGCTCGAATCGCCGACGCATCAGGAGGTCGAGCCGATCCGCTTCGACATCGGCGCGGACGGTCGTCTGAAAACCATCGCGATGGACAGCCAAGGCAACCTGCTGGTAGGCGTGTCGTTTGTGCCCGCCAAAGGTGCAGCCCAGCCCGCTGCGGGAGCGACGCCTGGCCCGCGGCAGTCGAGCGCCGATCCGCAGACGACGCTCGCGCGCATCCAGGAAGCGATCCGCGCGAACTCGCCGGAGGGCTGGGAAAAACTCACGCAGGAGGTCACGTCCGGAGATTTCCACGCGGCGATGAGCGACGTGGATCGCGAAATCCGCCGCGACACCATGCGGCGCCTGCCGCAAGCGGTGCGCGGACAGTGGATGCGGGGCGCGGTGAATCCGGATGGCGCGCGCAACATGCGGGACATGTATCCCGGCTCGCGCGGCGGCATTTCGCCGGAACTCACCACGGATCAGTCGGGGCATGCCTACGCGCTGAAGGTCGTGAGTCCCGAGGGCATAGTGGTGGCCACCTGGGCGATGACCGATGGCCTGCAGCCAAAGATGATCTTTGGCTCGCCGGATGGCGTCGTGTATGTCGCCGGAGGCGGGCGACTCGCGCAGTTCAGCGCGGACGGCAAGCTGATGAAGATGGTGGACACTGACCAGATCTACGGCAAGAAGGCCGTGGCGAGCGGATTGTGCGCGGATGACCGGCACGTCTTCCTCGCGCTCGGCATGGGCAATAGCACCCGCGCCACCGAGGATTTCTTCCGCTTCAAACGCGACCTCACGGAGCCGAAGATGATCATCGAGCGGCAATTCGGCTGTTGCAGCCACATCGATCTGCGCGTCGCGAATGGCGAACTGCTGATTGCGGAGAATTCCCGCCACCGGGTGAACCGTTTCGATTTCGACGGCAAACCACTCGGCACCTGGGGCCGCCGCGACCGCACGGGCCTCGAAGGATTCACTGCCTGCTGCAACCCGTGCAACTTCGACCTCGGCCCCGGCGGCGTGCTCTACACGGCGGAGTCCGGCGTAGGCCGCGTGAAGAAGTACACGCCGGACGGGAAATTCCTCGGGCTCGTGGGCTACGTGGACACGACGAAGTTCGACGGCGGCAGCCAACTCGCCGCGCAATCTTGTTACATCCCGATGGAAGTGAACCACGACGCGAGTCGTCTTTACGTGATGGACGTGCGGGCGCACATCATCCGCGTGCTGGCGAAGAGCCATTGAAAGTGAAAAGCGCGATCGGATGGAAATGCCTGTCGCTGGCGGGCGCCGCGCTGCTCGCGCTGCCGCTCCGGGCGGAGAACGCGCCGCTGCAAATCGTGGTGATGGATCCCCTCGCCCTCCAACTTTCCTGCGCCTGTGTGGAGGGAACGGGGCAGCGCCGCTACGACCTGCTCGCGCAGCATCTCGAGTCGGCGACCGGGCGCGCCGTCCGCGTGACCTACGATGAAAGTCTCGCCCTCGCCCGCAAGCGCATCGGCGGGCCGGTGGATCTCATCATCGGGAAAGACGCGATGGTGCGCCACGACGCTGCGAAGGCGTCGCTGACAGTGCGTCCGCTGGCGGCGCTCACCGGTCGCGACGGCAGCGCGGAACTCAAAGGTGTGTTTGTCGTGCGGAACGATTCGCCACTTCGTTCACTCGCTGATCTCGCGGGCCGGACGATCAGCCTCGGGCCGGTCGAGGATGAGGAGACACACGCCGCTGCCAAAGCCGCACTGCAAACGCACGGGCTCGGCGACCGCGTGACGTGGCGCGTCGCCGGCAGCATCGACTCCGCGGCACTGGCGATGAGCGACGGCGAGACCGATGCCGCCGTCGTCTCCAGCTTCCTGCCACCACTACTCGAAGGCTGCGGCAAACTCGAAAAGGGTTCCACGCGCATCATTGGCGAAACCGGCGCCGTGCCTTTCATCCGCGTCTTTGCCTCCGACGCGCTGGATCAAGCGGCGACAGAAAAGATCGCGCGCGCGCTGGCCGATGTCGCGGCGCTGCCGGCGCTGCTCGCGGCGCTGGAGAGCAAGGCGGGCTTCATCGATCAGCGGTCGCCAGCAGGGGCGGCGTGGCCGGACTGGCGCGGGCCGGGACGCAAAGGCATCGTGCCCCAGCTTCCCGCAAAGCTCCCCGCACAACTGCCGCGCGTATGGTCCGCAGCGCTCACCGGCCCGCCGATGGCCGGCCCCGCGGTGGCCGGAGATTTCGTCGTCGTGCCGGACAAGAGCGACGATGGAAAGCAGGACATCTTCCGCGGTCTGAACGCCGCCGATGGGAGCGAGCGCTGGCGGCTGGAGTACGAAGCTGGCGAAGACCTGGAGTATTCCAATGCGCCGCGCGCCACGCCCGTCATTCACGACGGCCTCGTGTATCTGCAGGGCGCGCTCGGTCACCTGCACTGCGTCGAACTGGCCACCGGCAAGGTCGTGTGGAAACGGCATCTTTTCGCCGACTTCGGCGCCGAACGTCTCAACTGGGGCGCATCGTCCCCTCCGCTCATCGTGGACGAAAAGCTCATCGTCTCGCCCGGAGCGAAGGATGCATCGGTGGTCGCACTCGATCGCCGCAGCGGCGCGGTGCTGTGGCAGACGCCCGGCCACGCCGCGGCTTACTCCGCCTTTGTCATCGGCACATTCGATGGAGTGCGGCAGATCATCGGCTACGACTCCGCCGGCCTCGGCGGTTGGGATCCGGCGACAGGCGCGCGCTTGTGGGAACTCATCCCGCCCGATGGCGCGGATTTCAATGTCCCAACGCCAGTGATCCTCGGCCAGCAAATCCTCCTCGCCGGCGAAAACAACGGCACGCGCCTCCATCGCTTCGATGGGCACGGAAAAATCGTCGCCGAACCCGTGCTGAAAAATGCCGACCTCGCGCCTGACACTTGCACGCCCTCCGTCGTCCGCGGGCGCGCCTTCGCCACCGCTTACGGCGAACTTTTCTGCATCGACCTCGCCGCGGACAACCGCACGGTGTGGCGACAGCCCGAGGAGATGTTTCACGACCACTCCAACATCGTCGCCAGCGACGATCGCCTTCTCGTGTGGA
>JBBQIZ010000298.1:0-4110 GCA_038325425.1 Chthoniobacterales bacterium
GATGAAGTGGGCGATTGGTTTTTCCACTGCCATCTGCTCTACCACATGGCGAGCGGCATGGCCCGCGTGGTGCACTACGAAGGCTTCTCGCCGTATCCCGACACCGCCGCCGTGCGGCACAAGCTCTACCGCGACCCATTCTTCTTCTGGGGCACCGCGGACATCCTAAGCAACATGACTCAAGGCTCTCTCGAGCTCTCGAACACGCAGAATATTTTCAACCTC
This sequence comes from Chthoniobacterales bacterium, assembly GCA_038325425.1. Taxonomy (GTDB): domain Bacteria; phylum Verrucomicrobiota; class Verrucomicrobiia; order Chthoniobacterales; family Chthoniobacteraceae; genus Chthoniobacter. The sequence continues at coordinate 226 of JBBQIZ010000298.1, forward strand.
GAATGGGAAGCAGGCTGGGCTCAAGTGCCCGGCACCGAGTGGGAGACGACCTTCCTCTACGAGCGCTACTTCAACCGCTTCTTCCGCCTGATTGCCGGGGTGAACACAGAGGGGACGCTCACCACCGGGCCGCTGGAATTCGATGTGGAAAGCAACCGCGGCGTCTTCGGTCTCATGTATAAGCTCCCGCTGAATATCGACGCCACTGCATGGATCGATACCGACGGGGGGGGGCGGGTGAAACTTGCCAAAAGCATCCCGCTGGCCCCGCGCCTCGATCTCGGCGGCGAGGTGGAATACGACACGCACGACTATTGGGAAGGCCGCGTGCATCTCGACTACACCGTGAGCAAGAACGCCGCGATCATCGGCCAATGGCACTCCGACTACGGCTGGGGCGTTGGCCTGCGCGTGCGCTTCTGACCCGTTCTGCATCAGGTTTCGCTCTGAACCGGATGCCCACTCCGAAGAAGAGACGCCCGAGAAGAGGGGTTCATCCGAAACACGGGTATGCCTCTGCCGCCAGTCCACCCGGCTCCCGTCCACTTCCCGATCGCGCTGATTCCGTTTGCCGTGTTCGCCGAAGTCATCGGTGGGATGCGAGGCCTTGAGGGTGCGCGGATCGTTGCATGGACATCCGCATTTCCACTCCGCCCCGAAAGCGAATGAACATTGAAACGCTCAACCGAACCCACCATGAATCACTACCCTAAATTCGCCGTCATGATCGGGACCTCCACGGTCGTGATGTTTGGCCTCATGTATCTCAACACTTACGCATTCGATCATGTGTTCTTTAGCGAGACGCGCGCTTACATGGCCTTGGTGATGGGCGCGACGATGGCCGGCATCATGCTCGGCTTTATGCTGAAGATGTATGAAAACCAAAAAGCGAATATCGGCATTTTCGTCGGAAGCCTCATCGTCTTCGCTGGCGCTCTCTGGCTCGTGCGCAGCCAGCAGACCGTGGAAGACGTTTCCTGGATGAAGGCCATGATTCCGCATCATTCGATTGCCATCTTGACGAGCGAACGCGCTCATATCTCCGACCCGCGTGTCCGCGATTTGGCCAACCGGATCATCGAGGCGCAGCGCAAGGAGATCGGTGAAATGAAGGCGCTAATCGAAGACCTCGAAGAAAACCGGTAGATGAGGCGGACGTGCCGTCAAACGGGGGCTCAATTTCGCCAAATCGACTTCTCCATGTTGACGGGTGAAGGTTACCTTTTTGCCGCTCCCGCTTTGATGTTGCTGCACACCTGAAATGCAGGCTATCGGCCGACCTTTTCGGGCGCCGCTTTCCGAATGGCCTGCTCCGCCTCCTCCCGGTCATCGCCTTCAGGCGCCGGCGTGCCGGTCGGCGGAGCAGCGGCGTCCGGCCGGAAGACGAGCGCGGCGAACATCGGGAAATGATCCGAGCCAAAACCGGGCAGTCGTTCCAATCCGGCAAGACTGAAGTGGTCGGTGTGGAAGACGTGATCGAGCGGATAGCGCATCAGCGGGTGCTGGGCGTGATAGGTATTGAAAAGGCCGCGGCCGATGCGTGGATCGAGCAGGCGGCCGATGCGCTGGAAAAGGCGCGTGGTGTGCGACCAGGCGACGTCATTGAAATCGCCCACGACCACCGCGGGGACGCCGCGCTCCGCGATCTCGCTCGCCACGAGGATCAGTTCGGCATCACGCGGGCCGGAACTTTGGTGCTCGTCCGCACCCGGAGGATCAATGCCCGGCGGGCGCGGATGCACGGCGTAGAGTTGGATGAGCGCACCACCGGGCAGTCGCACTCCGGCGCGAATGGAAGGCACGCCCGGCTCCACGCGAAAGAGCACCTCCGGCGCGACCAACTCGAACCGTGAATAGAGCGCCATGCCGTAGGTATTCGACTGCGGCTGGAGCACGGTAAAGCGGTGGCTTTTCTTGAGCGGGCGGCATTGCTCGATCCACCAGGCATCGGGCTCCGCGAGCAGGATGAGATCGGCATCGCGCTCTCGGACGATGGCCAGCAGCGCGGCGGCGTCGCGATTTCCCATGAGCACATTGACGGTGATGATGCGCACCGTGTGCTCCGGCGCGGGGTCGGGGGCATCGCGCACCGTCTCGCGGGCGAGCGGCGTGAAGGGGAAAATGAACCACGCTTCGATGAGCACCACGACTGCGAGCAGCCCGGCCAGCACCTGGTCGGCGCGCTTCAGGTGCGCCCCCAGACAAAGCGCCACGGAGACAAGAGCCAAGGCCAGCACCGCCACCTGCAACCGCGGAAAATCGCACAACCGCACCCACCAGAGATTTGTCTTAAGAAAGGGCAGGAGCGCAACCGCCACCAGGAGGATGGCGACGAGGCGGAGGAGAAAGCGGACAAAAAAGGCGGCGGTCATTTTTGATCGGAACTTAACGGGCTCTCGAGCGCATTGGCGAAGTCCGCGATGGTCTCGTCTGCTGGGCCGACGCGCCCGCTGCGACCCCGAGTCCGAGCGCGAGCACCACCGCGACGATGGCCCCCGGCCAGCGCGGCGAGGGGCTTCCATGCACCAGCTCGAAGGCAATGGCGACGAAGGTGGCCATGAGCGCCGCACCGATGAGGATCATCGGGAGAAGAGACCGCCCTTCGATGGCGGCGGCGAGCGGAAGCGAATGCATCCATGAAGAACGGACGCGGCGAGCGATCAGGCCGTGGGTATTTGCGCCCTCGGGTGACGAACGGGCGGTCGATCAAAGAAACGCCGGGAGATACGGCCTTCCGCTTCCCGGCCCCCGATAACTGGCTGCCTATGGAGCTCGAAACTTCCGCGGCGCCGAAATAACCCGGCGAAAAGCTCCCCGGCCCGGCGGCAGCCTTTCCGGCAACTCCACTACCAAAACCAAAAACAGAAAGCACACCCCATGAACGACGACACCACAGACAAAAAACAGAATGCCGGACGCGACAGCAACCCGGACCCGATCACCGGAGAACCGGGGTCTCATCCCATCGCCACCGGCGTCGGCGCGGCGGGTGCCGGGGCGGCGGGCGCGGCCATTGGCGCGATGGCGGGGCCGGTGGGTGTAGTCGTCGGTGCAGTGGTCGGCGCGGTCGCCGGCGGCTACGCCGGCAAGGCCGTCGGCGAACAGATCGACCCCACGGCCGAGGACGCCTACTGGCGCGAGACTCACGGCACCCAACCCTACGCCAAAGGCAGCGACGCGGACTTCGATGCTTTCGCGCCCGCCTACCGGACCGGTTACGAGAACTACCCGAAATACGCGGAGAAAAAGACGGCTTTCGACGACGCGGAGCCGGAATTGCGCAGCTCCTATCAAGCGACCGGCGCCACCGTGCCGTGGGACAAAGCGCGTGACGCCACCCGCGCCGCATGGACCCGCGCGGAGCGAGGCGAATCGGTGCGCAAGCCCGCGTCCGAGTAGCGGCTCAGGCTCGGGAACCCCGCACCAAAGTTCAACGTACCTTCCAACTCAACCTCACCTCCTCGTCACCTATGTATCACCACATCAAGAAACTCATGTATACCGTTCGCGTCGGAACGCCTGATCCGCGCTTTGGCAATATGCTGCTGGAGCAATTCGGCGGGGCGAACGGCGAACTGGCGGCGGCGATGCAATACTCGATCCAGGGCATCAACTGCGAGGATATGCAGTGCAAAGATCTGCTGATGGATATCGGGACGGAAGAGCTCAGCCATTTGGAAATCATCGGCACGCTGGCGCGCATGCATCTCAAGCCGATGAAGAAGGACGCGGATGCGGCGGAACACGACCCGCTCATCGCCATCGCGGGCGGCGGCGGGGTCGCGCTGTGCAACTCGATGGGGAGCGCCTGGACGGCAGACTATCTCAAGGTGACGGGCGAGCTGGACGTTGATCTGCGAAGCAACATAGCCGCCGAAGCGC
>JBBQIZ010000299.1:0-4103 GCA_038325425.1 Chthoniobacterales bacterium
GGCGTGGCTTATGTGGATTTGTTCCGCCCCTCGATGGCGCTTTTCCAGGCGGCCCGCGAGCCGCTCACGATCAACGGCGTGCATTTGACCGAGGAGGGCAACCGCCAGCTCGCCGAAGTGATCGCGAAGGCGCTGCTCGCCAAGGAAGTCAGCGCTTCGCCGTCGCTCAATCCGCTGCGCGAGGCGGTGCTCGACAAGAGCATGCACTGGCACAACCGCTACCGCGCGTCCGACGGCAACGACGTGTGGGGCGGGCGCTCGACGCTGGCTTTCGTGGACGGCCAGACAAACGCCGTCGTGCTCCAGCACGAGCTTTCGATGCTCGACGTGATGACCGCGAATCGCGACGAGCGCATCTGGGCGCGCGCCACGGGCAAGGACAAGAAGGTGGACGACGGCAACGTGCCCAAGCCGATCGAGGTCGCGTCGAACGTCGGCGGCAAAAGCAAAAGCTCCAGCGCGCAGAAGGAAGGCGTGCTGCGCTACATCAGCGGCGAGGAAGGCATCAAGCACATGGGCGTCGCGCAGGGATTTGAAGTCAGCCTTTTCGCTGACGAGGCGCGTTTCCCGCAGCTCGTGAACCCGGTGCAGTTGCAGGTGGACACGAAGGGCCGCATGTGGGCCGCCGTCTGGCCCACGTATCCAAAATGGGAGCCGCTCAAGGCGATGAACGACGCGCTCGTGATCATCCACGACGACAACAACGACGGGAAAGCGGACCGCGTGACGGAGTTTGCCAAGGTGCAGAATCCGCTCGGCTTCGAGTTTTGGAATGGCGGCGTGATCGTCACGTGCATGTCGGAACTGCTCTTCCTCAAGGACACCGACGGCGACGACGTGGCCGACGTGCGGACCATCATGCTGCAAGGCCTCGATTCGTCCGACACGCATCACGGCGCGAACAATCTCATCTACGGACCCGACGGCGGCATCTACTGGCAGAGCGGCGTCTTCATGGTGCACAACCACGAGCATCCGTGGGGCCCGTCGCTGCAAAGCGGCGCGTCGGCGATGTATCGCTTCGACCCGCGGCGCTTCACGATCTCGATGCACGCGACGAACTCGCCGAATCCGCACGGCACGTCATTCGACTACTGGGGCTATCAATACGCCACCGACGGCACCGGCGGGCGCGCCTACCAGGTCCGCCCCGAGGGCTCCGGCTTCAAGATGTATGAGCTTTTGAAAAAGGAAGTCCGCCCCGTGACCGCGAGCGAAGTCGTCTCCAGCTCGCATTTCCCCGACGACATGCAGGGCGATTTCCTTATCTGCAACGTCATCGGTTTTCTCGGCATCAAGCACTACGACCTCGTGCGCAATCCCGACACCGGCGCGGTGTGGGGCGAGCCGGCGGGTGCCGAACTCACCGTCACGACGATCCAGGCCGACGGCAGCAAGACCGAGGAAAAATCACGCGGCCTGCTCATGAGCGGCGACAAAAACTTCCGCCCCTCCGATGCGGTCTTCGGCGCCGACGGCGCGCTCTACATCGCCGACTGGCACAACGTCATCATCGGCCACATGCAGCACAACGTGCGGGACCCCAACCGCGACCACAAACACGGCCGCATCTACCGCCTGACCGCGACCGGCCGCCCATTGCAGAAGCCCGTCGCCATAGCTGGCGCGCCGATTCCCGCGCTGCTGGAAAACTTGAAGTCACCCGTGGACGGCATCCGCCAACGCACGCGGATCGAGCTGAGCGGACGGGAGTCGAAGGACGTCATCGCCGCGACGCAGGCGTGGGTGAAACAGTTTGACCCGAGCAAAAAGGAGGACGCGCATCACCTGCTCGAAGCGCTCTGGATTCACCAGCAGCACAACGTGCGGAACATCGAACTGCTCGGCCAGGTTTTGAAATCCCCCGAGCCGCACGCGCGCATCGCGGCGCATACCGTTCAGCACTTTTGGTTTGACGTCGAAGCGTCGCAGCGCGGCGGCGTCATCGCCGGGGAGAAGGAGGAAGCCGCGAAGAAATCCGGCATCATGTCCGACACGTCTGATCTCACCGAAATCCGCATCGCGACCGTGCCGGAGAAGATGATGTACGACGTGAAGGAACTCACGGTGAAGGCCGGTAAGAAAATCCGGCTCACGTTTTCGAACGTGGACTTCATGCCGCACAACATCCTGCTCGTGAAGCCCGGCAAAGCCGACGAAGTGGGCTTGAAAGCGATCGAACTGGGCGCAAAAGGCTTCGACGTCGGCTTCATCCCCGACAGCCCGGAGATCATCTGGGCGAGCAAGCTCGTGGACCACGGCAAGGAACAAGTCATCGAATTCACCGCGCCCGAAAAGCCCGGCGACTACCCGTATATTTGCTCCTTCCCCGGCCACCACCTCATCATGCGCGGGATGTTGCATGTGAAGTAGGCGGGCACCTCCGCCCGCCACCCTGCACGACTGGCCCGAGCACGAAGCGGCCTTCTGCGCGATGTGCGTGGCGGTGGCGGCTCGCGGGGTAAATGCGTACGTGCGCCTCCTGTTTCGTCGCTTGCTCTCGTTGGTGAAAATCACAATAAATTGTGCCCGACGCCATCGGCCCCCCTCACTCCCCGGCACCGCCCGGCGCCCGGCCCGTTTCCCGTGCAACGAATTTGTGTATCTCGACTAATCGCCATGAAACTCATCCTTAGCCTCTGCCTCACTGTGGGCGCTTTGTTCGCCACGTCCCCCGCTCCGCGGGCCGCCCAGCCCAATCTCATCCTCTTCCTCGCTGACGACCTCGGTTGGGGCGATCTCGCGTGTTTCGGCCACCCCGTCATCAAGACGCCGAACCTGGATGCGTTTGCGAAGCAGGGCGTGCGGCTCACTCAATGCTACGCGGCGAGCGGCGTGTGCAGTCCATCGCGGTCATCGTTGCTCACCGGGCGCACGCCGCACCGCAACGGCGTGTTCACCTGGATCGCCGAGGGCGCGCCGGTGCATTTGCGGACGAGTGAAATCACACTGCCGAAACTGCTCAAGGGTGCGGGCTACGCGACGTGCCACAGCGGCAAGTGGCATTTGAACGGCCTGTTCAACGACCCCGCCCAGCCGCAGCCCGGCGACCACGGCTACGATTGGTGGATGGCTACGCAGAACAATGCCGCGCCGTCCCACGAGAACCCGGGCAACTTCGTCCGCAACGGCCAGCCCGTCGGCCGGCTCGAAGGTTATTCCGCGCCGCTCGTGGTGAGCGAGGCCGTTACCTGGTTGAAGGAAAAGCGCGACCCGGCCAAGCCGTTCTTCCTCGCCGTGTGGACCCACGAGCCGCATTACCCGATCAAGTCCGACCCGAAGTTTAAGGCGCTTTATCCGGACCTCGGCGACGACGTGCAGCGCGAGCATCATGCGAACGTGACGCAGATGGATTTTGCCTTCGGCCAACTCATGAAGGCACTCGAAGAGCAGAACCTCGCGGACAATACTTTCGTGTTTTTCACCTCGGACAACGGCCCGGAAGGCGACGGCATCAAGTCGCCGGGGCGTGGCTCGACCGGCGGGCTGCGGGACCGGAAACGCTCGATGCACGAGGGCGGCATCCGGGTGCCCGGCATCGTGCGCTGGCCCGGTAAAATTCCCGCCGGCAGCACGAGCGACGTGCCGGTCATCGGCAGCGACGTGTTTCCCACCATGCTTGGATTGGCCGGCGTGAAGCCGCCCGCCGACCGGGTCCTGGACGGGGTGGATGTGCTGCCCGCGCTTACGGGCAAGGCCACGAAGGTGGACCGGCCGCAGCCGTTGTTCTGGCGGCTCCACATGGCCCCCAATGCAAAAATCGCGATGCGCGTGGACGACTGGAAGATTCTGGCGAACGCCGAGTTGACCGAATTTGAACTCTACAATCTGCAGAGCGATCCCCAGGAGGCGACCGACCTGAAGTCGGCCGAGCCGGAGCGCTTCGCCGCCTTGCGCGAACAGTTCCTCAAGCACAACGCCGCCGTCGAAGCCGATGGTCCCGATTGGTGGAAGACCCTCAGCCCGAGCGGCGGCAAGCCCAAGTCGGGCGAAGCGGCCCCGAAGAAAAAGGGGAAGAAACAGTAAACCAGCCCTCCCCTCATGAAACTGCTTTGCCGCCTGCTGCCCTGCCTCCTCGCGCTGCCGTGGGCGACCCAAGCCGC
>JBBQIZ010000300.1:0-4020 GCA_038325425.1 Chthoniobacterales bacterium
GCCGGTGAGCCGCGACCGTTGATGCGCGATTTCATGGGGCTCAACGGGCACACCGTGAACTTTCGTCCCGCTCTTTACGCGCCGGTGTCCAAAGTGATCCGCGATTATCATCCGCTGAAGTGGGATCTCGGTGATGACACCAGCTTTGTCACCGCCTTCCCGATGGCGCGCAATCGCGTCGATTGGAGCAAGATCTATGGCTCGTGGACGGCCGCCGGACTGCGCATCAATGCCTGTCTGATTTTCGACGATCTCGCGCCCGGCGATTGGAAGGATCCGGCGCGCGATGCGGGAGCTTACGGGGAGGCATTTGCCCGCTATTTCGGTCCTTCAGGTCACGCCCTGGTGGAATCCGTGGAGATCGGCAACGAGCCGGGGAAGTATTCCGATGAAGAGTACCGGCGCATCTTCGAGGCGATGGCCCGCGGCTTGCGCAAAGGCGACCCGAAGCTGCGCATCGCGCCGTGTGCGCTCAATCTCGGCCCGAGCGGGCGTTACTCCAAGAGCGTCGATAGCCTCGCCGGTCTGGAGGATCTCTATGATGTGGTCAACTTCCACCTTTACCCCGAGATCGAAGGCTGGCCCACCTGGCGGCGCAGTTATCCCGAAGACCCAGGCATTCGTTTTCTGGAGCACATCCGTTCGGTCCTCCGCTGGAGCGCCGAGCATGCGCCGCAGAAGGAAGTCTGGCTCACGGAATTTGGCTGGGACGCCTCGACAAAACCCGCGCCGGCGACCGGGACTTTTGCCAAATGGGTGGGCAGCAACGAGACGCAGCAGGCGCAGTGGATCGTGCGTGGCTGGATGGTTCTGGCCCGCGAAGGACTCGACCGCGCCTATGTGTACTACTTCAATGATGACGACACCCCGCATGTGCATGGCTCTTCCGGGTTGACCCGCAACTTCCAGCCCAAGCCCGCTTACCATGCGGCGGCCTGGCTGCAGCGTTCGCTGGGCGACTACCGATTCTCGCGCGTGCTGCGGGAGGATCTTGCGGATTGTTACGCCTATGAATTCACGCTCGGCAGTAACTCGGAGCAGCGCATCGTAGCCGTCTGGAAGCCCGATGGTGAAACGGCCATGACAACGTTGCCCCTGCGTGCCGTTAATGTCTCGCGCGCCGAGCGCATGCCGCTCACCGCGGGTGAGGCGGAGAAGATCAAAGTAACCGCGGAAGGCGACGACGCGCTGCAGGTGCCGGCCGGTGGAGCGCCCATACTGCTCTGGCTGGCACCTCACGACTGATACCATCTCCTAGAATCAATCGGACACTCTGCGGCCCTCTGCGTTCTTTGCGCCTCTGCGGTAAAACTCAGCCTACCCTCTACCGCAGAGGCGCGGAGCACGCAAAGGGCCGCAGAGGAAATGACGGCGGCCCGGTGCTCACTGTCAGGTTATTTGCGAGAGATGGTATGAGTCATTCCCCCCACGGTGGGCGAAGTGCCGCGTCACCGACCATCCGCAGTTCCCGACGATCGTGCTCGTCGTCGAGCCGGAGGAATGACGCCATGGTCGATCACGTCCTCGACGAGATCGAAGCATGGCACGATCCGGTGTGGACGACGCAGAACGTCGAGCACCCGGTTGCCTTCAATCCGCGCAAACTCAAAAGCCCGTATCCCGTGGACGCTTCGGCATTGCGCGCTCTGAAACGCGACCTGCTCAAGCGCGTCGGTGAACTCGCCGCCGGTTGGAACGCGGACGCGCAGAAGCTCGGGGTGAAGCTATGTGGGATGCCCCATTTGTCCTGCGGATTTGCGGCCATTGGGACCGTCGGCGTTTTCGCCGCCGAACGCCGCGGGCGGCAGGAATGCCGCCCCTCCCAGCGGCGTGCCTACTCCGTTTTCGTCTTGGCCGCTGGATAATCCTCGCCCTTCGGCTCCGGCCGTACGGTCGGAGGCGGCGGCGTGAAACCGGCGTCGCGCATCACCTTGTGGATCGCTGCGATGGTGTCGGCGGAGGGGCGGAAATTTCCGGGGCGATAGCCTTCGGCGATGAGCAGCGGGGTCCAGTTGAATTTGTTCGTCGTGTTCCAGACCTCGAGCTTCGCGCCTTTGTCCGTGAGGAATTGCACCATCTTCGGGAGGCTCTTGTAAGCCGCGCCGTGCATCGCGGTCTCGCGGTTTTGGTCCACGGTGTTCACGTCGCCGCCGAGCGTGATGAGATACGCCACGGCTTCGATGCACTCGGGCTCGGTGCCGGCTTCCTCGGTCGGGGCGAAGCAGCCGAGACCGGCGGCGGCCATCAGCGGTGTGGCACCGTCCTTGTTCGGGCGGTGCGGGTCCGCGCCGCGTTCGACGAGCAGCTTCATGTAGTCGAGATCGGCGTTTTTCGAGGCGATGAAAAATGGCGTCGCGCCAACCATCGAGAGCTTGCCCCTGGCCTTCGCGTCTTGGCCGAGCGGCGCGTCCACCTTCGCACCGAGCGCGACCATCTCGCGGACGAATTCGAGGCTGGTCAGATTGCCGGAGCCATCCGGCGGCGGCTGCCCGGCTTCGTCGTCGCCGCGGCTCGGTTTGCGGACCCATGTAAGCGTGTGCAGCGGGGTGAAGCCGGTGCGCTGGTCGTTCGGATCCGCGCCCGCTTTGACGAATGCAACTGCGAGATCGAAGTGGCCGTTCTCGACGGCGAGGATGAGCGGGCTGGTGCCGTTTTCCGGTGCGCGACCGCCGCCTTTTCCGGACTCGATCGGGTCGTTCACATTCGCGCCGGCCTTGAGCAAAGCGCGCACGACCTCGATGCGGCCTGCGCGCGCGGCAAAGTGCAGCGCCGTGAAACCGGAGTTCAAACGCGTGCGGAAATCCGCGCCGGATTCGATGAGCAGATTGACAACATCAGTGTGGCCATCCGCCGCGGCCCACATCAGCGCCGTCTGCCCCTTGCGATCCGTGGCATCCACTTTGGCGCCGTGCGAAAGCAGCGCCTTCACCGGACCCGTGAGGCCAGTGCGAGCCGCCGTCATCAGGACGCTTTCGCCGCCGCGCAGCGTCGTATTCGCATCCGCGCCGGCATCGAGCAGCGCGGTGACGACGGGCTCGCTTCCATTCACGCAAGCCAGCGACAGCGGCGTGACATCGTAACGATTTGCCGCCTTCGCATCCGCGCCCGCGGCGAGGAGCGCCTTCACCGTCGCGAGATCGTCATTTTGCACCGCCCAATGCAGCGCCGTCATCCCATCCACCTGCGCGGCTCTCACGTCGGCGCGATCCGCGAGGAGCGCCTGCACGCGCGGCCAGTCGGCCTTCTCCGCGGCATCCGCGAGCGGCGCGTCGGCACCCCGCGTGAAAGGGCTGGCCGCCGCGAAGCCGACGAACAGGAGCCCGCTGAAAAGCCGGTAGCTCATGGCGGCACGGCTCAAATCCCCAGCGGCGAAAACAGCTCGTCCATCTTTCCGTCGCTGTCGGCGAATTTGTCCAGTCGCACACCGGCCTTGTCGAGCAGCGTGAGGTGCAGGTTCGCGAGCGGCGTGGGTTTGTCGTAGCGGATGTGGCGTCCGCCTTTCATCCCGCCCGCCGCGCCGCCGGCGACGATGATCGGCAGGTTGACGTGGTCGTGGACGTTCGGGTTCCCCATGCCGCTGCCGTAGAGGTAAAGCGAATGGTCGAGCAGCGTGCCGTTGCCGTCCTGCGTGGCTTTCAGCTTCGCGAGGAACTCGGCGAACAGCGAGACGTGGAATTGATTGATCTTCGCCACGCGCGCGATTTTTTCCGGGTCGTTGCCGTGGTGCGACAGCGGGTGATGCGGGTCGGACACGCCGATCTCGGGATAAGTGCGATTGCTCGTCTCGCGCGCGAGTTGGAAGGTAATGACGCGCGTCACGTCGCCCTGCAGCGCGAGCACCTGCAAATCGAACATCAGCCGCGCGTGATCGGCATACGCAGCGGGCACGCCGGCGGGCCGGTCGAGATCGGGCAGCGGATTCTCCGCGACATCCGCCTCGGCTTTCTGAATACGCCGCTCCACCTCGCGCACGGTGTCGAGATAGTGGCTGACCTTCTCGCGATCCGCTGCACCGAGCGT
>JBBQIZ010000301.1:0-3999 GCA_038325425.1 Chthoniobacterales bacterium
TCGCGGCAATCAATGGCCAGCGGCAATTCAGAGGGAGATAGGTTTTCATGCGTTTGGATTTGGATTTGGTGTTTTAGGCGCGCGCAGTTGGTCGCGCGCTGTTTGAGGAAAACGGCGGGCGCCCATATTCCGGCCTTCCAATGACTGCGTTGTAATCAGCGAGACATTACCGCGTCATACCTTCTCCGCGGCCCGCACGAGGGCGATCCTCCGCCTTGGCTCACCAAATATCAGCCAGCCTTCCGTCAAGAACCCCGATCACCCACCCGCCGCTGGCCCGTGCTCACTTGTACGATGGGGGAACCACGTTTTCCAAAAACCCCCGGGCGACAAACTGTTATGGCAATTTGACCGTCGGATGGTTGGGAATGGGTTGGCAAGGCGACTTGCCGTTCGCGACTTTTTTGTCCTGAACGGAGCTGTGTTGGAACCGGGGCAGATGCCCCTGCCTTTGTCCGACACGGTGATACGCAGGCCCTTGCGGTCGCCGTCCGAGGCTTGTGCCAGACAGATTTCGCCGGGGCTGCCGGCGTGCTGCACGACGTTGCGGGTGAGCTCGGAGATCGCGGTGGTGCCGCGCTACCCGCGACGAAAAGCTGGCCAGAATCTTCTTCGCCGCCGCTCTCCTCATCGTGAGGAATTCGTGAACGTCGGCTAAAGGACGGCCTCGAGGCTCAGCTCCCGTCGAAGCGGGAGGCTGTGGCTTTTTTCTGACGCAGAGAGGTTCGATTCGCAATGATGCGCCTGGCTGAGCGTGAAGTCCGTGAGTTCCTCGGTTCTCGCCTCGGCGGATGGGACCGTCTTCAGCGGCTGCGCGGGCGCCTCGGCCAGACGTTTTCGCGTGGCCTCGGGCCGGTCGCGCGCGGCGACTTTGGCGATGGCCTGCCGCAGCGCTTCCTTGGTCACGGGTTTGCTCACGACCAGATCGATGACCGCGGCGCCTTCGCTCGGAAACTCGTCCGCGCCGAAGCCGGTCAGGAGGATGACGCGCGTCTCGGGCGAGAGTGCCGCCACCGCGGTCGCGAGCTGGCTACCGGTCATTTCGGGCATGGCCTGGTCGGTAATGAGCAGGTCGTAGCGATCGCGGCTCAGGCATTCCAGGGCTGCGGCGCCGCTGGAGACGGCTTCCGCGAGATGGCAATCTTCGGCGAGGAAGAGGACGAGAATTTCACAGATGAAGGGCTGATCATCGACGACGAGGATTTTCAGCGGACGCGCCTCCTCAAGGGCGGGCGTGGCGCCGTCGGCGGTGGGCCGGGCCTGCGCGGGGAAGCGGAAGCAAAAGGTGGTTCCCCGGCCGGGCTCGCTCTGGATGTCCATCGTCGCGTGGTGGCGCTGGGCGATGCCGCCGACCATGGCGAGGCCGAGCCCCGTGCCCTTCTCGCCTTTCGTGGTGAAGAAAGGTTCCAGGCAGCGCTGGCGCACTTCCTCCGTCATGCCCGTGCCGGTGTCGGTCACTTCGAGCACGACCTGCCCGCCGTCGCCGCGCGTCCGCACGGTGATCAGGCCGCCTTCCGGCATGGCGTGGACGGCGTTGAAAATGAGATTGGTCAGCAGTTCGCGCAGCTCCGCCGGATCGCCGGCCACGGGCGCGAGGTCGGGGGCGCTGACGACTTCCACGTTCAAGACGAGGCCGCTTTTGAGGGCCTGCGCTTTCCAGAGCGGCTCGGTGAGCGAGACTGCCTGTTCGGCCAGGAGGTGGAGATCGATGGACAACGACGGGGCGCGGTGGCCGCCCGGCGGGCGGTTGAATTCGCGGAGTCGAGTGACCATGCGCGCGCCATCCTGCGCGGCGGTGATGATCGTGCGCAGCGCGGCCGCGTCCTGCTCGCGCGCCGGATCGTCGTGGCAACGCCCGAGCACCACTTCGCCGTAGCCGAGCACGATGGAGAGCACATTGTTAAAGTCGTGGGCGACGCCGCCGGCCATGACGCCGAAGGCGCGCAGCCGCTCCTGCTCGATGAGCTCCTGTTGATTCGATTTCAGTGCGGCGAGCGCATTCTCCAGATCCTGCGTGCGCTCCTGCACGGTGAGTTCCAGGCTCGCGTGGGAGTGCTGGAGTTCGAGGTGCAGCCGCCGGGTCTCGAGGAGGTTCTTGATCCGGAGCGTGACTTCCGTGGCGTCGAACGGCTTGGTCAGGAAATCATTGGCGCCGCCGGTGAGGGCGCGCCGCTTGGCTTCCGAGGTGGCGGTGGCTGTGAGCACTAGGATGGGCACGTAGCTCTGCGCCGGGATCACGGCGCGGAGCTGGGCCATGACCTGGAAGCCGTCGAGGTGCGGCATCGAAAGGTCGAGCAGGATGAGGTCCGGCTCCCACTCGCAATACAGCGCGAGGACTTTTCGCGGGTCGGTGGTGCTCTGGAAATTCCCCAGCCCGGAGTGGCCGAGCAGCATCTCGAGCAACTTCACGTTGGCCGGTTCGTCATCGACGATGAGAATCCGGGGCGCGGTCTCGCGGGTGTCTGTCGTCTCGATGTTCATAAGGTCTGCCGGGGCTGGTCCGCGCGGGGCGCGAGGGTTTTTTCGATCAGGCGCAGGAGCGCCGACACGTCGATGGGTTTGGTGAGGTAGGCATCGGCGCCGGCGGCCAGCAGGCGCGCTTCGCGGCCGGGCGTGGCATCGGCGGTGAGCATGGCCACCGGGATGTGTTTCGTGGCCGGATCGTTCTTCAAGATCGCGAGAACCTCATCGCCCAGCAGGTCGGGCAGATGCAGATCCAGCAGGATGAGATCGGGCTGGTGCTGGCGCGCGAGTTCGAGGCCGAGCCGGCCCTGCATCGCGGCGAAGAGCTTGAGCCGCGGGCGGTGCGAGAAAAGGAATTCGATCAACGTGAGGTTCGAGAGGTTGTCCTCGATGTAGAGGACCGCGCCGGACGACGCTCCCGCGATGGCCTCCGTGGCCTCGCCGCCCGCCTCGCACTGCTGCAGCGAGCTGGCACTGCGGGGCAGCTTGAGCCAAAAGGTGCTGCCCTCGCCGGTCACGCTGGCGACGCCGATCTCGCCCCCCATCGCTTCGATCAGCTTTTTGGAAAGCGCGAGGCCGAGCCCGGTGCCTTCGGTCGCGGTGAGTTCGGCGCCCAGCCGCTCGAACGGCACAAACAGGCGGCCCAGCTCTTCAGCCGCGATCCCGAAGCCGGTGTCCTCCACGCGGATCTGCCATCGGTCGGCGCCCTCCTCCCGCCACGAGACCTGCAGGCTGCCGCCCTCGCGATTATATTTCACCGCGTTGGCGAGGAGGTTCAGCACCACTTGCTTGAAGCGCTGGCGATCAGCGAGCACGTGCGCCCCGGCCGGGGCGTCGGCGTCGTTGGGGGCAGTCAGCTGCAGCGCACGGGCCGCGGCCAGCGGGCGGATGAGGTCCAGGCATTCGCGGACGACATCCTGCACCCGCACCACTTCGAGGGAGAAGGTGATCCGTCCGGCTTCGATCCCGCTGAGGTCGAGCACTTCATTGATCAGCGCGAGCAGATGGGTGCCGGCCTTGTGAATGTGCGTCACGCATTCCCGCGGCTGGTCGGCCAGACCATTCATCTCCAGCACTTGCGCAAAGCCGAGGATCGCATTCATCGGCGTGCGCAGCTCGTGGCTCATCCGCGAGAGAAATTCACTCTTCGCGCGATTGGCTTTTTCCGCCTCGTCCTTGGCTTCGCGGAGTGCCGCGCCGCTGAGCACGCGTTCGGTGATGTCGGTTTGCAGTCCCACAAAATTGATCAGCTTTCCGTCGTCGTCGAAAATCGGGCCGACCGTCAGTTCACTCCAGAACTCCGTCCCATCCTTGCGGTAGTTGAGCAGGTTTTCCCGAAAGGTGCGCCGGGTGGCGATGGCCTCGCGGATTCTCTGGACGGTGCCGGGATCGGTCTTCGGACCCTGGAGGAATCGGCAGTTTTTCCCGATGACTTCCGCGGGGGAATAGCCGGTGAGGGAGTAGAAAGCGGGGTTGGCAAAGATGATCGGTTTATCGGGGAGATGGGGATCGGTGATGGTCACGCCGCTGCTCAAG
>JBBQIZ010000302.1:0-3982 GCA_038325425.1 Chthoniobacterales bacterium
CGGCGATGGCGACGACCGTCATGTGCATCGTCATGTGCGCGTAAAAGGCGTGCTGCGCGAGTCGGGGCAGCGGGCCGAGCCAGGCGGCCGCGAGGCTGAGCAGTCCGAGGACAAGCAGGAGGCGACGTTTCATCGGCAGTCTTTGAAAAAGATGACGACCAGCGCGGCGAAGATGACCGCGATGGCGCTCATGCCGGCGAGGAGCGTCGTGGCGAAGCCGAGGAACCGATGGCGGTCGCCCGGTGTGTCTTCGTCGTGCGGCAGCGGTTGCGCGCCGAGGCGGTGCGCCCGCCAGCCGCCCCAGCCGTTCCAAGCGATGCCGGCCAGCGCCACGGCGGTGTAGATAAGAATCGCGCCGCGCACCGGGCCGAGCGAACCCGAGGGCGGCGCGTATTTCGCGCACCAGATCGCGGCGGTGATGTAGCAGAGGAGAAAGTGCGCAGCCCAGATCGTCGGCGAGACGATCAGCAGCCAGAGGCTCTCATGCTTTTCGTGAAGTTGCGGATCGCTGGAAGTGTTCATGACGCTGGCCTTCTCGGGAGTTGAAAGACGCGCCGGATTCCTGACTCGCGGTCGCGCCGCATCACCGCTAGTTTTTCGGGCATGAGCACAATCACCGCGATCCTCGAAGCCGACGCCGACGGCACCCTGCATCTGCCGCTCCCGCCGGAGCTGCGAGGCAAAAGGATCAAGGTGGAAGCGAAGCTGCTCTCGGCCGAGACATCGGATTCTGCAGCGCCCGAAGGCCGTGGATTCGGCGCCCTCCGTGGCAAAATCCGGATGGCGCGAGACTTTGACGAACCGATCGCGGACTTCAAAGAGTACATGGAATGAAGCTGCTCCTGGACACGCACGCAGTGCTCTGGTTTGCGGAGGGAAGCGAGGAACTGAGCGGCGCCGCACGCGTGGCGGTCGAGGACGCCGGCAATGAGTGCTGGGTCAGCCACGCGAGCGTGTGGGAGATCGCGGTGAAAATCAGGCTGGGCAAGCTGACACTTCAGGTGCCGTTCGACTCGTTGTTCCCCGGCGTCGTCGCAGCGAATGGCTGGCGCGTGCTGGCTTCCGAAATCCGCCACTTTCGCGAACTGCTCACCCTGCCACTGCATCATCGCGACCCTTTCGACCGCTTGATCATTGCGCAAGCAAGGGCCGAAGGCCTGACGATCGTTTCGCGCGACCGCAGTTTCCGGAGCTACGACGTGCCGATTCTCTGGTGACCGCCGGGAAGTGAACAGAGCGTTCATTTGGCCAGTGGGAAGCCCGCGATCACGGCGACGGTGATCACGGTGGTGACGGCCACGAAGTTCCAGAAAAGCGCGACGTTGTGGATATCGATGTCGTAGCGGGCGGTCATGCGGCCCGCGGCGCGCCGGGCGAGACAGTAGAGTTGCATGATCACGCCCGTGCCCGCGTGGACCGCCGTCCAGATCGCGAGCATCCAGACAATCGCGTCATAGACGTGCGCCTTCGGGTCCATGCCCGTAAACCAAGGCCCGGCGAGGATCGCCGCGCCGCCCGCCAGCGCGAGCAGCGTCGCGCCGATGAGCGCCGGATAGAAGAGCGCCGGGCGATCCGCGTGGTTCCAGCGCCGGGAAAGTAGCGTCAGCGCCCATGATCCGAGGAGGAGTCCGGCCGCGATGCACGGCCACTGCACGCCCGGTCCGGTGGCGGACTCTGGCGGAAAATCTTCGTGGATCGTCCAGTAGAAAAAGTAGGCGAAGACCAGCGACACAAACGCCGTGAGCACGGCCAGCATGGTGATGAACATCGCCCACCAGCCGACCGAATTCGGCCCGGATTGGTAGAGCGGCAAGGTCAGTCCGAGCCCGACATATTTCTCCTCCTTTTCAGGCAGCACGGCCGTCCCCACCCAGAGCCAGTACCAGATCACGCCGATGCTGATCACGCCGCTGGCGATGGCCAGCGGCCACAGGTAAAACGTCCCGAGAATGAAGAACCCGCCGAGCGTCACGGCGGCCCAGGCGGGGATGAAACTCGGTCCGGGAAGCCGCAGGCATTGCACCGGTTTGGCGTCGATCGCCGTTGTCACCAGCGTCTCGCGTTTCATCTCCTCCGCATCCGGCAGATAGAAGCGTCCCTGGTCCACATCCCGTTGGAAATTGGGCTGCTCCCAAAGCGGATACCGACTGTCGATCTCCGGGATCGAGCGCACGCCCCACGACTCGGGAGGCATGTGGGGGAGCCATTCGAGCGTGCCCGCGTCCCACGGATTCTGCTCCGCAAGCGGGTCCTTTTTCTTCGGCCGGATGATGTCCCAGGCGACGATCGCCACGCCGATCCCGAGGATGAATGCGCCGACGGTCGAGACCATGTTCAGCGTGTCGAATCCGAGATCGCCGGGATAAGTGAACACCCGTCGCGGCATGCCGCGCAGACCGGTGAGATGCATCGGCATGAAGGTCGTGTTGAAGCCAACGAAGAGCAGCCAGAAGGCGATGCGACCCAGCCGCTCGGAGAGTTTCTTCCCATTGATCAGCGGGAAGAAATAATAGATGCCCGCGATGATCGGGAACACCGCGCCGCCGATCAGCACGTAATGAAAATGCGCGACCACAAAGAAGGTGTCGTGCGCCTGGAAGTCGAACGTCGTCATCGCCACCATCACGCCGGTGAGTCCGCCGATGACGAAGATCGCGAGGCCGCCGAAGGAATAAAGCATGGGCAGTGAGCGTCCCATTTTCCGCCCTGCGGCGATGGTGGCGATGAAGCAAAAAATCTGGATCGAAGTGGGAATCGCCACCGCTTCCGAGGCCGCGGAAAACAAGGCCAGCGAGATGCCCGGAAGCCCGGTGGTGAACATGTGATGCACCCAGAGACCGAAGCTGAGAAAACCGGTCGCCACCGCCGCCAGCACCACCCAGCCGTACCCGACGATCGCACGCCGTGCGAAGGTCGGGATGATCATCGCGAGGATGGCGATCGAGGGCAGGAAGATGATGTAAACTTCCGGGTGGCCGAAGAGCCAGAAGAGGTGCTGCCAGAGCAGCGGATCGCCGCCGCGTTCCGGATTGAAAAACGGCCAGTCAAAGGCGCGCTCCATCTCGAGCAACATGCTGCCCGCGATGAGCGGCGGGAACGCGAACAAGACCATCGCGGCGGCCACGAGCACATACCAGCAGTAGAGCGGGATGAGATTGATCCGCATGCCCGGCGGCCGGCATTTGAGCGTGCCGACGATGAGCTCCACGGCGGCCGCAATCGCCGCGATCTCGATGAAGGAAAAGCCGAGCAGCCACATGTCCGCGCCGATTCCCGGCTGGTAACGCGCCGACGTCAGCGGCGGATACATGAACCAGCCGCCCTTCGGCGCCGCGTCGAAAAAGAGCGAGCCGGAGAGGAAAAGGCCGCCGAGCAAAAAGCACCAAAACCCGAAAGCCGAGAGCCGCGGAAACGGCAAATCCCGCGCGCCCAGCATCTGCGGGAGAAAGATGACCGCGATCGACTCGAAGATCGGGATCGCAAAAAGGAACATCATCACCGAGCCGTGTACGGTGAAGATCTGGTTGTAGCGATCGGCGGTCAGGAAATCGTTGTCCGGCACGGCGAGTTGGACGCGGATGAAGAGCGCGAGGATTCCGCCGAAGAGGAAGAAGATGAACGCCATCGCCGTGTACCAGACGCCGACCTCGGTGTTGTTCACTGCCGACCAGTAGCGCCAGCCTTTCGGCTGCGCCCAGACTTCGCGCAGACGCGCCTCCTGAGCGCGCTGCAACTCTTCGGGCGGTTCCTGCGCAAGCGGGCGGGGATCTTCGGGTGCGTTGTTCATTGCAAGGATTCGAGGTAAGCCGCGAGCGCGCGCAACTCGTCCGGCGGCAGCATGCCAAAGTGCGGCATAAGCACGCCCGGCTTCACCTGGTCGGTCCGCGAGATCCAGCGGACAAAGGCGTCCGGATCATTCGGCAGAATGCCCGCGGCCAGCGACGCGCGGCTCCCGACATGCGTCAGATCCGGCCCGACGAGT
>JBBQIZ010000303.1:0-3909 GCA_038325425.1 Chthoniobacterales bacterium
GGGCGTCCGCTCGGGGTCAAGAATTCCTCGTGCATCGGCAGGCCCGCGGCCCAGCCGATGGTCGCGTGGAATTCCGGGACGGTCATCGGGAGTGTCGCGGGGCCATAGCCTTTGGTATCGGTCGAACCATGGACGTAACCACGCTTCACCCCGCCGCCGGCGAGCACGGTACTGAAGCCCACGGGATGATGCCCGCGGCCGGTGCCGTCAAAGCTCGGTTTGCGGCCAAACTCGGTGCCGACGACGACCAGCGTGGAGTCGAGCAAACCGCGCGCATCGAGGTCGCTGATCAGCGCGGCAAAGGTGCGGTCGAACTCGCCGCCACGGTCTTCCATGCCGTCGTCGATGTCCTTGTGCATGTCCCAACCGCCGCTCTGCACCTCGACAAAACGCACGCCACTTTCGACCAACCGCCGCGCCAGCAATGTGCCCTGACCGAACTTGTTGCGGCCGTATTTGTCGCGCAAATCGGCGGGCTCGGCGCTGAGATCGAAAGCCTTGAGATCGCTGCTCTTCATGAGTTGAAGCGTGGTGTCGTAGAAGTCGCCGTAGGCTTTGACGTTTTCGTCGCTCATCGTTTTTCCGAAGGTCGCGTCGAGTTGCTCGAGCAGGCTCACGCGCTTGGTCTGCACGTCGGCGGAGACGCGTGGGGCGGAGTTGGTGAGGCCCTGGTCGGGATCGAGGATCGGCAACGGTGAATAGGCGGCGGGGAAGAAGCCGTTGCCGTTATTGGCGGGACGGTTCACGCAGACCGACGAGGGCAGCGTCTTGCTGCTCGACCCGAGATAATGCTGCGCCCATGCGCCGAGCATCGGATGCACGATGGTGCCGCGCTGCTCGAAGCCGGTGCGCATGAGATATTGCGCGCTGGCGTGGACCCCGACCTTCGCGGTCATCGAGCGGATGACGCTGATCTTGCTGGCGATCTTCGCCGTCTCCGGCAGGTAGCTGCTGAACTGGAAATCCGCGCTCGTGTTGATCGCTTCGCCCGGCCCTTTCGATTCGCCGATCTTCGGATCGAAGGAATCGATGTGGCTGAGCCCGCCTTGGAGTTGGAGGAAGATGATGCGTTTGGCTTTGCCAAAGCCGGGGCCGGGCGCGGCGTGCGCGCGTGAACCCAGCGCGGGGAGCACGGTGAGGCCGAAGGCCAGGCGGGCACAGCGCTCGACGAAAGTGCGGCGGTTGAGCGGGTCGCGGAGAGAATCGATGTTCATGGGGCGGGCGGTGGCGGGCTATTGGAGGAAGAGGAATTCGCGCGTATTCACCAGAGTCCACGCGAGATCGCTGAGGCCGAGGCCCGTGGTGAGTGCGCCTCGGGCGGCAGTCCGCTCGGGGTCGGTGGGTTTACGGGCGAAGAAGGCGAGGTAAAGCGTGTCGATCTTTTCGTCATCGCTTTTCGCGGTCCCCGCCGCCACCACCGCGGCGCAGTTTGGATCGCTGATCAGTTCGCCGATGCTTCCGTTCATGAGCATGAGCGCCTGCGGCACACTGCCGTCGGTGGTGCTGGAGTCGGCGACGAGCCGGTCGCTTTGCCCGAAGAGCCGCAGGAAGTGGGTCTCCGGCGCGGGCTGCGGAAGTTCGCTGGCCCGGGCGAGCACGAGCCCCATCCGCAGTTCCGGTTTGGCGCCTTCATACATCGCGATGAGCGCGCGCTCCGAGGCGATGCCGCGTTTCTTGCCCTTCCCGCCGCCCATCGCGGGGCCGGCACCGGCTTCGCGCAGCCGCGCCACAACGGTCTTGAAAGCCTCAGCAGTCATCTCGCCGCCGGGCAGCGAAAGCAGCTTCATTTCGTCACCCCGGCGGAGCAACGCGCCGTCAATCTGAGGACCGGCGGCCACGGTGAGGATGCTGTCCCACGCTTGTTCGGCGGTCATGCGGCGGAGGATGGGGCCGGGAAAAAGGTATGGCCCTTTTTCGAGATCGGGCGTGAGGCTCGCGGCCCGCTGATAGGTCTGAGAGTTGAAGATCACGCGGTGAAACTCCCGCAGGTCGAAACGCCCCGCTTTCACGATCGCCGCGAGGTGCGTGAGGAGCGCGGGGTTGCTGCCTTTTTTCGGGTCGTCGATGTCCGACACCGGTTCCTGCACGCCGAGTCCGAAGACTTTTTTCCACACCCGGTTGGCGATGTTCGCGGCGAAGCGCGGGTTCTCCGGGTGCGTCATCCACTTTGCGAACTCATCCCGCAGCGTCGCGGGATTTTGAGCATCGATCCGATAGGCCGGGTTGCTCTTGTCCGCCTGGCTCCAGGTGATGAGCGCGGGCGTGACCGGCGAGCCGGGCTTCACGTCGTCATATTTGTAGTCCTTGGGAAATTTGAGATCCTGTTTTCCAGTATCGACCATCCGAAAAACGTTCGGCCCGGCGATGCGCCGCACCATGTTTTTGTCGAGCCCCGCCGAGCCGCTTCCTTTGTAGAGCTTGCTTGCCTGGCGTAGCGCGTCGTTGTCGTAGCCATCGCTCGCTCCGAAAAACGCGGCCATTTCGTAGAAGTCCTTCTGTGACCATTCGGCCAGCGGATGATCGTGGCACTGCGCGCAGGCGACGTTCGCGCCGAGGAAAGTCGTGAGCAGGTTCGACACACCGTCGAGCGGCATCTGCGCGTCGTAGGCGAGAAAACCCACCGCGCCATTATCCGTCAACCGGCCGTCGGCGGTGAGCATCTCCCGCACGAGCGCATCCCAAGGACGATCCGCGGCAATCTGATCCTTGAGCCAGTCCTCGAAGGTGTAAGCCGGCACCCGCTTCGCAAAAGTGTCCTTCACCCGCAGCATATCGCCGAGCCAGTTGTACATGTGCATCGTGTAGCCCGGCGAATGGAGCAACGCGTCGATGAGCTTCGCCCGCTTGTCCGGCGCGGCATCGGCGAGGAAAGTGCGCGCTTCGTCCGCCGTCGGTACGCGCCCGATGGCATCGAGGTAAATGCGCCGCACGAACTGCTCGTCCGTCGCCGGCGGATTGAATTTCTGTCCCTTCGCGACCAGCGTCGAACCGATGAGATAGTCGATCTGGTAGGCCGCATTTTTCACAAACTCGTCCGCCAGGCCGCGCGCCCGCAGCCGCTGCGCGTAGTCGTCGGCGAAGGCGCGATCCGCCGCCACTAGGGCGACGAGCGGCAGTCGGTAGGTCTGGCCTTCCCGCGTTTGCACCGTCACCACGTTGCCCGCCAGCGCGCGGAAGGCCGCCTCGACTTTCCGTCCATCCTGACCGGTCCATGTCCGCCATGGCGAAGGCAGCGCTTCCGAGATTGGTTTGGCTTCCGGCGCGGGCGTGGATTTCGGCAAAGACGACGCGGGCGCCGGGGGCGCCGTGGGCTCGGTGCCAAACTTCTTTCTGTTCTTCTTCGGAGCGGCCACGAGGTGAGAGCCAAGGAATGCAACCAGCGCGGCGGCGAGAACGAGACGTTTCATAAGAGCGGGAAGTTCGGACGGGGGATCATCCGGTGAACGAATTACAAATGTCAGCCCTGCGGGATAGTTGCGGCCGAAACCGTGGCCGCCCGGACGGCCCGCTCCGCCGCGCTATTCGCGGGTGACGACTTCGTCGAGATTGAGCAGCACGTTGGCGGTCAGCGTGTAGGCGGCGAGTTCCGGCGCGGCGAAATTCGCATCCGGCTTGGCCGCCCCGACCGCAACGAGTTGCTGCGCCGATTCCGTCGCGCGCTGATAACGCGCCAGCCGTTTTTGCACCCCGGCCGCGAGGACCTGCAATTCCTGGGGCTCCGGTTCGCGACAGGTCACGCGCTTGAACGCCCAGGCGACCCGCTGCTCCGGCGTCGCTCCTCCTTCCGTGATCATCCGCTGCGCCAGCACGCGCGCTGCTTCCACGAAGGTCACTTCGTTGAGCAGCGAAAGCGCCTGCAGCGGCGTGTTCGTGCGGGAGCGTTGGACCGTGCAAATCTCGCGGGTCGGC
>JBBQIZ010000304.1:0-3841 GCA_038325425.1 Chthoniobacterales bacterium
GCGTCTTCGCCGACACGATGCCATTCGGCAGATTCAGGTAGGCGGCGATGCCCGGCTCCGCCGTGCCGCTCGTGGTATTCCCCGGCAGCGTGAGGCGCGAGCCGTCGAGCGTCGCGCCGAGGCCGCGCACCGTCATCGGCAGGCCGGAAACAGAGTCGCTGAAAACCGTGCCCGCCGGAGCTGCGCCCGCGGCTTGGTTGAAGGACCAGCGGTTCTCGAGCGCCGCCGGTGCCGCCGCCGCGGTGAAAGCGAGAACGGCCGCGAACAGGACGGCTTTTCGCAGGGTTAGGGCATGGCTCATCACCCGATATACGCAATTCTTCCGCGGCCCGTTACGAATCATTGAGACGCGGCGGGCCGATTTCGGAATTTCGTCACGGACGGCGCAGGCGAAAGAATTGGCGGTCCAGGGGCACACCCCAGACGACTTGCTTTTCTTGGTCCACAATCTCGGGTTCGCCGAGCACGTCGGCCCAGGCGGACGGAGAGAGGCTGGGCGAAGCCTGGAGCTGAAAGCCGGGCGACGGATCGGGCCAGGCGAGGACGATGTCGGGGCCGTCGAGGAAGATGCGGAGCACGGGGAGCGGTTCCGCCGGCAGGCTCCAGAATCCGCCCACGAAAGTAATGGCGCCGGCCGCGCCCGTGGCCGTGTCGGGCTGGCCGAGGGTGCCGTGCAGCGCGTAGGTGCCGGCGATGCCGCTGCCGCCACCGCCGTCCATCGACCGCCAGTCGATGGTGTATTCCGCAGCGGCGGTCGCACTGATGGCGAGGAGCAGGAGGGCGGTGGTTTTCATGGGTGCGGTGAGTCTCCGGCTTGGTCTTATTGGCCGATGATGGCCGGACCTCCGGTCTCGTAAAAGTCGTAGCGGCGGACGGTCATGGGCGTGCTGAAGGTGATGGCTTCATTGTAACTGCGGCCGCGGAGGTAGAGGGTTCCGCCCGCCGGAACGCCGCCGAGCGCCAGCCCGGGTGTGGGCATCGGGCCGCCGGTGGCGGGACTTCCGGGGACGGGTTCCTTGCGGCCGTTGAAAGCCTGGTAGATGACGGTGGGATCGACGTAGCGCGTGTTGATTCCCGGCCGAATGCCGAGCGCCAACTCAAACATTCCGTGGCCGGTCATCGTCGTAAAATTGTTCGAGGGATGGCCTTCGCCGCCGGGGAAAATCCAGGCGAGCCGCATGGTCCGCGCGGAGCTGAAAGGAATGGGACGCGCGCCGATGAGCGGCAGGGTGCCGAGCGCTTCGCGAGCGATCATGTCGTCGATGGAAGTGAGGGGAAAGACGCGGTCGGCGTGGATGTGGGTGTGCGGGCCGCCGGAAGAGCCGGAATTTCCCATGCGCCCGAGCACCTGCCCGGCGCCGACGGTGGCTCCGGGGTAGAGAACGTCCGTATTCACGCTGCCATCCTGAAAGTGCGCATAAAGCACGCGGCAATCGCCGTGGAGGAGATACACGCTATTGCCGCCGCCAAAACCCCAGTGCCAGGTCATGAGCTTGAAATTTCCGGCCGCGGTGCGCGCGCCCACGACGAAAAATGACGTGCCCGTCTGATCGATGCTCACCGCGGTGACGGTCCCCGCGGTGCGCTCCGCGGACTCCTCATAGGAGCCGGGCAGGGAGCCGGGATCGCCCCAGCCATTGATTTGGAAAACGCCGCCCGCCAGGATCGCGGTGCTGGCCACGTTGTCATTCTTATCGCTGCCGGAGCCGGGGGCGATGGCGAGCGCGGTGTTCTCGATCGCTTCGGCGGTGTTCGTGACGAGTTCGGGAGTGAGGGTGAGATCGACCAATGGATTATCCCCCGTGGCCGACCAGCGCGCGAGCTTCAGCAGGCCGCCGGGGCTGGTGCGCATGGCGGTGACCCATTTGCCGCCGGCGCTCAGGGCCGTGGCGACGCGCGAGACATTTTCGGCGGTGGCCTCGCCGCGCCGCAGCAGCGGATACGGCGAGCTGTCCGACACATCCCAGACAATCACTTTCAACGCTCCCGTCGACGCGCGCACCGAAGCGGCGAACCGCGTCTCACTGAGGCTGGCGACTCCCACGGAACTGGCGGCGTCGCCGGAGTCCACGCCCC
Source organism: Chthoniobacterales bacterium (assembly GCA_038325425.1). Lineage (GTDB taxonomy): Bacteria > Verrucomicrobiota > Verrucomicrobiia > Chthoniobacterales > Chthoniobacteraceae > Chthoniobacter. The sequence goes on from JBBQIZ010000304.1 coordinate 2,077, forward strand.
GCGGGACCACCGTCTCATTGAGACTCACATCATAGACTGCCACCCGCAGATCGCCCGCCGTGGTGCGCAGTCCGGCGGCGAGTCGATTTTCCGCCATTTTTGCGAGCGAGACTTCCGTGACCGCGACTGCGGGTTCGTCATGCGCGTCGGACCGCTCCACGGTCTGCCCGTCGGCGGACACCTGCCAGAGCATCACCCGATGCGTGTCATCGGCGAGCCGCACGGAGGTCACGAGGCGGGTGCCGCCGAGCGCCACGACGGCGATGGCCTTCACGGTTTCTCCGGGATTGGAGACCGCGGAGCCGCGTTGCGCGATCCCCCGGCTTTGACTGAAAAGATCCCAGATGGTGATTTTGAAGGTGTTATCCGGCAGCCGCACGAGGCTGGCCACGCGTTGCACTCTCGAGCCCGGAGCCGTTTCGCCGAGACTGGTGACCTTCACGTCGGTGATCGCTTCGCCATCGGTCTCCGCCATCATTTGAAAGACGCGTTTGCCGGCGGCGGGATTATTTTCCCAACCGGTGGAAGTCCTCAGCACCACGCCGTCGGCCATCGCCCGGATCGGGATGCCCCAGCCGAGGTGATCTTCGTTCACCGCATCGAGGCCACCGGCGCGCAGGGAAGAGGTGTTGCCCTGGCCGATGACGCGATGGACCGACCAGTCGGCGCCCCACCGCTGTCCTTCCGGCGGGAGGTGCGTGCCGCCGGAGAAATATTCCTCCGGCCCGAGGTCGCCTTCATTGGCTGGAAAAAAATACTTTCCGCCGGGCACCGCGGGCACGTAAGGCGCCAGGGCGAGCACGACGGTCTTCGGCGTCCGGTTCTCGGCAAAGGTGAGCCGGATGGTGACGCTGGCCGCCGCGGGATGCGGAATGAAGACGGTCTCGTCCTCGGCAAGGCTCACGCTCTTGGTCGTGTTCGCCGCTATGACGAGAACCTTCGGGAGGGTGACATCGACGCCGGTGAGCGTGACGCGGATGTTCGTCAGATTGAGGGTGAATCCCTCCTCGTTTTTGATTTTGACGGTGAACCACAAGCGACCCGTGGGCGTAAAAAAAGCCGAGAGCGCCGCGACCGGTGCATAAACGAGTGCGCCGTTTTCCTCCGGATCGAAGGTGAGCGTGACCGCCGGTTCCGCGGCGCGCGCGGCACCCACGTGAGCGAGGAAGGCGAGGAGGAGGAGGAGTTTTTTCATGGCTGGTCGGTGCTCCGCTCTTTCACCGCGGGCTTCACTGGAGGCTCACCAGCACGAGCACGAGGCCGCGCCCGGATGCGAGGCCGGTCATGGCCTTGCCGATGATCGCGCCCTGCGCCCGCGCGTAGTCGGCGACTTTCATCCCGTGGCCCGGCGTGTCGGAGGTGGTAATGAGATCGCCCGGCTCGATCGCGCCATGCGCCGCATCGACGAGGCAATAGACGCGGCCCGTGAGCGCCACGGGATGCTGCCCATCCGCGACCGTCCCGCGCTGGCCCATCATCAGGCCGGGCTTCACGCCGCCCGCGCCGCTGACCACGCCCGCCACGGCGCGATCGTAGGCGCCATCGCTGACCGCCAGTTCGCCCGGATGCGCGGGATCGATCTTCACGAGCATCCCCGGCGCGGCCTCGGGCGAGCGGATGTCGAAATTCTCCGAGAAATCGCTGCCGCCGGTGATCTCGAGCACTTGCGTGGTGATCCGGCCCTCGCCGCTGCGATCGGCATCGAGGATGATCGTCGCCGTGCCGCCGGTGCCTTTGTAGAGCGCGATCTGCGCGCCATTGCCCG
>JBBQIZ010000305.1:0-3817 GCA_038325425.1 Chthoniobacterales bacterium
TTCCGATGCCCTTCCTATCGATGGTGCTCATGGCTCAGGCTCTGACGTTCGGCACCTTTGCCACCGCAGCACGCATTATCTCGATCTCGTGATGACTGTAGCGGGCATGAATCCGTTCGTCGGCATGACCGCTCAGCTTGCGCCGCACATCTGGTGCGACGCCTGCATTCGCCAATGCCGAAACAAAACTGTGCCGCAACGAATGGAAGCTCAGGTTGGAGGTCCGGTGTCCCGCGCCCTCCCCGCTGCGGAGTTCCTTGCGTGTGATGCTGGCGCGCTGGAGAAGTTTTGCGAACTGCGCGCTCAATCCACCTGCGCCCCCCGAGCGCTTATCCGCTAACGTTGGAAAGACTGGCGCCTTGGCCGTGCGATGGTTTTGCCGGCATAGCCACCGCTTCAGCTCCTCGTGCAAAGGCATGGTTACTGCCGCTCCGGTCTTGGTAGTTTTGAGCCGTAGGAGTCCATTTTGGAGGTCCACAGCTTCCCAATTGAGATTCGCCACGTCTCCAAGGCGGAGGCCGGTGTAATAACCGGCCAGCACCGCGCCTTGCCAATCACCCTCCGCGGCCATCACCAACTGCCGGATTTGCTCTTCGGAAAAATTCTCCCGCCCTTCCGAATCTCGCACACGCAATGATTCGACCGCCGCACACGGGTTTAAAGGGATGAATCCGAACTTGGACGCTGCAGCGAACGGAACATTTAGCACTTTCTTGATTTGCAGATTCACCGTACTCGGCGCGCGTTTACCCGCCGATAGGTGATCCCGAAAGGCACGAACGTCAGTCGGAGAGATGGCCGCCAGCCCAAGGTCGGCACGAGGCCCGAGAAAGGTCATAAAATCGGCGATTACTTGGCGGTAACGCGTGAGCGTACCGGCTGATGTTGTTCCCACTTTGCCGACGAGCCATTCCTCCAGCCAGGCTCGGCACGTGTAGAAATGGAGTGGTGAACCGGTGGCTTGCTCAACGAGTTGAGCAACGACGCTGCGCGCGACGGCCTCAGTGAGCGTACCTTTCCTTCCGCTTTCCCCGAGACGTTCCCATGCGCGCGCCATGTCGATCGCTTGACCGCGATTTTTGGTCTTGGTCGTTTTCTGCCTCCGTTGTCCATCCACATCTCGATAAGCAGCAAACCAAAACGGGCTGTTGGGTTTTCGGAAAATGCTCGCCATGTACTGCAAACGATAATGCAAACATCCATACTCGTCCACGTCTATCCACGGCCGGATAAATCAGAGTAATAATCCCTAAGGGCTTGGCGTGACTCGTATCGCGAGTTCGAGTCTCGTCACCCGCTCCACTTCTCGGTCGCGCTGGTTCAGATTTCCAGCCACGAGTGGAACTTCCAAACCTCGACCCGGGCCCGGTTCGTGTCCCGTTCGAGCTCGCTCCGTCGCGGACAAATGCTGCGACCGTTCATGAGCGCTGCGGCGAATTTGGGGTATGCGTCAACAGAAGTCGATCAGGCCTCGCCGTGGACCGTCACGCCGACTGGGCGATACCGGCCAATCCTCCACGACCGGCCATGATCCTCTGCATCCCCATGGTGGCGAAAACTTCAATGGTTGAGCCGTCGGCCACGACCATCCCGACGGGGCTTGCGGAAGAAGCGCGCGAGGCTGGCTTGCGATACAACACCGACGCGCGGCCGGGCATTCGCCGGGACCTCCGCGGGAAAAATTTTGTCTATCGGAGCGCCAGCGGGGCTCGAGTCACGGACGAAGCCACGCTCGCGCGCATTCGGCGCCTGGCGATTCCGCCGGCTTGGCAGGACGTGTGGATCAGCGCGCACGACAACGGCCACATTCAGGCGACGGGTCGCGATGCGCGCGGCCGCAAACAATATCGATATCACGCCGACTGGCGGCAGCGGCGCGACGACAATAAATTTGACCGGATGATCGCCTTCGCCCGCGTCCTGCCTCGTCTTCGCCGGCGCGTGCAGCGCGATCTTTCCCGCCGCGGAATGCCGCGGGAAAAAGCGCTGGCCACTGTGGTGCGACTGCTCGAGGCCACGCTCATTCGCGTCGGCAATGATGAATATGCGCGGCAGAACAAATCCTATGGGCTGACCACGATGCGCAACCACCACGTCCGCATCTCCGGGGCAGAGGTTCACTTCAATTTTCGCGGCAAGAGCGGCAAAAGCCATGATATCAGCGTGCGCGACCCGCAACTCGCCCGCATCGTGCGCCACTGTCAGGACATGCCGGGGCAGGATCTTTTCGGCTACGAAGACGAGGCGGGCCAGCACCGCGACGTCGGTTCACAGGATGTGAACGCCTATCTCCGGGAGATCGCGGGCGAGGATTTCACGGCCAAGGATTTCCGCACTTGGGCGGGCACCGTGCTGGCGGCCATTGCGCTGCGGGAATTCGAGGAAGTCACACACGAGGCGCAGGCAAAAAAGAACATCCTCTCCGCGATCGAAGCGGTCGCCAAGATGCTCGGCAACACCCCGGCGGTGTGCCGCAAATGTTACATCCATCCCGAGGTTCTCGACTCCTATCTCGTCGGCGAAACAATCGCGACGATTCGCCAACGCGTGGCCGGCAAGCTCGATCGCTCGCTCTCGCGGATGAAGCCCGAAGAGGCTGCCGTGCTCGTGCTTATCCAGGAACGGCTGCGCGAGAAGGATGGCTCCAAACCCCGGGCGAAGTCCGCCCGGTCGCGGCGGCGCTGACAACCGGGAACGTCCGGCCGTCCGGCGAGCGCGATGGTTCACAGGCCATGCAAAAACTCATTCCCGAAGTCCGCGATGGAAATGACGAGTCGCTCTGCGAGCCGATCTTTCTCGAAGATCTCGCTACGCCGATCGTCGTCACCGCCCGCGCGCAGAATGACCGGCGACGCCCTGTTTTTCTTCTTCGAAGAACTGCAGCCGCCGCAGAGCGGTGGGTGAAATTAGGCGGATGGCGACAACTCTCCTTTACGTACGCTTGATGAAATGACCTTCGCGCGGTTTTGATGGCCGCGGTCGCCAACCCGAAATTCTGTGAGAGGGTGCCATTCCCTCCTGCCGAACAACGTTTAGACCGTCCCCCAAACCCATCCGCCATGTCTTCCTCCCGCCTTTTCCGCACTCTCGTTCTCACCACGCTGCTGACGCTGTCCGGCGTTTTGTCCGCCGCCGATTACCAAGGCGTCCTCTTAATTGCGCATCGAGGCGCCGGTCACGAATTCGATGAAAACACGGTCGAGGCCTGCCAACAAAGTTACGAACGGGGTCTCCGCGGCTTCGAGGTGGACCTCCGCCTGACCCGTGACGATCAGCTCGTCCTCATGCATGACAACGACGTTTCCCGCACCACCGGGGCGGCCGGCAAGATCGAGGAGATGACCCTCGCCGAGGTGAAAAAATTGCGGACCAAGGAGCATGGCGTGCCCATTCCTTCGGCGACCGACTTGTTCACCTTTTTCAAGGACAAGCCGGGCGTCATGCTCCTGTTGGAAATGAAGACGACCGACGCGAAAGTCTATTCCGATGAACGCCTCGAAACCTACTGCCGCCTGCTGCAGGAGAGCGCCCGCAGCATTCTTCCGGCCGGCACTTATTGGTTCACTTCATTCGACCGCCGCGCGCTTGCGGTGATGAAACGATTGGCTCCCGATTCGTTCACCGGTCTCATCACCAGCGCTCCGCCCACCGCGGATTTGATCGACGAAGCCAAGCAACTCGGCTGCGGACGTCTGTCGGTGTCGCTCGACACCACGCCCCGGAAATTCGCTCGCGACGTCCGGAAATCCGGCCTCCAGCTTTCTCTCTGGCCCATCCGGACGCTGGAAGACGCAAATCTCGCGGTCGCCTTCGGGGC
>JBBQIZ010000306.1:0-3777 GCA_038325425.1 Chthoniobacterales bacterium
ATCCTCGCCGGCCTCGGCGTGAAGAAACTGACCGACATCATCGGCCGGCCCGAGTTGCTCAAGCAGCGCCACGTGCCGAATCATCCGAAGGCCAACACCCTCGACCTGCAAAAGCTGCTCGCCAACATGGCGGACAACGAAGATGCCCCGCGCTACTGCACCCGCGAGCGCAACGACGCGCCGCACGGCCGCCCGCTCGACGACATCATTCTGCAGGACGCGAAAGACGCGATCACCGAGCAGCAGCCCATCTCGCTGAGCTACAAAGTGACTAACGTCAACCGCAGCGTCGGCACCAAAATCTCCGGCGAAATCGGTTACCAGTACGGCAAGGACGGCCTGCCCGAAGGCACGCTCGAACTCAAGCTGCAGGGCAGCGCCGGTCAGAGCTTCGGCACTTTCCTCGCGCCGGGCATTCGCCTGATCCTCGAAGGAGAAGCCAACGATTACGTCGGCAAAGGGATGAGCGGCGGCGAAATCATCGTGAAGCCGGACCGCGCGCACAAATTCGTCGCGAGCGACAACTCGATCGTCGGCAACACCTGCATTTACGGGGCCACGGGCGGCACCCTGCTCGCCAATGGCCGCGCCGGCGAACGGTTCGGCGTGCGCAACTCGGGGGCGGTCGCCGTCGTCGAAGGCGTCGGTGATCACGGCTGCGAATACATGACCGGCGGCACCGTCGTCGTCCTCGGCCGGACCGGGAAAAACTTCGGCGCGGGCATGAGCGGCGGCCAGGCTTTCATCCTCGATCTCGAGGAGCGCTTCGCCGATCTCTACAACCCGGCGATGGTCGGCATCGAGCGCCTGACCGAGGACGACAAGGTCATCGTCCAGCAGTTGATCTACAAACACCTCGAAGCCACGGAGAGCGCCCGCGCCAAGGAGATCCTGGGCGACTGGGCGAAGTTCGCGAGCAGCTTCTGGAAAGTGCAGCCGAAATCGACGGTGGCGAAACTCAGCGAGCCGAAGGTGGCCGCGACGCCACCACCGAGCGAGCCCGCGACGACGAAACCGTAACGTCCCCCTGATTTGATCCGCCGCGAAAGGGCCGCCATTCGTGGCTGCGCCCGCCGCCATCGTGCCGGCGATCCCGAGGCCGGACGGGATCCAGCGCTTCACGCTTCAGACCAACTTCATAAATGACCGCACATTCTGGCAGCCCTCCGGGCTTAAAGGCACCTGCCCGATGATTTCAGGACGGTGGGATCAGTCTTCGCACGGCTCGGCTGGCGAGGGTCCTTGAGGGGCGTGTTACCGAGGCGCTTTTCTTGCGCGGAAGGATTCGCCAACGGTCCCGCAGAACCTCGCGCTGAGAGCCAAAACCTTCCCTCCTCAGCCAATGAGCACCCCGACCACGGTCGTGGTGAGATAACAAGCGAGCAGACCGGCGACCATCGCCTTAAATCCGATGCGCGCGAGATCGCCGCGGCGGTTCGGGGCCAGCGCGCCGATGCCGCCGATCTGAATGGCGATGCTGGAGAAATTGGCAAAACCGCAGAGCGCGTAGGTCGCGAGGATGAAGCTGCGCTCGGAGAGCTGATCCTTGAGCTTTGCCAGATCAAGATAGGCGATGAATTCGTTGAGCACGATCCGCTGGCCGAGCGCCTGCCCGACGGGTGCGCAGTCCTTCCACTCCATGCCCATGAGCCAGGCAAAAGGCGCGTTCAACCAGCCGAGCAGGAACTGGAGGCTGAGCGGCTGGGCCACGCCGAAAATCTGCTGGACCCAGGCGAAGAGCGCATTGGCCAGGGCGACCACGGCGACGAAGGCGATGAGCATGGCCATGACGTTGATGGCCAGCATGGCGCCTTCGCTGGTGCCGCGGCAGAGGGCATCGATGCCGTTCACGGTTTCGCGCGGCACCTCGGCGCTGCTCGCGGCGTTGGTTTCACTTTTCGTGGTTTCGGGCCACATGATTTTTGCGATGAGCAAGGCGGCGGGCGCGCTCAGGACCGAGGCGGTGAGAATGTGGCCGGCGTCCACGCCGAAGCGCGGATAAACGACCATCACGCCGGTCGCGATCGTCGCCATGCCGGCGGTCATCAGCGCCATGATTTCGCTCGGCGTCATGTGCGGGATGTAGGGTTTGACGATCAGCGCCGCTTCGGTCTGGCCGAGGAAAATATTGCTCGCCGCGGCCAGGCTTTCGCTCCCGCTCGTGCCCATCACCTTGCGCATCACCCACGCCATGCCATGCACGACGCGCTGGAGGATGCCCCAATGGTAGAGCAGCGAAGAAAGCGCGGAGACGAGAATGATCGTCGCGGTGATGGTCACCGCGAAAACGATCGCGCCTTCCCCGAACGCGCCGGAAAGCTGGGTCTGGCTGGAGAGCGGCCCGAACGCCATGGCGGCACCTTGGTCGGCGAAGACGCCCAACTGCGTGATGGTGTCCTGCAGTCCTTTGAAGATGCGCTGCCCGATGTCGGTCTTGAGCATGAACGCGCCGACGAAAAATTGCAGTCCGACACCCCAAAGGACCGTCCGCCACGGGAAGAGCCGGCGGTTGTTCGAGAGCGCCCAGGCGATGAAGAGAAACACCACGAGACCAAGCAGGCTGATAAGGCGGAGCATGGGCGGGCAGGCTAGGCGCGCGCTTGCGCGGTGAGGAGTTATTTCGCAGGCGAATGCTGGCGATCGCGGTGGGCCATGAAAAATATCCTTTTGCCCGCGCCCTCCGGGATCGTTAGAGTTCCGTATTCCAACATTCAGGAAAATCACATCATGAGTACCGCCACCGCCGAAGCATCCGCCGCCACCCAACTGAGCCAGCTCGAAGCGCTCAAAAAATTCACCAAAGTCGTCGCCGACACGGGCGATTTCGAGTCGATGCGCTCCTTTAAACCGCAGGATGCGACGACCAACCCGAGCCTCATTCTCCAGGCCGCGACCAAACCGGAATACGCCTACCTGCTCGACAAAGTCATCGCCGATCGCAAGGACAGCGGCCTGACCGGCGCCACGCAGATCGAGGACGTGATCGACCACGTGCTCGTCGCTTTCGGCCTCGCCATTCTCGAGATTGTCCCCGGCCGCGTCTCGACCGAAACTGACGCCCGTCTTTCCTTCGACACCGAAGGTTCGATCGCCAAAGGCCGCCAACTCATCGCGCTCTACGAAGCCGCCGGCGTTTCCCGCGATCGAGTGCTGATCAAGATCGCCTCGACGTGGGAAGGCATCAAAGCCGCCGAAGTGCTCGAAAAAGAAGGCATCCACTGCAACCTCACGCTGCTCTTCTCGATGGCCCAGGCGATCGCCTGCGCCGAAGCCAAGGTGCAACTCATCTCGCCGTTCGTCGGCCGCATCCTCGACTGGTGGAAAGCGTCCACGAAGAAGGAATACGCCGCGACGGAAGATCCCGGCGTGATCTCGGTGACGCAGATCTACAACTACTACAAGAAGTTCGGCTACCCGACGGAAGTCATGGGCGCGAGCTTCCGCAACAAAGGCGAGATCACCGAACTCGCCGGCTGCGACTTGCTGACGATCAGCCCCGCGCTCCTCGGCGAACTGGCCGCCAGCAACGATCCGCTCGAAAAGAAACTCGACGCCGCAGCGGCCAAGGCGCTGGACCTCACGCAGGTGCATCTCGACGAAAAGACCTTCCGCTACGAGATGAACGAAGACGCCATGGCCACGGAAAAAACCGCGCAGGGCATTCGCAGCTTCGCCGCCGACATCGTCAAGCTGGAGAAGTTCATCGCCAGCAAGGTGTGAAGCAGCTTCCTCAACGAACATTCACCAAAGGCGCTCTCGAAAACCGGGAGCGCCTTT
>JBBQIZ010000307.1:0-3770 GCA_038325425.1 Chthoniobacterales bacterium
TCTTCCGGCGGCTGCGCAAACGGTTCGACCGTCACCTGGTATTGCTTTTCCAGCGCCGCCCAAAACTTCGCGTCGATCTGCTCCTGCACCCAAGCCGCTCGCGACGCCGTGTCCTGTGCTTTCTCCGCGCCCGACCCGGGCGCCGCCGCGCTCGTCAGCACATCCTTCGTCGCCATGCTCCCGGAACCGTCCCAGAGTACAACCACGCGCGGCTGCTCGGTGCGTTTATTGACCACCACGCGCTCCGGCCGGAGCAGCGTCAACGCGACCGCCAGCGCGATGAAGAGCCGCAGAAAGTGCAGCGCCGTCATCCACCCCCCGCGCCCTTCGCGCCGCAAACTGCGGACAAAAAACCAAGCCGACGCGACCACAAACGCCACCGCCAGCACCACCACCCACGGACTCGTATTTAACTGCCACCCTTCAATCATCGCGCGTGGAAGTTAGTGGAAGCGTGGCGGCGCATTCCGGGTAGCGCGGGCCTCCGGCCCGTTGGTTTCCGCATCCTGCGGAAACGAACTTTCCGGCGGGTTCTGCGGGAGCGGAGCTCTTGTCTGGAGCGGTGACCGGAAAAAGTCCGTCGGCGCAGGATGCGCCGACCAACGGGCCGGACACCCGCGCTACCCGGAATTTCTCGCCGCGCATCACGCACCCACCTCCGCCGTTGCGCGCCGGCCCGGTGGCGATGCTGAAGATTTGGCCGCCGGCTTCATCGGCAGCATCGCCTTGCTCGTCGCCAGCGCCATCTCCGCGCACATGAAGAGCATCGTCAGCACGATCATCGCCGGCCAGATCTCGCTCTGCAGTCGGTCGGCCTGAAGTTCGAGCGCTCCGGTCATGACGTTGAGCTTCACCCCGCGCAGCAACTCCGGGAGCCGCTCCGCGGGTACAATCTCCGGTGCATCCTCAATGTCCGGGCGGTTGAGCGCCACGCGCTGCGCACCGCTTTGGTACACGCCCGCGTGCCAGCGCCAGTCGCGTCGCCGATCCGTTTCGACCGCGCTCCACGCGGCCTGCGCATCGTCGGGCTGCCACACGCCCGCCACGCCCATCACCGGCGGCGCGAGTCGCTGCCCTCCCAGCCTGAGTAGACGCTGCATCATCGGCAGCAGCACAAACCCATCGCCAAGATTGCTCCATTCGACCTCCGGCAATGTTGCGCAGGCAAAGGCCCGGCCCGCACCCACTTGCCGGGAAAGCAGAAACGCGCGGCCATCGGCAAACGCCGCGACGGCGTGCGCCGTTTCCCCCGCGTTGGGAACCTGCCGCCGCGCGACCACCAGTTGCGCGAGCGGCAGCGCCGTGCCGCTGTCCGTCCGCGCGAGCGGCCCGTCAAGATCGTCCCACGCGGTGACCCGGAACGGCGCCTCCTTCGGTGCATCTTCCGCCGCGCTCCAAGCCAGCCCGAGCGGACCGCTCGCGGCCTCACCGCCCGGCGGGAGAGAGAGCAGCACACCGCCGCCGTCGATCCAGCTTTGCAGCGACCTGGCCACGACCTCGCCGGGTGCGGGTGCGGCCCAGACGATCAGCGCGGTTTCTTTCCACGCGATGTTTTCCGCGCGCGCAGCCGGCAACACGTCGGCGGTGCGATCCGTGCGGTTCGGGTCCGGAGCGGACGCAAATCGCAACCGCGCCGTCGCCGCGCCGTCTCCGACGATCACGGCGCGGAGCGGCACCGGCGGCGCGTAGGCGAAATAGGCGGTGTTGTCCGCAGGGTTTTCGTCGGCCGGCAACTCGACCTTGCCCCAGCCGGGTGCGGTTTTCGGGAGATCGAATTTGAAGTTCTGTCGCTGCACCGCAGCGTTGAGCGTCAGGTCGATCTGGCTCTTCGCACCGTCGCGGGTGAGGAGCAGCGGCAGCGCGCCCTGCCGCGCCGCATCGGCTTTTAACTCCAGCGCGAGACTGAGCTGCGCCTGGCCGGTTTTCGGATCGCGGACGCGCAAATCCGCCGCTTTCACCGCGACCGAAAGATTCTGTCCGGGCGGCGAAGAGAGATCGAGAATGCGCACGCTCAGCGACCGCGGCAGACCGGCGAATCGCGCGGCGATGTCCTCCCACTCTGCGCTCTCGGGCCGCCAGTTCGACGCCTGCAAATCGCTCGCCACCCACAACTCCGCGCTGCCGGGTTTGTTCTTCGTCAGATAATCGAGCGCCGCACGAAACATTGCGGGCAGATCCGCCGCAGTGTCCGTCGGTTCGGCCATCTGCATCGTCGCGAGCGTCGCAGCGTCGGCGATTTCCAGCGGCTGACGCAGGACGTTTTCGATCAGCACGAAGCGGCTGCCGTCGCTTTGTTTCGCCGCCTGTGCGAGCAGCGCGTGCGCGTGCGTCCGTTTGCTGCCGTGCTCACCACCGCGCGTTTCCATGCTCGCCGAACGATCGAGCAGGATGAGCACGGCTTCAGGCGCACCGCCCGCCGCCGCGCCGAGCCAGCCGCCGATGAGCGGCCGCGCCATCGCCCAGATGAGGAAGAGCAGCACGAGGCAGCGGAACAGGAGCAGCAGGTATTGGCGGATTTTTGCGCGGCGCGTGGCGGCACGATTGGCCTTGAGCAGAAAGAGCATCGCCGCCCACGGCACGGTTTTGTAGCGCAGCCGGTTGAGCAGATGGATGACGATCGGCAGCAGCACGGCCGGCAGCACCCAGAGCATCCATGGTTGCAGGTAGGCCATGTGTCAGCGGCCTCCTTTGCGCGAGGCACGCACGCGCTGAAGCATGAAATTCGTCAGCACGCCCTCGAACGGCTGATCGAGATAGGTGAAGTGGTAATCGACCTGAAACTGCCGGCAGCCGTGCTGGAGCGTGGCGAGGTAATCGCGCAGCGCATCGCCGTAGGCCTCGCGCACCACCGCGGGATCGGTGATCAGCTCGGCACCGCTTTCCATGTCCACAAAACGCACCGGTCGCGTGAAATCGAAGTCGTATTCCTGCCGGTCGAGCAGATGAAATAAGGCGATGTCGTGTTTGAAAAAGTGCAGGTGCTTGAGCCCTTCGAGCAGCGGCACGACCTCGGTGAAGAGATCGCTGATGATGATCACGAGCGCCCGCTGGCGGATGCGCTCGGCGAAGTCGTGCAGCGTCTGGACGATGTTCGATTCGCCCGCGGGTTTGGTCTGCGCGAGCATCTGGTAGAGCTGGCGCAGGTGGCTCGGCGTGCGGCGCGGCGGGAGATCGTGCGCTTTGTCGGCGAAGCACGTCAGCCCCACGGCGTCGCCTTGATGCACGAGCAAATGCGCGAGCGTGCCGGCGAGTTTGCGCGCGTAGTCGAAGCGTGTCCCGCCCTCCGGTGTGCTCGTGAAATTCATCGACGCCGAAGTATCGAGCACGACGTAGCAGCGCAGGTTGGTGTCGGCCTCGAACTCGCGGATGAAGAATTTGTCGGTGCGGCCGAAGACCCGCCAGTCGAGGTGCTTGATGTCGTCGCCGGGCGCGTATTTTCGATACTCGGCAAACTCCACCGAGGCGCCGCGCGTGGCCGAACGATGCTGGCCGGTCACGCTGCCGAGCATCGGGTTGCGCACATTCAGCATCAACCGCGAGAGCCGCGCGATGGCACCCTGATCGAGGAAGTCGAGATCGTTGCTGGCGCTCATCGGATTTTACCGCAGAGGGCGCAGAGACGCAGAGGGCCGCAGAGGGAAGAATTAGGAGTGGAGGTCGGGCGCGGGGTCATCGGCGGCGGAGTCGGAGAACTTGTTCACGATGCGCGTCACGCCGTCCACAAGGCGCTCGACGTGGAAGTTGATGATGAGGCCGAGATGAACGCCGGT
>JBBQIZ010000308.1:0-3761 GCA_038325425.1 Chthoniobacterales bacterium
CGATCTGCGCGAGGAGTTCGCCGTAGCTCCCGTGCCGCTCGCGCTTCGCTTTCTTGAGCATCTTGCCCACGAGCCGGGCGAGCGGGATGGGGCAATGCGGGAGCACCTTCAGGATCCCGGGCGGCGGGCCGTGGATGTGCTGGTGCATGACGGCCACCGGGTCGCGCCCCGAATAGGGCGTCTGCCCGGTGAGCATCTGGTAGAGGGTGCAGCCGAGGGAGTAGATGTCGGCCCGGAAGTCGAGGTCCTTTTCCCCACGCGCCTGCTCGGGGCTGATGTAGTGCGGGGTGCCCATCATCGTGCCGGTCTGGGTGAGCCCGGTGGTGTCGCTGCCGAGGGTCTTGGCGAGGCCGAGGTCGCCGACTTTCACCTCGCCGTTGGTCGAGAGGAAGATGTTCCCCGGCTTGATGTCGCGGTGGATGAGCTGGGCGTGCTGCCAGCCATAGTCGAGCGCGCGGGCGGCATCGGCGCAGATGCGGAGGGCGTCGGGCGACGGGAGCGGGCCGCGCTTCAGCCAGTCGCCGAGGGTCTCGCCTTCGATCAGCTCCATGGCGATGTAGTGGCAGCCATCGGCCTGGCCGGAGGCGAAGACTTTGACGAGGTTGCCGTGGCTGAGGCTGGCGGCGACGCGGGCTTCGCGCTGGAAGCGGCTGACGAACTCGGCGTCGGCTTCCATCTGCGGGGGGAGGATCTTGAGCGCGACCGCGCGATCGAGCGAACGCTGCCGCGCCCGATAGACGGTGCCCATTCCCCCCTGCCCCAGCTTTCCGAGAATCTCGAAGTCGCCGATGACTTCGCGCGGGTTCGCTTCCGAACGGCGGGAGTGGGATGGCACCTCGCCACCCGGGGTCGCCCGCCAGGTGCTGCCGCCGGTGGGGCCGGAGTCGGCGAGGCGTGTGACGTCGTTTTCGGCAGCGCTGCCCTGCGGGGGTTCCTCGGGTTCATCCGGCATGGCTGGCGGGATAGCAGGCGCAGGCACTCGGGCGCGAGCATTAAAAAGCTCCGCGCGAGAGTGATTCGGGGGATGCGGGCCGAGTGGAATTTCCATTTGCCACTCGCGGCGTTCTCCGCTCACGTAGCCGCCCTCTATGAGTCACCCTCGCCGCGTCGTCGTTACTGGAATGGGAGTTATCACCCCGGTGGGTAACGACGTGCCCACTTTTTGGAACAACCTCATCCATGGGGTCAGCGGCATCGGGCCGATCACCCACTTCGATGCCGCCGCCTATCGCTGTCGGATCGCCGGGGAGGTGCGGGACTTTACCGCCGCCCCGCATTTCAAGGCGCCCAAGGAGGTCCACCGGTCCGACCGCTTCACCCATCTCGCGGTGGCCGCGGCGAAGGAAGCGATGGCCGACGCAGGGCTGACCGGGCCGCTCGGCGATCCGGAGCGGTTCGGGTGCATCATCGGGAGCGGCATCGGCGGCCTCGAGACGACTTCGGAGCAGCACAAAGTTCTGCTCGAACGCGGGCCGGGCCGACTCTCGCCCTTCATGATCCCGAGCCTGATCAGCAATATGGCGAGCGGCATGGTCTCGATGGAATACGGGATGCAGGGGCCGAATTACGCGCCGGTCTCCGCTTGCGCGACGAGCGCCCATGCGGTGGGCGAAGCGTGGCGGATGATCCGCGACGGCGACGCGGACGCCTTCCTCGCGGGCGGCTCCGAGGCGGTGATCGTGCCGCTGGGCATCGGCGGGTTTGCGGCGATGAAGGCGATGTCCACCCGCAACGACGATCCGACCCGGGCCTCGCGCCCGTGGGACAAGGATCGCGACGGCTTCGTGATGGGCGAAGGCGCGGGCATTCTCGTGATGGAACTGCTCGAGCATGCGCTGGCCCGCGGCGCCCGCATTTACGGCGAAGTGGCCGGCTACGGGCTGACCTCGGACGCCTATCACATGAGTTCGCCGCTGCCGAACCACGAGCAGGCTCAGCGTTCCATGCGCATCGCGCTGCAAAAAGCGGGGCTGAACATTCACGAAGTCGATTACATCAACGCCCACGGCACGAGCACGCCGGTCGGCGACGTGGCCGAGGTGCGCGCGGTGAAGGCGGTCTTCGGCGGCTGCGCCAAGAATGGCATCGCCGTTTCCTCGACGAAGTCGATGACTGGCCATCTGCTCGGCGCGGCGGGCGTGGTCGAGACGGTCGTCTGTCTGCAGGCGATCAAGACGGGCGTGATCCCGCCGACGATCAATCTCGATACGCCGGATGAGGAGTGCGACCTCGACTTCGTGCCGAAGACGGCCCGCGAGACGCCGGTGAAGGTGGCGCTGAATAACAGCTTCGGTTTCGGCGGGCACAATGTGTCGCTCGTCGTCCGCAGCTTCGAAGGCTAAACCACGGTGGACATCGCGCCCGCTCTCACGCTCACCCTCCCGCCGGGCGACTTCGACGCCTACATCTTCGATTGCGACGGCACGCTCGCCGATACCATGCCGACGCATTACAAGGCGTGGGTCACGGCGCTCGGCGAACATGCGCGCGACTTTCCCGAGGCGCTCTTTTATGAACTCGGCGGCGTGCCGACGGCGCGGATCGTGGAGATCCTGAATGAACGCCACGGCCACACGCTGCCGGTCGCGGAGACAGTGGAGATCAAGGAAAGGCTCTTCCTCGAGCTGAGCCACGAGGTTGCGGCGATCGAGCCCGTGGTTGCGCTGGCGCGGAAATATCACGGAGTAAAACCGCTGGCCGTGGCGAGCGGCGGGCACCGGCGCATCGTCCTGACCACGCTGCGTGCGCTCGGCATCGCGGACCTTTTTCAGACGATCGTCTGCGCGGAGGATTACCAGCGCGGCAAACCGTCGCCCGATCCTTTCCTCGAAGCTGCGCTGCGGCTGCACGTGGCGCCGGAGCGCTGCCTCGTCTTCGAGGACACGGCCACGGGCATCGCCGCCGCGACCGCCGCCGGCATGCAATCGGTGCTCGTCCCGCCGCCCGCGCGGTAGCTACCGGCCATGCCGCGCGCTGAGCTGCTTCGCACGCTGAAGCAAACCTTCGGCTACGACTCCTTTCGCCCGCTGCAGGAGGAGATCATCGTCGATGCGCTCGATGGCCGCGATGTCTTCGCGCTCCTGCCCACCGGCGGCGGCAAATCGCTCTGCTTCCAGCTCCCCGCCCTGCTCCGCGAAGGGCTGACCGTCGTCGTCTCGCCGCTCATCGCGCTGATGAAAGACCAGGTCGATGCGCTCACCGCGAGCGGCGTGCCGGCGACGTTTCTCAATTCGACGCTCGGCGAAAAGCTGTCCAAAGAAAGGCTGAGCGGGCTCTACAATGGCGCCTACCGTCTGCTCTACGTCGCGCCGGAGCGGCTCATGGCGCCGAGCTTTCTGGAGCGGTTGCGCGAATGGAATATCGCGCAGGTCGCGATCGACGAAGCGCATTGCATCAGCGAATGGGGCCACGACTTCCGCCCGGAATACCGCCAGATCGCCACCCTGCGTGAGCAACTCCCCGGCGTCCCCTTCATGGCACTCACGGCCACCGCGACCGATCGCGTGCGCGCGGACATCGTCGCCCAGCTCCATCTTCACGAGGCCACCTGCTACGTCGCCAGCTTCAATCGCCCGAACCTCACCTATCGCGTCGTGCCGAAGGAATCCGGCTACCAGCAGACCCTGCGCTTCATCCGCGAGCGGCGGAACGAATGCGGCATCGTCTATTGTTTCAGCCGCGCCAGCGCGGAAGGGCTCGCCGAGAAACTGACCGCCGACGGCGTCAAAGCGAAGCCCTACCACGCCGGGCTCGCGGACAAG
>JBBQIZ010000309.1:0-3750 GCA_038325425.1 Chthoniobacterales bacterium
TCCAGCTTCTGCGAAACCGGGCCGCCGAAAAGCTGTGCGAGCACCGAATCGGGATTCTCCCGCTGCACCATGGGCGTCGGCAGGTTCGCATCGTAGCCGGGAAAATCGGCCGGCCCGAACCAATCGATGCCGCACTGGATCGCGCTCGATTGATCGAGATTCGCGCCGACATCGAAATCCTTCACCTGCCCGGTCGTCGCGAGCAACGCGACCAGATGTCCGCCCGCACTCGCGCCCCACGCCGCGACCATCTCCGGGTTGTAGCCGTAGTCCGCGGCGTGCGCCCGCAGCCAGCGGATGGCCGCTTTGCAATCCTCGATCTGCGCCGGGAAAATCGCGTGCTGGCTGAAACGATATTCGATGCTCGCCACGGCCACGCCGTTCTTGACCAGCGCGAGACCGGGCGGATTCCCCTTCCCGCCTGCGCGCCAACCGCCGCCGTGAATCCAGACAAGCAGCGGCCCCTTCGGCTCCGCCGGCAGGTAAAGATCCAGCCGCTGGCGCGGGTGACCGTTCTCGACGTAAGCGAGGTCACGCAGGATCCGCGCATCGGCCGGCACTTCGGAGACACGCGGTGGCGGCGGTGCGGTCGGCGCCTGCTGGGCGGGCGCGACACTGCCGAGTCCGACAAACACGGCAGCGGCAACCGAGGCGACACGAAAGCGGAGGAGGGTAATCATGAGCAGGAGAACGAGCAGGCGCGGCGGAAGTTGTGCGCGATGCGCCGCCGTCGCGCAACGCATGGCTTGTGAATTGCTGGAAGAGCAGTCGCCATGATCGCTACAAGCACTCTCATCCTGCTCGGTCTCGGGGTCCTCACCGCCTTCATCGGCGGCATCCTCATGCTCGTCGCCGCCTTCCGCCAGAGCATCGTCTGGGGGCTCGTGACGCTTTTTGTCCCCTTCGGCAACCTCGTTTTCCTCGTCGTCCATTGGGCGAAGGCCCGCACCGGATTTCTGACCAGCCTCGCCGGCACCCTCCTATGCGTCGGCGGACTCTTTGCCAATCCGGAAGCCAGGAACATGCTGGCCGAAGCGGCCAGTCAGCGCGCAGGCGGCTTCCCCGGAATGGGCGAACCGCCTCCGCCGACGGTGCAAGATTTGAGCGCACAGATCGCGGAGAAGCGCGGCGAGTTGGAGAGCCTGCAAGCCGCGTTTCACCGGCAAGGCCTCCAGCTCCCGGCGCAGTATCAGGCTTTGGAGCGGCGCCGCCAAAAATTGCAAGCGGCCGATCAGGACGCGATCGCGCAGTTCAATGTCGAGGCCGCCGCCTATCAGGCGCAAAATCAGCAGCACAAAGGAATCGCGCACCAGATTACCACCGTGCAAGCGGCCCTCGATCAACTCCTCGATGATCGTTCGCGCGCGGCGAAGGGACCGGCCGGAAAGAAGATCGTGATGTACACGACCGCGCGCTGCCCGGCCTGCGTCACAGCGAAACGTTACATGGTCGAGAAAGGCATCGCCTATCAGGAGATCGACGTGGAGCGTTCGCCGGAAGGCATGGCCGCCTTCCAAAAGCTCGGCGGGCGCGGCGTGCCGCTGATTCTGGTCGGCGACAAAAAGATGGTCGGCTTCAACCCGCAGGAACTCGAGCGCCTGCGTCTTTAGTGCTTCTGGCAATATTCGCCTGCTGGCGCTTTACCACTCGGCGACGACGCCGTCGGGCGTGCGCCAGATCGGGTTCCGCCAGCGGTGACCGGTCTTCGCGGCTTCGCGGACCTTGGCTTCATCGATCTCGATCCCGAGGCCGGGCTTCGTGAGGAGATGCACAAAACCGTCGCGATAATCGAACACCGTCGGGTCCACGAGATAGTCGAGCAGGTCGCTGCCCTGGTTGTAGTGAATGCCGAGCGACTGCTCCTGGATGAAGGCGTTCGGGGTGCAGAAATCGACCTGCAAACTTGCGGCGAGACAGATCGGCCCGAGCGGACAGTGCGGCGCGACCGCGACATCGAACGCCTCGGCCATCGTCGCGATCTTCTTCAACTCGCTGATCCCGCCGGCATGCGAGCAGTCGGGCTGAATGATGTCCGCGCCGCCGCTCTTCAGCAGTTCCTTGAAACCCCAGCGCGTAAACTGCCGCTCACCCGTCGCGATCGGGATCGCACTCACCCCGCGCAGATCGAGCAGCGCTTCGTTATTCTCGGCGAGCACCGGCTCCTCGATGAACAGCGGCTGCACCGGCTCGAGTTCCTTCATCAGCACCTTCGCCATGCCTTTGTGGACGCGGCCGTGGAAGTCGATCGCGATACCAAAGTCCGGCCCGCACGCCTCGCGGATCGCCGTGGCGCGCTCGACCGCTTCGCGGATTTTCTTCGGCGAACCGATCCACTCCACTTCCTCCGTCCCGTTCATCTTGATCGCCGTGTAACCCGCTTCCTTCTTGGCCAGCGCTTCGCGGGCGACGTCGCCCGGTCGGTCGCCGCCGATCCATGCATAGACGCGGATTTTCTCGCGGCACGCGCCGCCGAGCAGTTGGTAAACGGGCACGCCGAGCGCCTTGCCTTTGATATCCCACAGCGCCTGGTCGATGCCGCTGATCGCCGACATCAGCACCGGCCCGCCGCGATAAAAGCCGCCGCGATACATCACCTGCCAGAGGTCTTCGATGCGTGAAGCGTCCGCGCCGATGCAGTAGTCGGCGAGTTCCTCGACGGCCGCGCGCACCGTGTCGGCGCGGCCTTCGACGACCGGTTCACCCCAGCCGACGAGACCGGACTCGGTGGTGATTTTGAGAAAGAGCCAGCGCGGCGCGACGGTGAAGAGTTCGAGGGAGCGGATTTTCATGCGTCTCCAAAGGGCACAAAGCAGCGGACGACGTAAAGCCGGAACGTCGCGGCACCCCGCTTGACTTGCCCCGCCGCTTTCGCGCCAATGCCCGTCTATGAAACCCCTCCTCGTCGCCGCGCTCGCGGCGCTGCTCACCGTCTCCGGCACCCACGCCGCGCCCATCCCCGATGACGCCAAAACCAACGGTTTTGCCATCGGCGTGCAGGCCTACACCTTCAACCGCTTCACCGTTTTCGAGGCCATCGAGAAAGCCGCCGAGGCTGGCGCCAAGGCCATCGAATTCTATCCCGGCCAGAAGCTCAGCAAGGAAGAGCCGGACGTGAAGTGGAGTCACGACGCCTCGGACGAAGTCTTCGCCAAAGTCGTGGCCAAGCTGAAGCAGCACGGCATCAAGGCCGTGAACTACGGCGTGGTCGGCATCCCGACCGAGGAAGAAGGCGCGCGGAAGGTCTTCGAGTTTGGCAAGAAGCTCGGGCTCCACGCCATCACCACGGAGTCCTTCGAGGCGATCGACACGATCGAGAAGATGGTCAAGGAATACGACATCAAGGTCGGCTTCCACAATCACCCGCGCCGGATCGATAAACCGAACTACCGGATGTGGGACCCGTATTTCATCCTCGAGCTGACCAAGGATCGCGACCCGCGCATCGGGGCCTGCGCCGACACCGGCCACTGGCAGACCACCGGCTTCAATCCGCTCTGGGCGGTACGCGTGCTCAAGGGCCGCATCGTCAGCAGCCATTTGAAGGACAAGGTCGAGTTCGGCAAAAGCCACGACGTGCCTTACGGCACCGGCGTCGGCCAGATCGGCGACATCCTCGCCGAGCTGAAGGCCCAAGGCTTCGAGGGCAACATCTCGGTCGAATACGAATACAACTGGGAGAACTCCCTGCCCGAAGTGAAGCAGTGCGTGGACTTCGTCCGCGCGTGGAAACCGAAGCAGTAAATCGCTCAG
>JBBQIZ010000310.1:0-3746 GCA_038325425.1 Chthoniobacterales bacterium
TTCTTCAACTCCTCGAGCAGCGCCTGATACTTCGCCTTGTCCTCCGGCTTCTTGATCGACTTCAGTGCGTCGAAACGCTCGCGCTCGTATTCCATCTGCCGTTCGCAGAAGTAGGAAAACTGCCAGTCTTCCGGCGCCCGGTCCTCGGGCTTTTTGTCCACCATCGCGCGGATGTCTTCGGTGAATTTCTCGTAAGCCTTGTCGATGTTCTTCTGGATCATCGGCTCGACGATCGCATCGATCTGCGCGCGGATGTCGGTGGTCGCTTCCTTCCACTTCGCGTCCTCCGTCGCGAAGCGCGCCTTCTCGTCATCGGTCGCGAGCTTCTGGTCGTCGCGCCAGCGCACCGGGGTGAAGAAAGCGCGCAGCCGGTAATAATCCTTCTGCAGGATCGGATCGAACTTGTGGTCGTGGCACTTCGCGCAGCCGTAGCTCAGGCCGAGGAAAACCTCGCCGGCGTTGTCGGTCATGTCGGTGAGGATGACCTCGTATTGCCCGCGCGCGTCGCGCTGGTTGTATTCGTAGATGCCGTTGCGCAGGTAGGACGCGGCCACCAGCACGTCGGGATTTTTAGGATCGATCTCGTCGCCCGCGAGCTGCTCGCGCACGAACTGATTGTAAGGTTTGTCCGCGTTCAGGCTCTTGATCACGTAATCGCGATACGTCCACGCCGCCGGACGCGCGGCATCCTGATTGTAGCCATCGCTCTCCGCGTAACGCGTGAGATCGAGCCAATGCTGCGCCCAGCGTTCGCCGTAGCGCGGGCTGGCGAGCAGCTCATCGATGAGCTTTTCGTAGGCCTGCGAATCGGTGCTGTTCACAAATGCGTCCGCCTGCTCCTTCGACGGCGGCAGCCCGTGCAGACCGAAATACAGCCGGCGCACCAGCTCGCGACGATCCGCTTCCGGCGCGGGTGTGAGGCCGAGTTCGGCGTGTTTCTTCGCGACAAATTTGTCGATGTCCGTCTTCGCCCAATCGCCCGTCACCTCCGGCGGCGTGGGCTTGGTCAGCGGCTGGAACGACCAGAACTTGCGATCCTTTTCCGTGAAACCGTGCTCATCCACCGCGACGCGCGATGCTTCCGCAGCGGGCCAGGGCGCTCCGAGCTTCACCCACTTTTCGAGGATGGCGATTTCCTTGTCCGGCAGCTTCTTTTTCGGCGGCATCTCGAAGTCGGGATCCTGGTAGCGGATCGCTTCGATGATCAGCGATTTGTCGGGATCACCCGCGACCAGCGCCGGCCCGGAATCGCCGCCCTTGTTGATGTAAGCGATGTTGTCCATCCGCAGGCTGCCCTTCTGCTTTTTGTCGGCGTGGCACTCGTAGCAGCGGTTCACGAGGATCGGCCGCACTTCCTTTTCGAAGAAACCCATCGCCGCGCGCTGGGCGTCGTCTTCGGCGAAGGCCGCGGTGGTGGTGAGGCAGGCGAGCAGGATCGTCAGGCGTTTCATGGTGGGGAAAATCATTTCAGGCGGAGCATCGGCGGGCGGGCCGTGGGGTGTTCTTTGGAGGCGAAGGCGTGGGCCATGCCGGAGGGGTCGGTTTCACCAGTCTCGCGCACGATGAGGAAACTCACCAGCCCGTCGGTGTCTTGGTGGATAAAATCCGCGAGCGCTTCGCTGCGCACGGTGAGCGGTCCGCCGGAGCCGCCCCGCGGAATCCAGAACTCCGCCAGCCGGCGCCCCTGGTTGAGATTCGGCCCTTCATCCGTGCTGCCCGGCAGCGAGGCCCAGCGCACTTCCTTTTCGTCCCACGCGTCGAGCGATTCGTCGGTCAGGCCATAGACCGCAAAGCGCGATTCGTCCGGCACGAGCGCGGAGAAACCGTAGCCGCTGGGCTCGGGATCGAGGACGATCTGCGCTTCCTGCACCGTCGCGGTGGCGACTTGCGAAACGTCGAAAGCGATCACTGCGCGGCGTTCATTGGTGCGGCCCGCTTCGATCTCGCTGTGCTTCACGATAATCAGCGCCTGTGATCCCAGCGGCGCCCCGTTGTCGCCACGACGCACATAGGCATCCTTGCCGCGGCCAAACGAAGTCGGGATCGCCGTCCAGCCGCCGGCCTCCTTCACTTGCTCGCCACGGGTCGGCTCCTGGCCGAGCGAAGTATTGCCCGAACCCACATGCAGCCCTTTGCCTTCGGTGAGCCGCTTCATCTTGCCGCCCTTCAGCCCGCCGATTTCGACTTCCCCTTCAAAGACGCGCACCTGCGAATTGCCCGCCGAACCCGCGGTCACGCCGAACTTCGTCCCGAGATCGACGACCTTGATGTCCGGCGTGTCGATGGTGAAACCATGCGCCGGTTCCGGCACATCGGCGGTCAGCGTGCCTTCGACCAGCCGGCAGTGCATCGCGGTGAGAATATCGAGCGTCGTCGGCGCTTCCATCGTCACCATCGCGCCGCTCTTGAATTTCAGCGTCGCAATGCCTTCGACCAGCGCGAGCCGGCCCGTGCCGAGCTTCGCATTGACCGCCGTCGGCAGCTCCGAACCCGCCCATTTGCAATTGTCCGCCTGCACGAGCGTCGCCACCGGACGGTCGAACAGCGTGCCTTTGCCAAACGCAAACGCGCTGACCGCGAGCGTCACGCAAGCCGCCGCGGCAGCCGCCCACATCGCCACTGGCCAGCGGCGCACGATCTTCTCCTCCGTGACCGGCGCTTCGTCGAGCAGTTCGACCAGCGTCTCGCGCTCGGCTTGCAGCGTCGCGTGCAGCCACATTTGATCCACATATTCCGCGCGCAGTTCCGCGTCGCGAATCACGTCCGCCTTCAGCGCATCGTGCTCCTCGGGCGAGAGCAGCCCGTCGAGCGCGCGCTGGATACGGTCGTCGTTGGTGGGAGAATTCTTCATGGCGTGGGCGGCTGCGCGAGTTGACGGCTCACACATTCATTGAGCACCTGGCGGATGCGGCTGAGCAGGCGATAGACCGCCTCGACCGTGCGTTCACTTTTCGCGGCGATCTCCTCCACGCCGCAGTCTTCGTAATAACGCCAGACGACGATCTTGCGATGCGCCTCGGGCAGCTTGCGCAGGCAAATCTTCAGCGCGTCGGCCTTGTGATCGAGCGTCTCCGCGCGCCGATCGATCTCCGCCGCGACCACTTCGATGAACTCCTCATCGAGCGTCGAGTTCGGCCGCTTTTTCTCCGAGCGCCGGTAATTCAAAATCTGGTTCGTCGCGATCTTGCGCGCCCACGCGCGAAAGTTCGACCCCGGCTCGAACTTCGCAAACTGCTTCCACATCGTCACCTTCACCTCCTGCAGAATGTCCTGCGCATCCGCCGCACTGGCCACGAGGCTGAACACATACGTCGCCAGCCAGCGGTCGTGCTGGGTCAGGAGGCGCAGGTAAGCCTCGGTATTTTCCGTAGGATCTGGGGGCATGGAATCCATGTTTCGGAGCCTGAAGGTTTGGGCCGAGCTTTTTTGGACATTTATTTTTAAACCGATCGGCAGTTCTCGCACCAAATGGCCATGCACGTCAGTCAGGCGGTAGTCGCGGCCACCGTAGCGGTAGGTGAGGCGTTCGTAATCGAGGCCCATGAGGTGGGCAGGCGAGCTGCACGGGCAAAGTTTCAACGACTCGCGCTCGGCGACGATTCGGGCAGTGCAAAGGCCACGAGACTGCCGCCGGAGGGGCGCCCGGATTTTCCGCCGCCGGCGCTGATCACAAGATACTGCCGGCCATTGATCATGTAAGTGCTCGGCGTGGCGTTGCCGCCGAACGGCAGCGCGGCCTGCCAGAG
>JBBQIZ010000311.1:0-3693 GCA_038325425.1 Chthoniobacterales bacterium
GAATGGCAGTCGATGCAGTGCTCCTCAAAGAGCGGCGCGATTTTCGCCGCGTAATCGATCGGTTCGGCGGCGGCCACACCGGCGATGCCTCCCCGCAGCATAACCACCACAACACCGAACACCGCGCTGGCGCGACGGCTCCGCCGGCGTGCCCATCCTTTCGAAGGCTTTGCCTTTCCTGCATCTGCCGCCATATCTTCACCGTCATGGATCGGTATCGCATTTTCAAAGGCGACGGCCACGCCTACCTGCTGACCTTCCGCTTCACCTACTGGTTGCCCCTTTTCAATGTCGGCGAGCCCTGCGCACAGTTCGTCCTCGAGAGCCTCGACTTCTGCCGCCGGCAGAAGGGCCTGACGCTTTTCGCTTACGTCCTGATGATCGATCACCTGCACCTGATCGCCCGCCATGACGATCTTTCCGGCGTGGTCCGTGATTTCAAAACGTTCACCTCGCGGCGCATCCGCGCGGTGCTGGAGGAAGCATGCCGGGAACGATGGCTGGCCTTGCTCGAAATCCGCGCCCGCACCGTCGGCCATGGCCAGGAATCGAAGGTTTGGGAGGATGGTGCCCATCCCAAGCGAATCGAAAGCGACGCGATGTTTTGGCAGAAGATCGAATACGTGCATAACAATCCAGTGAGGAAGGGTTTTGTGGCGCGGGCGGAGGACTGGCGCTGGTCGAGTGCGGGGAATTATCTGACGGAGAATAGGGGGGTGATTGAGATCGATCGGGTCGCGCCGCTGATTTTATGAGGAAAGGCGCAGCCTTGGTGAAGGCGAGCACGACGGCGGAGCCGTAGCGCTAGCGCGCAGGAAGGAGGACAGCGTTGAGATGGACGTCAGTGTTTGGTCAGTGGTTGAAGAAAAACTCGCGCGCGCTCATCAGGCTCCAAAATGCGTCTTCCAGCGCGGTGCGTTTTTCGTCCGGTGTTTTGGCGTCGGCCAGCAGCTTCAGCATGCCGGATTTCTCCGGTTCGGTCGGCGGGCGACTGACGGTCAGCCAGTAGGCTTCGTCGATGAGCTGTGCGTCCGGCGGATTGCTCGCGAGGAGCTTCGTCAGGCGGCTGTTTGGATCGGCGAGTTTTTTGTTCAGCGTGTCGCCATTCGCAATGTGCAGCGCCTGCGCCATGCTCGGCTCGTTGGTCCGCTCGCAGTCGCAGGTTTGCACGCGGTCGGGCCGGCCGAAGCTGTTCAGGAAATACGACGCGGTGTTCGAGTCGGGAAGCTGGAGCGCGCGGTAGCCCATCGGATACGCATCGCCGAGGCCGCGGTTGGCGTTGCGTTTATCCATGCGGAAAGGCGTGGGCACGGCGGTCACTTGCGAGATGGCGTCGAGCATCACCTCGGCCATCATCCGGCGCGGGTAGTAGCGCGAGTAAAAGCGGGTGTCGTCCTTGTTCTCCGGCAGCGCGAGGCTGCTCCGCTGGTAGGTTTCGCTGCGCAGGATCTCGCGCATCAGCAGCTTGAGATTGAAATTGTTCTTCGCAAGGAAACCGGCCGCTTCGCTGAGCAGTTTTTCGTTGCTCGCCGGGTTGGTCATGCGCAGGTCGTCCACCGACTCCACGAGCGCGACCGAGAAGAAATTCTTCCATACCCGATTGGTGATCGAGCGTGAGAAATACGGGTTCTCCGGCGCAGTCAGCCATTTCGAGAGGGCGATGCGCCGATCTTCCGGCGAGGTGAGCGAAAGCGGTTCCGCATCGAGCGGCGTGGGCGGTTGTGCCCGGCCGTGCAGTGGCTGGACGAGATCGCCGTTGGTGTCCGCGAAGATGATGCGTTCATCGGCGACGGCGCCGTTTTTCGAACGGACGCGCGAGAAGAGATTGGCGAACGCGTAATACTGATCGTTCGTCCACTTCTCCATCGGGTGGTTGTGACATTTCGCGCAGTTGATCGCCATGCCGAGGAAGGCGACGGACGTGGTCTCGGCGAGGCGCGTCGGTTCATCGTGGAGGACGAAGAAATTGCCCGCGCCATTCTCCAGCGTGCTGCCGGTGGCGGTGAGCAGTTCGCGCGTCATCTCATCCCAAGGCGTATTCATCTCAACCTGCCGCCGGATCCACTGGTAATAACTCCACATCGGCTGGACCGGCAATTTGTCGCCGTTCACGAGCAGCAGGTCGCTCCATTTGTAAGCCCAATAATCGACGAACTCCGGCCGCGCGAGCAGCGCGTCGATCAAGTGATCACGCTTGTCCGGCGTCTGCTCGGCGAGAAACGCGCGCGTCTCTTCCGGCGTCGGCAGCACGCCGATGGTATCGAGATAAGCGCGGCGGATGAACTCCACGTCGGCGCTCCGGCCGGACGGCGGCAGGTTCAGTTCGCGCAGCTTCTCCTTCACGCGCTCATCGATGAAATTGCGCGGCTGAAATTCGTCGAATGCCCGCACCAGCGTCGGCTGCTGATAGGGCACCGTGACCGTGGCGATGGCGAGCTGGCTGAGATACCACGCGGTGACGGTGCCTTCGCCCTGGCCGACGACTTTCGCTTCGCCGTGTTCGTTGACCGTCGCGACCGAGGTATTGCCCGCGGTGTATTTCGTCCGCCGCGTTACGTCTTCCTTCCGCCCGTCATCGAAAAAAGCGGTCACTTTGATGGGCTGGCTTTGGCCGGTTTTCAGCGTGACCTGTTTCGGCTCGACCTCGATCCGGGCGATGCGCGCTTCTTTCTCCAGCGGGCCCGGCGCGCCGTAGGCGATCCAGTCGGCGAGGATTTTGTATTCGGCGGAATCCGGATGGAACCGCTCGCCGCCCTTGTGCGGCAGCAGCTTCGTCGCCTTGAGCAGAAAAAGGCTGCGCGCTGGATCGTCCACGTTCACGCGCCGGCCTTGCGCCGATTTCGTGATCGAAGTCCAGTCGCCGTCGTTGTCGTAGCCGAGCAGCGAAAGCCGGAAACCGCCCTGGCCGCCGGCCGCGCCGTGGCAGGCGCCGACGGAGCAGCCGGTGCGCGCGAGGATCGGCTGGATGTCGTTGCGGAAGGAGGGCGCGGCGGCGGAGAGCGACGCCGCGGTGAGGAGCAACAGAAGGCTGGCGCGGATCATGATTAAAAGAGCTGTTTGATGTGCTCGAAGCCGCGGTCGATGAGCGGCATCGGCCGGCCTTGCGGCCCGGGCAACTCCGTCTCGAGATCGATGCCGAGCGAATGAAAGATCGTGGCCACGACGTTCGCCGGCGCATACGGATGCTCCGCCGGATACGCGCCGATGTCGTCGCTCTTACCGACCACGCGCCCGCCTTGCACCCCGCCGCCCGCGAAGCCGCAGGTCCACACGCCCGGCCAGTGGTCGCGTCCGCCCGCCGGGTTGACCTTCGGCGTGCGGCCGAACTCCGCGAGGTTGCAGACCAGCGTGTTTTCGAGCATGCCGCGCTGCGCGAGGTCTTCGATCAGCGCGCTGTAACCTTGGTCATACATCGGCGCAACCAGATCGCGCATGCCCTCGATGCTGGTGAAAGGTTTCGAGCCGTGGATGTCCCAGGTGATCTCGTTGAAGACGGTGATGAAGGTATTCACCGTGACGAAGCGCACGCCGCGCTCGACCAGCCGGCGGGCCAGCAGGCAGCACTGGCCGAAGCGGGTCATGCCGTAGCGTTCGCGCACGCTCAGCGGTTCCTTTTCCAGAGCGAAAGCCTCGCGCGCCGTGGGGCTGGTCATCAGCCGGTAGGCGTCCGCGAAATTTGTCTCCATCAACTTC
>JBBQIZ010000312.1:0-3685 GCA_038325425.1 Chthoniobacterales bacterium
CTGGTCGGCGATTGGGATCGCCTGAAGCGAATGCACGCGGCGATCGGGGCACTCGACGCTGCCGGGGTGCAGGCGGCCGCAGCGCAGCTGCGCGATCTGCCCGCCAATCAGCGCTGGATGGTGGCCATGGCTCTCGGCGAGCACTGGGCGGGGATGGACCCGGCCGCAGCGATGGCTTTTGCGCGCCAGCTTTCTCCGACCGATGGCGGCGCGGCGATGATGGGCGGCGCCATGCAACGGTGGGCCGCGGTCGATCCGACAGCCGCGATCGCCTGGCTCGAAAGCATGCCCGCCGGACAGGAGCGCGCCAACGCCCGGCGGACGCTGCTCTCGGCCATCGGCAAAAGCAATCCGGCCGCCGCGGTGGAGTTGGCCGGGCGCATGAATCTGGGCGGCAAGGACCAGTACACGTATGACCTCATCTTCTCCCAATGGGCGGCGGACGACCCCGTGGCCGCGGCCGGTGCCGCGCTGGGTCTGCCCGCCAGCCGGGGGCGCGATATGTCGTTGAGCAACATCGCCACCGCCTGGGCGGTGAAGGATGCGGCGGCGGCCCTCGCCTGGGCGGGGCAAATTGCCGAGCCGCGGGCCCGGCGTGACGCGCTGGCGGCCGCGGCTTCCTCGTGGGCGCGAACCGATCCCGCGGCGGCGTTTGCTTGGGCGCGGTCGGCGACCGCCGATCCCACGACGCGGCAGTCCATCGTCGCCCGCGTGCTCAGCGAGTGGGTGAACATCGACCCGGCGGCAGCCCAGGCGCAGATCTCCGCGCTTCCGGCCGGACGGGAGCGCGATGCCGCGCTTTCCACCGCGATCGAGAGTCTCGGGCGCCGGGATTTTTCCGCCGCGCTGCGATTGCTCGACCAGCTCCCGCCGGGCCGCTCGCGCCTCAACACGACCCGGCAGCTCATGTACAACTCCGATGGGGCCGCCGATCCGGCGATTGCCACGCAGCTCTACGCATCGCTGCCGCCTTCGGAGCAAAACAACATCGCCTCCAGCCTCGCGAGCCGGATGGCGCAACACGACGTGAGCGCGGCGATGCAGTGGGCGGATGCATTGCCGCCGGGGCAGGCGCGGCGCAATGCGCTCGCCACGGTGGCGAGCACCTGGGCGCAGAGCGATCCGCGCGCGGCCGTCGAATGGGTGCTCAAAAACGAGCCGCCAACGAAGAGTCAGAACACGCTGAGCAACCCCTTTTCGGAATGGATCAGCTCGGCTCCCGATGATGCCCTGGAGTGGGCGCTGGCGCTCCCGGCGGGCGAGATCCGGGACCAGCTCGGCGGCAGCGTGGTGTCGCAGCTCGTCGCCACCGACCCGCAGCGCGCGCTGGCACTTTTTTCCTCCCAACTCTCAGCGAACGCGCAGACGAACATGGCTTCCAACGTGGCTGCCACCTGGGCACAGCATGATCCCGCGGCGGCGATGACGTGGGTCGCGCAATTACCCGCGGGCAGTGGGCGCGGCAATGCAATTTCCAGAGTGGTGTCGCAATGGGCCGAGACCGATCCGGTGGCTGCTGCGGGCTGGCTGGAGCGGTTGCCCGCCGGCGCCGAGCGCGATGGGGCGATCCGTTCGTTTTCCTCCAAAGCGTTGGACGTGGATCCGGAGAGTGCGCTCGCTTGGGCGGCGGTGATCGCAAATCCGACTCAACGGTCGAGCCAGGTCGAAAGTCTCGCGCGCAACTGGCTGCGCAACGACCCCGCCGGAGCGCGTCCGTGGATTCAAAATACGAACCACCTGACGCTCGAAAAGAAGACCCAGCTGCTGCAGCGGGAGTAGCCGCGGATCAGCAGTGTTAGGCCGCAGGCGCGTCGGTGAGCTCCTTTTCCGCGCCGCGGGCCACGACCGTGGCGATGACGAGGTCGCCGGTGACGTTCAGGCAGGTCCGGCACATGTCGAGGATGCGGTCGATGCCGAGGATGATCGCGATGGCCGCGGCCGGGACGCCGATGGTCATGAGGACGCCGACGACCAGCGGCAGCGAACCGCCGGGCACACCGGCCGTGCCCATGCCCGCGAGGATGCACATGAGCGCGACGACTAATTGCTGGCCGATCGTGAGATCCACGCCGAAGACCTGCGCGAGGAAGAGCACGGTCACGCCTTCGTAAAGCGCGGTGCCGTTCTGGTTGGCGCTCGCGCCGACGGTCAGGACGAAGCGTGAAATCTGCGGCGGCAGCTTGAGGCTTTGCTCGGCGACGCGCAGCGAGACGGGCAGCGTGGCGTTGCTCGAGGACGTGCTGAACGCGGTGACCATGGCCTCCTTCGATTCGCGGAAAAAGGCGCGCGGCGATTTGCCGCCGAACACGGCGAGGATCACGGAGTAAACGCCGAACTGGTGGAGCAGCATGCCGCCGACGACCACGGCGACATACGCGGCGAGGGCGCGCAGGAGTTCGAAGCCCGTCGTGGCCGTGAGCGCGAAGGCCAGGCAGGCGACGCACACGGGCGCGAGGGTCATCGCGAAGTCGATAATTTTCAGACAGACCTTGAACAGCGCATCGAGCAGCGCCTTGAGCGGGGCGACGGTTTCCAGACCAACCATGGTCATGGCGGCGCCGAAGATGAGGCTGAAGACCATGACCGCGATTAGCCCGCCCCTGGATTTATCCGGGTTGAAGGCGTTGACGGCTTCTTCGAGCGGGTTGGCGGGGATGAGTTCGAGCAGTGTCTGCGAGAGCGGCTTCTTCTGATTGGCCTGCGCGATCTTGGTGCCGGCTTCGGTGGTGTATTGGGCGACGAGTTTGTCGCGCACTGCCGGGTCGATGGTCTTGCCGGGCTGAAAGATGTTCACCACGCTGAGACCGACGACGACGCTCAAGCCGGAAAGCAGCACGGTCATGCCGAGACAGCGCAGACCGACGCGCCCGAGCCGGCCGACGTCGCCGAGTTCCACCACGCCGAGGACGATGGCCGAAAAGATCAGCGGCACGACGACCATGAAGATGAGCTGCAAGAAAACCGTGCCGATCGGTTTGATGACATTCGCGACCGCGGCATCCAGTTCCGGCCCGCCGAACCAGAGCTTCGCGACGATGCCGAGAATCGCGCCGACGGCCAGTCCGAGGAGAATCCAGGTGGATCGGCGGGAATTGGTGTCGCTGCTCACGGGCGGGGAGGACAACGGGTTTGCCGGTGGCATGCAAGCCGGGAAACGGAGCAGCGTGTCGAATTGCCGAGACCTGCCCCCACGGGATTTAGCGGTGAACGCAGAACACGCGGAAGCACGCAGAAGAGCGCGGAAATCGGGCCCGGCAAGCCGGTTGCTCGCCGTCCCCGTCCCGGCCAGCCTTGCTGACCGCCTTTCCGCGTTCTTCACGTTTTTTTCTCCGACTGAGCAAAAGTTCTTGCATCTGCGATTCAGTCTCATTTACACCGTCGCCTCATTATGAAAACCCCGTCGTCTGTTCGTTCTCCCCGAGGCTTTTTTGGTCTGCCGGCGCAGCGTTTTTTTCGTCGCACCCTCTGGTTGCCCGCGCTGTGTGGAGGCTGGTTTGCCGTCGCCGCGCAGGCGCAGGATGGGCCGGGCGAAGCGGTCATGCCGATGATCGTCGTCGAGGCGGAATCCGACGCTCTGGTGCAGGGGCCGTTTCTGCCGGATGTCGAACGGACGCGCATCAATGCGGGCAAGAAGTCTTCGCTCATCGATCTCGATGCCTTTCCGCGGATCACGAACAACAACTAC
>JBBQIZ010000313.1:0-3669 GCA_038325425.1 Chthoniobacterales bacterium
TTCGGACCCTGGAGGAATCGGCAGTTTTTCCCGATGACTTCCGCGGGGGAATAGCCGGTGAGGGAGTAGAAAGCGGGGTTGGCAAAGATGATCGGTTTATCGGGGAGATGGGGATCGGTGATGGTCACGCCGCTGCTCAAGTTGGCGATGGCCGCCGCGAGCTGCCGGTTCTCGCGCCCCGTCTCGTGCATGTTCTCCAGCAATCCGCGCAGCCGGTGTTCGTTTTCTTCCAGCCGCCGATGGAGCAGCCGCGTGCGGGTGAGATTGTCCGCCCGGAGCACGATCTCGCAGGCGTCGAAGGGCTTCGTGAGAAAATCGGTCGCGCCACCCGCCAGCGCTTCGCGCTTCGTTTCCACCTCAAGCGCTCCAGTCACCACCAGAATGGGGAGATAGGTGTCCGAGGAAAGCTCCGCGCGAAGTTGCGCGATCACCTGCCGCCCGCTGACGCCGGGCATCATCCAATCGAGGATGACCAGATCGGGCTGAAAATCGCGGAAGAGCGGGAGCGCCGCGCGGGGATCGGTCGCCCCTTGAAGATGGCGATAGCCATGCTTCCGCAGGATGGTGGTCAGGAGCTCCACATGGATACTTTCGTCATCCACGATGAGGATGCGCGCTTCCCGGAGATGGCTGTCTTTCATTGGGTCGGGAAGCTTCGGTCCGCGAAGGCGGGGTGACTTCCGATGGAAAGCTGAGTGGGATCCACTGCCGCTGGTTGGCGTTGCACTATGTCCAGATTTCGGTGGTCACGGTGGTGCCCGTTCCGGGGGCGGACTGGATGCGGAAGTCGTCCATCAGCTGGCGGGTTCCGGGCAGTCCGGCACCGAGTGTGCCCTTGCCTTTCTCCATGAAGCGCTCGGGATGCTCGATGCCCCGGCCTTTGTCGGACACGGTGATGCGCAGGCCGCGGCGGTCGCCGTCCGCGGCTTTGGCGAGACAGATTTCGCCGGGACTGCCGGCGTGCTGGAAGACGTTGCGGGTGAGTTCGGAAATCGCGGTGGCGATGCGGGTCATGGCGCTCGGCGCGAAGCCGAGCTTGGTGGCTTCGGCGCGGCCGATGAAGCGCGCCAGCATCACGTCCTGCATCGTGGCGACCGGCACGCGGGCCACTTCTTCCCAAGGAGTTTTTTCGTTGCTCATAAGAGTGGACCTTTAGTTTTCGAGCGGCACGAGGACCGTGGCGGTAACGGTCTCGGCCTCGGATTGGATGGTGAATTCGCAGCCGTGCAGGCGTGCCACGCCTTGCGCCAAGGCTAGCCCGAGGCCGAGGCCGCGGGGTTTTTGGTCGCCGTTCCAGAATTGTTTGAAGGCGCCGATCTGCGCGAACTGGCTGGCGCTCAAGCCGCTGCCGCGATTGCACACGGCCAGCGACCAGAACTCGGGCTCGCCGTGGCCCCGGACTTCGATAGCGGTACCCGGCGCGGAGAATTTGCAGGCGTTGTCCACCAGTTCTTCGACGAGCAAGGCGAGGTAATCCTCGCCCAGGGGCACGGGCGCCGGTTCGGAGGTGACGGCCAGATCCAGGCTCCGGTTCCAGCGCCGGCAGACTTCCCGCGCGATGGGCTCCAGCACGGCCGAACTCGTGCTCGCGAGCCCGCGGTGCGTCAGGTCGAAGCGATGGGCGTAAAGATGGGGAAGCTGCGCGTAGAGGCCCAGCCGCCGCATGATGCGCCGCAGGTGCAGAGACTCCCGGGTCACGATTTCGTGCATCGCGGCGACCTGCGGATCCTGCGCGGAATACTTGATCGCCAGGAGATTCGTGACGGTCGTGATGTGGTCGAGCGTGGTGAGAATTTCCTGCGGCACGGAGGCGGCGACGGCGAGGCTGACCTCCTCGACCCGGCGCCCGCTTTCCTCGATCTGGCGGGCGCGCTTTTCCAGGCGCCGACGCACCGAGCCGAGCAGCGCGTCGGGGTTGTAGGGCTTTGTGATGTAATCGTCGGCGCCCTCTTCCATCCCGTGCCGGAGATCGCCCTGCGCGACCATCGCAGTGACAAAGATGAACGGCGTCAGCGCCGTCCGCGGATCGGCACGCAGCGCGCGCAGCACCCCGAAGCCATCCACGTCCGGCATCATGATGTCGCAGATCACGAGATCGGGAATGGCGCTGAGCGCGGCGGAGATGCCCTCCCGCCCGTCGTTGGCTTCGAGGACTTCGAAGCCCTCGAAACGCAGGACCATGGCGGTGAGTTTGCGGGTGGGGGCATCGTCTTCGATGAGCAAAAGCTTTTTCATAAAGTGGGTTCGAGAGAGGCGGGTGGGTGAGGGGATCCGTCCGCGATTTGGGGTGAGGCGCTGGGCAGGCAGACGCGGAACGAGGTGCCCTCGCCTTCCCGACTTTCGACCTGAATGGTGCCGCGATGGGCGTCCACGCATTGTTTGACGATGGCCAGGCCAATGCCGGTGCCCGGTCGCTGGCCGACGTTCGCGGCGCGGTGAAAGGTCTGAAAAAGTTTAACGAGATCCGCCGTCGGAATGCCGATGCCGGAATCCGTGACCGTGAATTGCAGGTGCGCGCCGAGCGATGCCGCCGGATCGCCCGCGATCCGCTGGACGTCGAGCGTCACCGGCCGTTCGGGGTGGGAATATTTGACCGCGTTGCTCAGCAAATTGCCGAGGATGTGGCGCAGGATTTTCCCATCGAGGCCGGCCTCGTGCGCGTCTGACGCGATGCGGCATTCGACCGTGCGCGGTCCGCTGGCGGGGTTCGCCACTTCCGCGATGCACATCCGGCAGAGCGCCGCCACATCGAGCGCGGCCGGTTTGCATTCCAGCTTTCCCGCCTGGATTTCGCCGTGGATGAGGAAGTCCTCCATCATCTGGACCATCCGTTCGACGGCGCTCTGGATTTCGTGAACCTTGGCGGCGGATTCCGCGACGGTCATGCGGTCGAGATAGCGGTCGAGCAGATGAGCGGCCGTTTTCACCACGCCGAGCGGCGTGCGGAATTCATGCGAAACCATGGTCACGAAGCCGCTCTTAATTTGATTCAAGGCGTGCTCGTGGGCGAGCGCTCGCCGGGACCGCTCCTCGTTTTCCTGCAGCTCGACGACCGTCTTTTCCAAGCTCTCGACTTTGATCTTCGATTGCTGGAGCAAGCGCCATTTTTCCGTGAGCGCATTGGCGAGTTGCAGCACTTCGACGTTCTCGAAGGGTTTTTTGAGAATGAGCAGCCGATCCGATTGCCCCACCTTGGCGATCATTTCCTCCCACGAGTAATCCGAATAAGCCGTGCAGAGGACGATCTGGAGATCGGGATAGCACTCCCAGATGCGGGTCACCGTCTCCAAGCCATCCCAACCCGGCGGCATGCGCACATCGACAAAGGCCAGCGCGTACGGCCGGCCGGTGGCCACGCCCTCGCGGACGCGGTGCAGCCCTTCCTCGCCTTGGTAGGCGGAGTCAATTTCGTAGGCCGTCGCGGTTTGCACCGGCATCGCTTCGCCAAAAAAAGCCGCCTCTATCGCGAGTTCGTCCGCCTCGTGGGTCGGGGCGCACAGGATCTTTTTGAAGTCGTCGTGGATGGCGCGGTTGTCATCGATGATGAGCACGCGGCGATTCTGGCCGGCGCGGTTCAGGTCGTGGGGCGCGGGTGCTGGCGCGGTGGGATCCGGAAGCAAAGTCGCCATTAGAAAAGCTCGATGTTGTCGCCCAGATCATCGCTGGACG
>JBBQIZ010000314.1:0-3645 GCA_038325425.1 Chthoniobacterales bacterium
TTCGAGCGGAGCGAGGCTGCCCGCGTCCTGCGGCGCGCGTTGGTAATAATCGCGGGCGATCTCGGCGCGCTTTCGGCCGGGCGAGGTTTTCAGTTCTTCTCCGAAGATGGCGGCGATCATGTAGTCGTCCAGGACGGACTCGGTCCAGCGGGTCGCGGAATAGACGTGCTCGATATTGATGAAGATGCCTTCGGGCGCGAGCAGATCGTAAATCTCACGATACAGCGCGCGCTTGCGGTCGGCGGGGAGGTGGTCGATCGCGAAACTGGAAACGATGGCGTCCAGAGGAGCGTGCTGGGCGACGCGATGCGCCCACCCCGGCTGATGGAAGTCGGCGACCAGAAAGCGGCAACGGGAGCCGCGGCCCTGGAGCTGACGGCGCGCGGCGTCGAGCATCGGCTCCGAAAGATCGACGAGGAGGGCGCGGGCCGAGGGATGTTCATTGAGAATGGCGGCCGCGAGCACGCCCTCGCCGCAGCCGAGGTCGAGGAAAGTGCCGACGTTCTCCCCGCGCGCCGCCGTGATCAGGCGGAGCATCATATCGATCTGCTCGATGGCCAGCGGGACCGTGCCGCGGACGTTCTGGAGGAACTTCGCGACGAAGTCGGGATTCTGGCGGACGGGGATTTCTTCGGCCATGCGCATGCCCAGTCTCATGCGAGTTCCGCGCCAAGTCGCCGGGAAAAAAAGCAAAAGGGACCGGGTGATTAACCCGGTCCCTTCTGGAAACAAACGATGAATCCCGACGGTCAGGCCTGCATCGGCCCCGTAGTGCCACCGGTGAATTCCTCGGCCATATGCACCGGTTTGTAGCCGCCGATCGCTTTGAAGTAGAAAAAGAGCAGCAAATAGATGACGGCCATCGCTGCGGGGATGTAAGCATCGGCCGACAGCGTGTGCCGGTCGGCGCGTTGATCCGCCGCCACGACGAGTTGCTGTGCGGGAGTTTTATCCGCCGCTTCCTTGGCGGCAGCGAGCATCTTGCCATCGAGACCGTAGGCGGCGGTGGCCTTGATGTTGAGGAACACGGAGGGTTCGGCAGCCTTGTACTCCTGGTAAACCTCGGGGGCTTTCTCCTGCAGCACTTCTCCGGCGAACCGATCCTTCAAATAGCCGAGGCCGGGGCCACCGATGAGGCCCGCGGAGAGCATGCCAATGCCGCCCATGATCGACATGGCGACGGCGCCCGTCTGCGGGAAGCGATCGCCGACCACGGCGAGCATGGTGGGCCAGAAAAAGGTCTTGCCCACGGCGTAAATGCCGAGCGCGACGAGCGCCATGCCGAAGCTTTGCATGCCGCTGGCGAGGTTCAGCCCGATGCAGGCGAGCACGGAGCAGACGAAGAGCAGGCCGATCGGCGAAAGCCGCAAGGTGCGCTCGATGAAGTGGGCGCAGAACCGCAGGCCAAACATGATCGCCGAAGTCCAGAGGAAGAGATACTTACCCTGTTCGGAGGTGAAGAGATTGCCGGTGATGTTCTGAATCCAGCCATCCGTGCCGAGCTCGACCGCACCCACCAGCGCGTGGGTGATGAAAAGGATGAAGAGCAGGACCGAGCCGATCGAGAACTTTGTAATGGCGGCGACACCCAGAAGCAGCGCGCCACCGATCATGTAGCCGATGAGGTCGCCATTGCCGGTGCCTTTGAAAATGTCCGCAAAGAACTTCGAGAGGAGGAAGCAGGCGACAGCCGCACCGAGGATGCCGACGGGTTTGAACATCTCGGAGAAGCTGGAACCCTTGGCCGCGGCTTCGGACTTCGGAAATTTCTGCCCCATGAACATGATGCCGTAGGCCACCGTCGGGACGAGATAGAGGGCGAGCTGGAGCTTCCAGTGGAGTTGCATTTTGTCGTCCAGAATCCACCCGGCGACGACGCCGAGAATCATGCCTGCAGGCCAGGAAGCGTGCAGGATGTTCAAGTAGTGGGTCCGCGCCTGCGGATAAAGCGTGGCGACCAGCGGATTGGCCACGGCTTCGAGGGTGCCGTTGGCAAAGGCGAAGATGAACATGCCCCAGAAGAGGAAGGTGTAGGCATTTTCCGGCGTGCTCGCCCCGAAGGTGACGAAGGCCGAAAGGATGTGGGTGAGGAGGGCGAGGGCGACCAGTTTGCCGTAGCCGATTTTATCCACGATGACGCCGCCGAGGATGATGCCGAAACAGAAGCCGGAGAAACCCGCGCCGCCAATCGCGCCGAGTTGGGCGCCGGTGAAGCCGTATTCTTTCGCCCAGTTGTCGAAGATGCCGCCGCGAATGGCGAAGCCGACGCCGGCGGCGAGGATGGCCATGAATCCGGCCCAGAGGAGCCGGCTGGCGTTGGGGGCGATACCTTCAGTTTTTGCGGACATGAATGAGTGGGATGGGGTTGGGGTTGGTTGGGTAGGGGAGACGATTGTGATGCCGGCCGCTTTTCGGGGGCGAAGCGCGGGGCATGACAGCGAGGTGCTTTCGCGCTGTCAATGGGAAATAAGGGTGGATGAGCTTTCGCGGGCGATTCCCGCGGAGCAACGGCCCTGCCGGCGTTTCACGACGGCGCGATAGTTGCGGAGACGGGTCTTCTCCGCTATCACCGGAGTCCATGTTTCCCCGCACCTGCCTCGCTCTGCTGACTCTCCTCGCGTTTTCGATTCCGACGTCCGCGGCCGATGCGGTGGCCGGGGAAACTTTTCTGGAGCCGGCACCGGCGGGTCCGGATTTTGCCATCCAGGGGGAATACGTCGGCCAAGACTGCGCCGCGCAAGTCGTCGCGCTCGGGGCGGGCAAGTTTAAGATCATCGGCTGGGGCAAAGGGCTGCCGGGTGCGGTCGAAGGCGCGGAGAAGAAAGTCGTGGTGGACGCCGAGTGGGTGGGTGAAAAAGTCACTTTTGACGGGGAGGGCTGGAAGGGTGAGATCGCGGGCGGGCAACTCCGCGGCACGGATACCGAGGGGAATACCTGGGAACTAAAACGGGTGGTGCGGGAGTCGCCGACCCTTGGCGCGAAGCCGCCGGCGGGCGCGATCGTACTGTTCGACGGGACGAACACCGATGCCTGGGTGAATGGCAAAATGGACGAACGCAAGCTGCTCGCGGCGGGCACGAAGACGAAGCAGACCTTCGGCGATTTCACGCTGCATGCGGAGTTTCGCACGCCCTTCAAACCGATGGCGCGCGGCCAGGGCCGCGGGAATAGCGGCGTCTATTTGCAGGATCGTTACGAGTGCCAGATCCTCGATTCCTTTGGGCTCACCGGCGAGGACAACGAAGCGGGCGGGCTCTACAAAATCTCCAAACCGCGGCTCAACTTGTGTTTCCCGCCGCTCTCGTGGCAGACCTACGACATCGATTTCACCGCGGCGCGATTCGACGCCGAGGGCCGGAAGACGCAGAACGCCAAGGTCACTGCGCGGCTCAATGGCGTGCTCGTGCAGGAGAATGTGGAATTGCCCAAACCGACCGGTGGCGGCCGCCCCGAAACGGCGGAGCCGGGCCCGATTCAATTGCAGGGTCACGGCAATCCCGTTTTCTACCGCAACGTTTGGGTGGTGGAGAAGAAATAGGGTGCGGGTCTGCTGCGGCATGTTTTGCCGGCCATGAAGATCACGGACTTTTGCGTCGAACCCGCGGCCGCGGGCGCGCGGCTCGATCAGTTTCTCGCGGCCAGCGT
>JBBQIZ010000315.1:0-3637 GCA_038325425.1 Chthoniobacterales bacterium
GGCGTCGAGATTCGGGATGCGCGGCTCTTTCGAGCGGACCGCGGTGCCTTGATAAATGGAGGGCAGCCAGCCGTTCGTCCAGTTGTCCACACCGAGCACGGGCAGCCCGCGCGGATCGGTCAGCGCGACGTAGGCCGGCAGCTCCTGCGATTCCGAGCCGAGCGCGTAGGTCAGCCAGCTCCCGATCGTCGGCCGCCCGCCGAGGATCCGCCCGTTCTGCATCGCAAAGATCGATTGGCCGTGATTGCTCACGCCCGTCTGCATGCCGCGCATGAGCACCACGTCGTCCACAATGCCCGCGAAGTTCGGCAGCAACTCGCTGACATCCATCCCGCACTGGCCATGTTTTTGAAATTTCCACGGGCTGGCGAGCACCTTGGTGCTGGCGTGCGCGGCGTCATCATATTTCACCTCACCGGGAAATTTCTGGCCGTCGAGTTTATCGAGTTCCGGCTTGGGATCGAAGAGGTCGATATGGCTCGGCCCGCCTTGCATGAACATCGAGATCATCGCCTTCGCGCGCGGCTCGAAGTGCGGCTTTTTCGGCAGTACATCGAAGTGCGCGCGCTCCAGCATCGGCTTCTCCGGCGAGGCGAGCAGCCCGTCCTGTTTCAGCAACCAAGCGAGGCCGAAGGCGCTGAGGTGAAATCCGCCGGTGGCGAGGAAATGGCGGCGGCTAAAGCAACCGCAGGGATTGGTGCTCATAGGAAAATCAGTCGGCGTAGAGAAATTGGTTCGAGGTCAGCAGGGCCTGGCAAAACGTGGCCAGCGCGAGCATCGGCGGCTCCGCGGGCGGCGCTTCCTTGCCTTTGGCCACAGGCGCCGGTTTGGGCGGTTCGGCTTTGAAATGCGCGGTTTGCGCGGTCAGGAAAGCGACGGATTCTTTCAACTCGCTGGCGGAGGGCGTGGCGCCGAAGGCCAGCAGCCACGCGCGTTTCACCTGCGCCTCCGGGTCCGCGCCGGCATCGCGGCTGATCCGCTCGGCGAAGTATTTCGACTGCGCGAGCGTGAAATCGCCGTTCATCATCGCGAGCGATTGGGGCGCGACGGTCGAGGCGTTGCGGATTTCGCAATTCGGCTCCATGCGCGGCAGGTCGAAAGTCTCGAGCATGCCGAGCGGTTTGCTGCGCCGCATCTGCACGTAAAGACTGCGGCGGAATTCTTCTCCGTTCAGCGGGACATGCTTTCCCGAAGGCCGGCCCGCAGTGTCGGTGGTATCGACGCCGATGATGATTTGTCCGTCTTCATCGGCCATCAGCGGCACCGGTGCGCCAAACATCTTCGGATTGAACTTGCCGCTGGCGACGAGCATCGCGTCGCGAATCGTCTCCGCTTCGAGCCGCCGCGCGTTCATCCGCCCGAGCAGACGATTGTCTGGATCGACGCGATCTTTCTCCGGCTCGCGAAAGGAAGTCTGGCGATACGCGCTCGAGGTGACCATGAGCCGGTGCAGTTGTTTCAAGCTCCAGCCTTGCGCGACGAATTCACTGGCCAGCCAGTCGAGCAGTTCGGGATGCGTCGGCCGGTCGCCGAGATGGCCGAAGTCGCCGAGCGACGCGACGATGCCGCGACCGAAGTGATGATTCCAAATCCGGTTCACGAGCACCCGCGTGGTCAGCGGATGCTGGCCGTCGGTGAGGCTCTGCGCGAGCGCGAGCCGGCGTCCGCTGCTCGGGAGCGACGGCGCCTTTTCCGGAATGTCCGTGGTGCGCAGCGACGCGAGGATCATCAGTTCGCCCGGCGAAACTTTTTCCTTCGGCTGCGTGAGATCGCCGCGGCTGAAAAGGAAGGTCGGCGGGAGCGCGCCGGGTTGCTCGGTCAGCGCAGGCACGAACTCTTCGACCGGCTTCCGCTTGCGAATCTCCGCCGCCCGCTCGGTGAATTT
The DNA here is from genome assembly GCA_038325425.1 of Chthoniobacterales bacterium. Classification (GTDB taxonomy): domain Bacteria; phylum Verrucomicrobiota; class Verrucomicrobiia; order Chthoniobacterales; family Chthoniobacteraceae; genus Chthoniobacter. The sequence continues at coordinate 1,886 of JBBQIZ010000315.1, forward strand.
CTTCAGCTCGTCCGCGTTCTTCGTTTGGTAAGTGCGGTCGTAGAGATAGAGCGAACCCGCGCTGAGATTCATCACGCTCGGATGTTCCTTGAGCAGCTTCACCTGTTCCGGCGTGCGTTCCTTGACCGCGGTGCGATAGGCCACACGCAGCGGCTCGCGCAATTCCTCGGACTTCGACGCCAGCTCGCGCTCCAGGATGTCGGTGATGAATTCCTCCTGCTTCGCCAGCCGCTCCGTTTCGACAACCTTCGCCTCTTTCTCAATCTCGGCCGCCGTCGCGCGTTCGGCATCTGGTTGCAATGAGACGAGTCGTGCCGCGGGCTTGCGCCAGTTCTCAGTATCCAGTGCCGGTTCGAAGACCGCGCGCAGACGGTAAAAGTCGCTCTGCGGGATCGGATCGTGGCGATGATCGTGGCACTCCGCGCAGCCGACCGTCAGGCCGAGCAGCGACGAGGAGACGACCTTCAGCGTTTCGGTGACGACGGCATTGCGCGCGACTTTTTGATCCGACGCGGCGGCGCTCGCCGTGCCGTCGGGAGCCATGCGCAGGAAACCGGTCGCAGTCAGTTTTTCCACGGCCTCGGGCGGCAGGTTTTTGAGCGGCGGCTTCACCATCTCGTCACCCGCGAGTTGCTCGCGGATGAACTGATCAAACGGCTTGTCCGCGTTCAGCGAGCGGATCACGTAGTCGCGATATTTATACGCCCACGGGCGCACCGGATCGGCATCGGTGTAGCCTTCCGAGTCCGCATAACCCGCGACATCGAGCCAATGCCGGCCCCAGCGTTCGCCGTAGTTCGGCGAGGCGAGCAGCCGTTCGATGAGGCGTTCGTAGGCGTCGGGCGCGTCGTCCGCGAGAAAGAGGGCGACTTCGTCCGCGGTCGGCGGCAGGCCAGTCACGTCCAGCGAAAGCCGGCGAAGCAACGTCTCCTTGCTCGCCTCGGGATTGAATCCGAACCCCGCGGCTTCGAGTTTCGCCAGCAGAAAGGCATCGACTGGCGTGCGCACCCGCGCTGCGTCTTTGACCTTCGGCGGCTCCACGCGGCGAATCGGCTGGAAGGCCCAGAAGGCGCGTTCCTCTTCCGTGATGAAAAACTTCGGCACCTGCTCCGGTTCGGGGCGTGCCGTTTTTGCGCCCTGCGCAATCCACTGCTCGAGCACCGCGATTTGCCGAGCCGGAAGTTTTTTTCCTTTCGCCGGCATCTCGCCTTCACGGACGAGTCGCACCATTTCGCTCTCGTCCGGCTGACCGGGCACGAGCACATGCGCACCGCTCTCCGCCGGTGTTTCCATGAACCGCCGCAGGCGTAAATCCACGCCGCCTTTGAGTTTCTCGCCCTCGCCGTGACAATGAAAACAATGCTCCTTGAGGATCGGCCGCACGTCGCGCTCGAACGTCAGCTCACGCGTCTCGGCACGGACCACGCTGGCCGTGGCGGAAACGACGGCGATGATGGAAAGGAAGAGGCGGGGAGACGTGGCGGGGCCGGACATGCGGAATGGGGAAGCAACCGGACAATCACGCACGATCCCCTTCCTTAGAAACGTTAAACTGCGACCTTTCTTGGCTTCCGCGATTGCGCCGGGCGAAAGTTTACTTCACCTTCCGCGCGCTGCGAACGAACCTTGACTGCGGATTGATCCCGCCGCTTCTTCCCCCACCCCCATGCGCTTCTTGCCGACTTTTGCCGCTCGTGTTTCGCTCGCCCCGACCGTCCCGCTTGCCGCGCAGCCGTGAATTCGATTTCATCC
>JBBQIZ010000316.1:0-3627 GCA_038325425.1 Chthoniobacterales bacterium
GGATGCTGCGCCTGGCCGGCGGAAGCCAGCGCCATCGTCACAAAACTGGTCAGCGGAGTGGCTTCGAGAAACCCCCCATTCGGTGGCTGGATCGACTGCAGCACGCGCAGAGTCGGAGCGATGGCCTGCCCGCGAAACCAGCGCCAGAGCGGGTTGCGGGTCGGTCGGTGGTGATGAATCGCCTGCCCGATCGCAATGAGCGCGGGCAGCGCATAGCTGACCACGGGTAATTGCAACGCGCCGAAAAACTGATGCGGCAGCGCCGCCAATTCGAACGGCAGCCGCGGCACATCCCGCCAATCGACGCGCCCGCAGATGGCGAGATGCATCAGGATCGGCACGGAAAAAGTGCGGTCCTTGCCATAGCGTGCGGCAATGGCCGCAGCCAATCCCGGAGGGACGCGCTCCTGCGCGCTCCCATCTTCCTTCCCGTCACCCCGGAAATCCTCGCCCTTCCCCAAATCACGGACGCGCGGGAGCGCGTCCCTCCGCAGCCATTCGCTCGCGCGCGCCACCGCGGCTCCATACTCGCCAGTCTTCCCCAGCGCGCCCCAGCACAGCGCCGTCGTGCTGATGTTGCTTTTGCTCTTGATCGTGTCCCCCCACCCGCCGTCGGCATTCTGACGCGCCGCCAGCCAATGCCGACCGCCCGCGATCAGATCCGCGTGCGCCACGGAATCGACCGCGGAGAGCGCCACCACGGCCGTCGCCGTCGAAAGCGCGCTGCTCGAAAGTTCGCCCGTCCAGTGCCCATCAGGCCCGAGTTCCCCGAGCAATGCGTCCGTCGCCGTCCGCAACGCCGCCCGCACCCGTTCCGTGGAAGATTGCGCGTCCGTCCCGCCGATCACGCCAGCTTGTCCTGCTCGCGTTTCTTGGCCGGCAGGATCGCACACGCGTCTTTGCACCCAAACACCCGGCTCAACAGCAACCGGTTCTTGCTCACCCATTGATAGATGATTTCCGCGATGAAAATGACGCCCGGAATCCACAGGAACAGCGCCACCGGAATGAGCAGCGGCAGCCGCATCCCGACGAAGCGAATCGCCCGCGCGCCCCGATAAATCCGGCCCTCCGGCGTCACGCAATGGATCGCTTCCTGCAAATCTTCGCGGGTCAGCGACGGCGCGATCTGCTGCGCCCGGTCATCGGAAAGCGGAATCAGCGCGAGCTTGTGAAACCAATCCAGCCAGCTCAGCACCTTCATCTGGAAAGTGCACATCGGGCAGTCGCCGTCATAGAGCAGGTGGTGCTGGGTCATGTCGGTAATCTAGCGCGATCTCGCGCAAGACCAAGCCCCGCGCTGGACTCCACTGCGCCAACCCACACACATTCCCCGCCGCATGGAAGTCCCTCCCGACCATTCCCCACCCTCCCGCTTCGACGACTGGCGCGCGCGCATCGGCTTCATCCTCGGTCCGATCGTCTTCTTCGCGCTGCTCCTCGCGCCGCTGCCCGGCCTATCGCCGCAAGCCCACGCGCTGGCCGCGATCATGGGCCTGACGGTCATCTTCTGGATGACGGAATGCATCCCGATGGCCGCCACCGCGCTGCTTGGCCCCGCGCTCTGCGTGGTCCTCGGCGTGGCGAAGGACGAAGCCGTCTTCGCCAGCTTCGGCCACAAAATCGTGCTCCTTTTCATCGGCAGCTTTCTCCTCGCCGAAGCGATGCAAAAGCACGGCCTCGATCGCCGCATCGCCTATCGCGTGCTCAGTCTGCCCGGCGTCGCGCGCACCCCCGGCCGCATCGTCGCCGCCTTCGGTCTGCTCACCGCGCTGCTCTCGATGTGGATGAGCAACACCGCGATCACCGCCGTGATGATCCCGATCGGCCTCGGCGTGCTGCGCTCCAATCCCGTGCTCGCCGCGCGCCGCGACATCGCTTGCAGCCTCATTTTGATGATCGCCTTCGCCGCCAGTATCGGCGGCCTCGCCACGCCAGTCGGCACGCCGACGAACCTCGTCGCGCTCGGCCAATTCGAGCGCGCCCTCGGCGTCCGCATTTCTTTCTTCGACTGGATGCGCCTCGCCGTCCCGCTCACCGTCACCCTGCTCATCGGCCTCTTTTTCATCGTCCGCCCGCGGAACGTGGACGCCGCCGATTTCACCGCCGTCGCCGACGAAGTCCGCCGCGGCCGCGCCGCCCTCGGCCCGATGACCTGGGGCCAGCGCAATGCCGCCGGCGCCTTTGCCCTCGCGGTCAGCCTTTGGATGTATCCCGGCGTCGTCGAACTCTTCTTCGGCAAAGGCCGCTTCGGCACCGACATCCTCGCGCAGCGCATGCCCGAGGAAACCGTCGGCATCGTCGTCGGCCTGATGCTTTTCCTCCTGCCGACCGATTGGAAAAAGTGGGAGTTCACCCTCGACTGGCGCGACGGCCAGAAAATCGATTGGGGCACGGTCATGCTCTTCGGCGGCGGCCTCGCGCTGGGCAAACAAATCTTCGACACCGGACTCGCCGCGGCCATCGGGAACGGCGTCGTCAGCGGCCTCGGCAATCCCGGTTTTGTCGGGCTCATGCTCGCCGCGATCTTTATGAGCATCGTTTTGAGCGAAGCGGCGTCGAACACCGCCAGCGCGAATGTCATGGTCCCGATGATGATCGCCGTCTCGCTCAGCGCGGGCGTCGCGCCCGTGCCGATCGGCCTCGCCGCGTGCCTCGCGTGCAGCTTCGGTTTCATGCTGCCGATCAGCACGCCGCCCAACGCGCTCGCCTACGGCACCGGCCTTGTGCCGCTTCCGGCCATGATCCGCGGCGGCATCCTGCTCGACATCATCGGCGCGATCACCATCCCTCTGATCATCTATTTCCTCGCCCCGCTGCTCGGCTGGAAGTGACGCACCTCACGCGAGGTGCCCGAGCGCGAGCAGGCCGTAGAAGGTGTATTCCGCGTCGAGATGATCGTCGGCCCAGTGGCCGTGAAAGCCGCCCTCCGCACTCCACAGCGTGTCGATAAAATCGAGGCACTTCTCGCGAATCGCCGCGGGCACTTCGCGCTCCAGGCAGGCCAGCGCGTGGAGCGTCGTCGCAGTCGAAAGCAGGTCGGGCAGCGGCGCCTGCGGCATCGCGCGGAAGCCGCCGTCGGGGTGCGCCTGCGCGAGCAGCCAGTCGCCCACTTGTTGATTCACCGGCACGCGGAGTTGATGCAGCAAAGTCACCGCCGCCGCGGTCGCATTCGTGGAGCCGATCTTCAGCCCGCGCGCATTCGCCCACGCGCCGTCCGGGGTTTCGAGAAATTTGAGGCATTGCACGAGGCGCAGCGGTTCCGGCAGTTCGCACCCGAGATCCTGATACGCCCCGAGCGCCACGAAACATCCGTAGGCATTCCCCGAGACCGCATCGAGATCCGCCTCGTACCCGCCATCCCGCGATCGATGCGCCTCGATCCGCGCCAGCAGCTTCTCCGCACACGCCGCCGGCATCCGCTCGAGCCCGACCGCCGACCAGCACCGCGCGAGCGCGCCGAGATGCACGAAGTCCAGCCCCGCGCCGTCGCCAAAGCCGCGCAACCACGGTTCAATCTCCGATCTCCGAACTCCGATCTCCGCATCCGCCTGCAGCGCCTGCAAGCCCGCCAGCGCAAAGATCGTGTAATACAAATCCGGCCGCCCCTCGCGATCCACCCCGCCG
>JBBQIZ010000317.1:0-3618 GCA_038325425.1 Chthoniobacterales bacterium
CAAATTCCCCCATCATGATTCGACGATGCGTTTCTTTGGCCGATGTGCTTCCTGCTTTCCTCAGGGCACCGACTCTTGCAGATTCCGCCCGTCATGACTCCCCTTCTGCGTCTCTGCTGCGCCGTCTTGTTCGCCTGTTCCATCGGTCATGCCGAGGAGCCGTTTGCGTGGGAAAAGACGCCGGGCCGGCTGCCCAAGCACATCGTCCCGCTGCGCTACAAAGTTCGCATTGAGCCGGATATCGAAAAGGCGCAATTCCGCGGCTCGCAGACCGTGACTCTCGAAGTCCGGCAACCGGCGCGGGAAATCGTGCTCCACGCGCTCGGTCTGGAAATCACCCACGCCAAGCTCACCGCTGGCCGGGAAATTTCACTCACGCCGAAGATGGATGCCGCGGATCAGACCGTCACCTTCGTCCTCGATGAAGCGCTCCCGCCGGGCTTCTACGAACTTGCGCTGCATTTCGCCGGAAAGCTGACCGAGCAACCGCGCGGGCTCTATCTCGCGGGTTATCAGGCCGACGGGGTGCGCGGCCAGGGCCTGGCCACGCAGATGGAAGCGACCGATTGCCGGCGGATGTTTCCGTGCTGGGATGAGCCGGCTTTTCGGGCGGAATTCGAGCTGACGGCGGTCGTGCCGGCGAAGCTGCGCGCGCTTTCCAATATGCCCGTCGCCGCAGAGACCGAGAAAGACGGCCGGCGCGAAGTCCGTTTCGCGCCGACGCCGCGCATGGCCAGCTACCTCGTCGCGCTTTGCGTGGGCGAGTTCGAGGAGTTGCGCGACGAGATCGATGGCACCCAACTGGGCATCTACACCACGCCGGGCAAGCGCGAGCAGGCCCGCTATGCGCTCGATCTTACGAAGCAGGTGCTCCGGTATATGAACGACTATTTCGGCGCAAAATACCCGCTGCCCAAACTCGACCAGATCGCCATCCCGAGCACCGGCGCGAGCGGCATGGAAAATTGGGGTCTCATCATCTACAACGACAACGCGCTGCTTTACGACCCGGCGAAAAGCGCGCAATCCACCAAAGAACGCGTCTTCGCGGTCGTCGCGCACGAGATCGCGCACCAGTGGTTTGGCAATCTCGTGACCATGGCGTGGTGGGACAACCTGTGGCTCAACGAAGGTTTCGCGAGCTGGATGGGCACGAAAGTCACCGACCATTTTAATCCCGACTGGAAAGTGTGGCTGCGCGCCGCGGGCAGCAAGGAATGGGCGATGCGGCTCGACGCCCGCGCGACCACGCATCCCATCCAGATGCCCGTCCCCAAAGACACGCAGGCCGTCGATTGGTTCGACGAGATCACCTACAGCAAAGGCCAGGCGGTGCTCCGCATGCTGGAGAGCTGGATCGGCGCGGACGTTTTCCGCGACGGCATCCGCGCCTATTTGCAAAAGCACGCCTATGGCAACACCACCACGGCCGACCTCTGGCAGGCGCTGGAAAACGCGTCCGGCCAGCCGGTGCGCGAGTTCGCCGCGGGCTGGACCGAGCAGCCGGGATTCCCCGTGGTCACGGTCAGTGCCCTCGGAAAAAACATGACCGCAGCCATCCAACTCGAACAGGAGCGCTTCACCATTCACCAAAAAAATCCTGCAGCGCTGCGCTGGCAAATCCCGGTCGTCCACGGCCCGGCCGGCGCGCCGCAGCACGCGATCGTCACTTTGCTCAAAGACGGCGTGCAGCCCGCAGCCAGCGTTGAGCCGGAAGCCGCAATCAAAGCGAACCTCGGCGACGTCGGCTACTATCGCGTCGCCTACGACGCCACGCTGGGCCGGCGGCTGCGCAAGGCCCTGCCGCATCTCGCGGAGGCGGATCGGCTGAATGCGCTGAACGACGCCTGGGCGATGGTCCAGGCCGGGCGCGCCGACGCGGGCGGTTATCTCGACCTCGCCGATGCCTTGAGCGACGATCGCTCGCCGACCGTGCTCGCGCAGATCGTCGGCGTGCTCGGCGAGATCGATGAGTTGCAGCGCGGCTCCGACCAGCGCGCCGCTTATCGCGTTTGGGCCACGGGTTTTCTGCGTCCCCATTGGGAACGCCTTGGTTGGGACGCGAAGGCCGGCGAATCGCCACTGCAGGCCCAGCTTCGGGCCGGATTGCTCCGCACGCTTGGCGCCTTCGGCCATCAGGAAATCATCGCGGAAGCCCGCGCGCGCTTCGCGACGTATCTGGCCACGCCGGCTTCATTGCCCGGCGATTTGCGCGGACCGGTCTTCCGCATCGTCGGCCGCGAAGCCGATGCCGCGACCTGGGAGCAACTCCACGAGCGGGCGCGGACCGAGGACAGCTTCGAGCAAAAGCGCGCGCTCTACACCGCGCTCGCCTCTCCGCGCGATCCCGCGCTCGCGGAAAAAACCCTCGCCCTTGCCCTGACCGACGAACTCATCCCGCACGAAGCCGCTCGCCTCGTCGCACGGGTCGCGCACGATGGCGAGCATCCCGAACTCGCCTGGAACTTCGCCCGCCAGCACCTTGACGCCCTTCTCGCCAAGCTCCCGACGCTCGCGGCGAACAACTACGTGCCCGGCCTTTTCGAAGCCTTCGACGACCCGACGCGCGCCGACGGACTCGAGGCATTCGCGAAAACCAATCTACCGCCCGCCGTCGGCACCGCGGTCGCCAAGGCCGCGGACAACATCCGCTTTCAGGCGGAGTTCAAGGCGCGCGCACGGCCGCAAATTGACGCTTGGTGGCAGGCGCGCGTTGGACGATAAACCTGCTTCACCGAAGGGCCTGATGGAGTTCGAGATCACCCACGTTACGCATTACAAATACGGCCACGCGGCCGCCGAAGCCTATGGCGAAGCGCGCCTGACCCCACCGAGTCTGCCCAGCCAGACCGTGCTCAGCCACCGCATCGTCATCGACCCCGAGGTCAAGACCTCCGGCTACGTCGATCACTTCGGCAATCACGTCGATTTTTTCTCGCTCCCATTCCGGCACAAACAGCTTTTCGTCAGCAACCAGGCCGTCGTCCGCACGCATCCCGCGCCGAGGCCCACGAGCAGCCTGGAGCTTCCGGTCCAGGAAGCACGGCAGATTCTCGGTTCGGTGATGACCGACATTTTCGACTACCTGCAAATGACGCCCGCCGTCCAGCAGACGCGCGAAGCGGTCCAATGGGCGCGTAAATATTTGCGCGGCAGTGCGCCGCTCGGCGAGTCGCTTCAGCGCTTGAACGAAGCGATTCACGCCGAGTTTAAATACAAACCCGGCTCGACGGAAAACTCCACGCCGCTGGCCGCGATCTGGAAAGGTAAAGTCGGCGTCTGCCAGGACTTCGCGCACATCGGCCTGAGCATCCTGCGCACCGCCGGCCTGCCCGCGCGCTACGTCTGCGGCTACATCGAGACGGATCCGGTGCTCGCGCCCGATGGCACCCCGAAGCGCATGGTCGGGGCCGTGGCCACGCACGCGTGGATCGAAGTGCTCGTGCCCGGCATGACTTGGGTCGCGCTCGATCCGACCAATCGCCAATGGGTCAACGAACGTTACGTGGCGGTCAGTTTCGGCCGCGACTTTCGCGATGCCACCCCGCTGCGCGGCACCTTCAAAGGCAGCGGCGGCCAGAGCATGAAAGTGCGCGTGATTATGAAGCGGCGGGCGGT
>JBBQIZ010000318.1:0-3614 GCA_038325425.1 Chthoniobacterales bacterium
CGGCCGCTACTGCAACGCCAACAAATTTGCCGGCGAGGTCGACCTCTTCGAGGCGCTGGCCGACGCGAAGAAGCATTACGCCATCGACGACAGCAAACTCGTCATGCGCGGCTTCTCCATGGGCGGCGCGGCGGTCTGGCAATTTGGCACTCACTTCGCCGGCATGTTTGCCGTCGTGCAACCGGGCGCGGGTTTCGCGGAGACGCGCGAGTTCAATAAAGTCTATGCCGAGGGCAAGACGCCGCCGACCTGGTGGGAGGAAGTGCTGTACCGCTGGTATGACGCGACGGACATCGTCGCCAATCTCGCCAACACCACAACCGTCGCCTACTCCGGCGAGATCGACGGGCAGAAGCAGGCCGCCGACATCATGATCCGCTACGCGCGGCAGGACGCAGGCACCGCCAAACCGCCGACCGCCGAGCTGAACAAGGTGAACTCCGGCGACGGTTCGCCGAATGCCGCCGAGGCGAAGGTCACTGGCACCGCGCCGGACGTGGAGTTTTTCCACGTCATCGGCCCGGCGACGCCGCACAAGATCCAGCCCGAGGCCAAACCGGAGATCGAGAAGCTGATCGACGCGGCGCTCGCCAAACACGAGGCGGTGCCGAAGAAGGTGCGCTTTGCGACTTACTCGCTGATCTACCCGCGCATGGAATGGGTGGAAATCGAGCGGATGGAAAAGCAGTGGGAGCGGGCCGAGATCGACGCGTCGCTGACAGACTCCGGCGTGATGGTGCGGACGCGCAATGTCGCCGCGTTTCGAGTGATGATCCCGGCGGCTGCCTTCGAGGGGAAGACGCGACGACCGCTGTGGGTCGATGGGATGGAGCTCGAACTCATTCCTGTCACCGTCCGGCAGCAGGCGGTCTGGCTGGGAGCGGCGCATCGGGAGAATGGAAAGTGGCTCAAGGGCATCGGCCAGGTTCCGCCGAGCCAGTTTGCCCCCGGCGCGCCGGTGGCCAAAATCAAAGAATTCGCGGGCCCGATCGACCACGCCTTCATGTCCTCGTTCCTCTTCGTGAAGCCGACGGGCAAGCCGCTCAATGACAAGGTCGGCGCGTGGGTGACCAGCGAGTTCGATCACGCGGTCGGCTTTTGGCGCAAGGTCTTCCGCGGCGAGACTCCGGTGAAGGACGACACCGCCATCACCGACGCCGACATCGCCTCCTCGAACCTCGTCCTCTGGGGCGACCCCAGCAGTAATGCCGTGCTCAAGAAGATCGCCGACAGGCTCCCGATAAAATGGGACGCGAAGAAGATCGTCTTCGCCGGACAGACCTACGACGCCGCGACCACCGCGCCCATCCTCATCTTCCCGAACCCGCTCAACCCGACCAAATACGTGGTCGTGAACAGCGGCCCGACCTTCCGCGAGGATGCGCTGCTCAATAACTCGCAGCAGATCCCGAAACTGCCCGACTGGGCGTTCATCGACGTAAACACCCCCGCCGACGGCAAGTGGCCCGGCAAGGTGCTCAATGCCGGGTTCTTCGATGAGCAGTGGCAGGCACCGGGGAAATGAGTGACGACGACGCGAAAGAAATCTGCGCGTTCGGAACACGCGTGGACGGAGCGTCGAAGGCTGGTAGGGAACGCTCGCCGAGCGTTCCCACTTTTCGCCCGGCGATCGGGAAATTGGGGAACGCCCGGCGGTCGTTCCCTACCGCAGGGGGACAAAATGCCACGCGATTTGCGGGCATCGTTCCCTCAGCGGTGCAGTCCGGTGAAGGGAGCGGCTCCGGCAGGACGCCAGACATACGGCCAGTCTTCTGCATTCGTGACGAAACCTGCGCGCACCGGATTATCCAGGATGTAGCGGTATTTTTCCTCGAAGCTTTCCTCGGCACGCAGCCGGTGGTCGAAGAAATCGGTTTGCCAGCGAATACCGCGCTGCGTGGCCAGCCAGCGTTTCCAGTCGGCCATCGTTTTCTTCATCACACCATTCGGCGGGAAGCTGATCAGCGCATGGCAATGATCCGGCATCGAGACGAAAAGGTGCAGCCACCATGCGCCGATCTCGACGCGCCGCTGGAGCGATTCCGCGAGAAATGGCCAGAGGTCCGGTTGCACGAGCTGATTGAGTCCGCGGGGCTGGGTGCAGACGGTGACGAACCAAATCTCACGCGACGGATCGACCCAGCGTGGCGGCTCGTGCGGGAGCGTTTTTCGACCGGCCATAGGCGGAGCATGGACGGCCGTTTGAGCGCGTCAACATCTGCGAACGCCGAAGTATCGGAGCGCTCGGCGAGCGCTCCCTACCCCGGCCCGCTGAGCACACCCGGTAGGGAACGACCGCCGGGCGTTCCCCATCTCCGCTCCCTTTGGTCGGGTGCCGGCGATCTTCCCACGCTGCTCCCAGACGCGACGGAACGCTCGGCGAGCGTTCCCTACCGTTCCTTTCCCCACCACCCATGAAAACCCTCCTCCCTTTCCTTCTCTGCCCGACTCTCCTTTTCGCCCAGGCCACCCCCACGGTGAAGCAGGCCCCGCCACCCGGGATCGCCGTGCCCGAAGCCGATGCGGCGGAGCTCAAGGCGGGAATGGAGACGCTGGGCAAGGAGATCGAGGCGGTCCGCGCCAAATCGGGCAGTAACAAAGCGAACCCGCTCGGCGCGATCCCGGATGCGGAGATTTTTCACAAGGCGGTGCGGTATGCGCTGACCTACGGGGAGTTTTTCAATCCCAAGGAGATCGTGGCCGCGAAAGAGCAGCTCAAGCTGGGACTGGAGCGGGCCAAAGAGTTGCGCGCGGACAAGGATACGTGGGCGTCGAAGACGGGACCGCAGGTCTTCGGTTATCGGTCGAAGATCGATGACTCGGTGCAGCCCTACGGTCTGATCGTGCCGGAGGACTGGAAGCCGGGAGAAAAGACGCCGCGGCCGCTTTACCTCTGGTGGCACGGGCGCGCGGATACGCTGAGCGAGGTGGCGTTCATCGCGGGGCGGCTGAAGGCGAAGCGGGACTTTGCGCCGGCGGGGGCTTTCGAGCTGCATCTCTACGGGCGCTGGTGCAATGCGAGCAAGTTTGCCGGGGAGGTGGATACCTTTGAGGCGCTGGCCGAGGTGCAACGCCGTTACGCGATCGATCCGAACCGGATCGTGGCGCAGGGCTTCTCGATGGGCGGGGCGACGTCGTGGCACATGGGGGCGCATCATGCGGGGCTGTGGGCGGTGGTGGCGCCGGGTGCGGGCTTCGCAGAGACGCAGGTGTACGCGAAGGTTTACGATCCGAAGAAGGAGCCGCCGAAGCCGTGGGAGGAGACGCTTTTCCGGCTCTACAATGCGACGGACGTGGCGGCGAACTTTTCCAACATGCCGCTGATGGCCTACAGCGGGGAGATCGATCCGCAGATTCAATCCGGCAAGATGATGAACGAAGCGCTGGCCCGCGAGGGGATGAAGATGGAGTGGCTGATCGGCCCGCAGACTGGTCACAAATACGAGCCCGAGACGAAGAAGGAAGTCTCCAAGCGCGTGGATGCCTATATGCAAAAAAGTCGTGAGCCGCTCTCCCCGCACGTGCGCCTCCAGACCTACACGCTGCGCTACAACACGATGAAGTGGATCACGGTGGATGCCTTGGAAAAGCACTGGGAGCGCGCCGAGGTGGAC
>JBBQIZ010000319.1:0-3599 GCA_038325425.1 Chthoniobacterales bacterium
TGGTCGTCACCGCGGCCAACTGCGAAGGACTGGCGAGGGCCTTGGGGCCGGCAGGTTGGGTCTGGGCCAGCGCCGGGGAATCTGGGGTTTGCAACTGCACGGCCGGCAGCGACACCAGCCCTTCCGCCGGCGACTCGACCAGGACCGCCGACGCCATCATCGCGGACCGGTCGGCGAGCGCCTTTGCTCTTTCATCGCGTCCCGTCGGATCATGCACGGCGGTCATTCCGTCGTCGAACATCACCGGGGAATTTCGGGTTTGAACCGCCCACTGGGAATTGTCGCGCCGTGTCTGCGCCGACGCCCTCTGGGCTTCGCTCGGAGCGACTTTCACAATGTGGATCGCCGGGAAAAGAAACCCGAGCGAGACCAACACGACGAGACAGGCAGCAAGAGCCCAGAGCACCTTCGCGGGACGTGAAAAGCGCAAAACCTTCCGCCGCGGGGGATCTGTGGCCGCTTCCAGAACAGCGGCCCGTTGCACTTCGTCCAGCGCGGCGGCTTCTTCCCCAGGCAGTTCCGCCCGCAGCCGCGCGGCGAGGGCCTGCGTCTCCTGCGCTTCGGCCGCGGCGGCCGGGTCGCTGGCCAACAGCGCTTCGATCTCCGCGCGTTCGGCGGGCGTGAGGTCTTCGACTTCGCCCAGCGCGTGGGCGGTGAATTTGGGATCGTCGGGATTCATAGGACAGAGCGGGAAAGGCCGTAGTCCTCTGGGGCGGGCTGCTCGCGGAGCAGCTCGCGCAGTTTCTTTAGGCCGGTGTGGAGGAGGAAGCCGACGTTGGTCACGCTGAGCTGCGTGATGTCGGCGATCTCGCGGTAGGAAAGGTCGTTCTGGAATTTGAGGCGGATGACTTCGCGCTGGTTGGGGCTCAGCGCGTCGAGCAGGGCAAAGAGCGAGTTGGCGGACTCGTGCTGTTCGAGAATGGCAGCGGGTCCGGGCTCGCCGCTGGGGCGGTCTTCGGGGAGCGGCATGGGGATGATGCGACTGAATTTGCGGTGATGATCGAGCGCGCGGTTGCGCGTGACGGTAAAGAGCCAGGCCTCGGTGTGGCGGGCCTCGTCGCCCGGGCTGGTGCCGTCGCGCATTTCGCCGCGGGCCAGTTTGATGAAGGTCTCCTGAACCACATCGCGCGCGGATTCGACATCGCCGGTGACGCTTTGCGCGTAGCGCACGAGCGGGCGCTCGTAGCGGGCGAGCAGGGCAGAAAGGGCGGTCGCGTCCGGGGTGGCCATAGGAGTTCTATGCCTTACACGGACGGCTCGCGCGATTTCTTAGAAAGCCCCGCCGAGACTCTTTGCGGACCCCACGTTCCCGCTCCGAGTCGGGGCCCCGGCGTCAGGTCAGTCCGCCAATTCTTCGGGCTTCACGGCCCGGCTCGCCCGGCGGCGGTCGAGCAGCCAGACGATCCAGATGCAGATCTCGTAAAGGATGACGATCGGGGCGCCGAGGCTGAGGAAGGTGATCGGGTCCGGGGTCGGCGCGACGATCGCGGCGAGGACGAGGATGACCGTGACCGCGTAGGGCCGGGTGCGGGAGAGCAGCGAGTAATTGATGAAGCCGAGCAGGGCGAGGCCGATCATGACGACCGGCACCTGGCAGAGCAGCCCGAAGCCGATGGTCAGCCACGCGCAAAACGAGATGTAGTCCTTCCATTCCCAGAGGATGGTGACGTTCATCTTCATCGAGTACTCGTAGAAGAAGCGCAGCGTCTCCGGCAGGATGTAATAATAGCTGATCAGGGTGCCAGTGAGGAAAAGCGCGAAGCTGCCGGCGAGGCCGGGGAAGAGATACTTTTTCTCCTGTCGGGAAAGCGCCGGGAGGACGAAGGAGATGGCAAAATAGCTGAGGAACGGCAGGGCAAAGGTGATGCCGGCGAAGAAGGCGAGCAGGAGCGAGACGGTGAAGGGCTCGACGATGGTGCGGGTGACGATCTTGTGGATCAGCTCGGGCGCGGCCTGGATCATCGGCTGCTGGATGATCCACATCAGGTCGTTCACGAAGAAGAACGAGACGATCATCGCGATGACGAGCGTGACGCCCATCTTGATCAGCGTCCACCGCATGTCCTCCATGTGATCGAGGAACGGCTTGATGATATCGCCGTCAGCTTGCTCGCGGAATTGGAAAAACTTGGTCAGCCAGGACATAAGGGGGCGCTACTGAGAGCTAAAACCCCGCAGCGCGCAATTCCTTCTTCGGAATTCGCGCGATCGGTTCAGACCAAGCCGAGCGCGACCATCCGGGCAAATGCGGCCAGCGTGTTCGCATCGCAGATTTCGCCGCCCGCAATCATCGCCCGCAACTCCGCCGCGGTGAAGGCCCGGTGCTCGACGATCGCCTCGCCCGCGTCGTGCTCGGTGCCGTGCGGACTGGGTACGACGGGACGCGCGAGCAGGAGGTGGCTGTGTTCATCGGTGAAGCCGGCGCTCGGGAAAAAGTGGCCGAGCGAAAGGACTTCGCCGCCGGGCGCGAGTTCGTGGCCGCTTTCCTCGCGCAGTTCGCGGAGACCGGTGGCGCGGATGTGATCCTCCGCGGCGTCGTCGTCGATCTGCCCGGCGGGGAACTCCCAGATCGTCGCACGGATGGGCACGCGCTCCTGCCGGACGAGGAGGAATTTTCCCTCGGCCGTGAGCGGCGCGACCACGACCGCGCCTTTGCGGTGCGCGACCGTCCAGGTGAACGGCTCCGGCCGCGTGGGCGAGGTCACGGTCACGCGATGGACGGCGATGTAGGGATTGGCGAAAAGCGGTTCGTCCTGCTGAACGTTCCAGCCTGCGGAGCTGGCGATGAATTTGTGGAAGGCCATCCGCGCGAAATCGCGCACTGGGCCGCCAAAGGCAAGGCAAACGATGCGCCGAGTTCCCGCAAAAAAATCGGTGGACAAAGCGCGCGCGGAACCCCAAATAACCAACCCGCAGAAAAAGTGCGGATCGCCGAATGGGGAGTTAGCTCAGTTGGTAGAGCGCGTCGTTCGCAATGACGAGGTCAGGGGTTCGATCCCCCTACTCTCCACCATTTCGGTTCCAGAGCAACGAGAGGGGATGCGCGCTGATCATGGCGGGGCTCAAGGCGATGGGCAAAGGGCATAGCTTTGAGTGTGCGAAGTATCTCTTTCTGCCGTCGAAAAGCTGGGCGC
The DNA here is from genome assembly GCA_038325425.1 of Chthoniobacterales bacterium. GTDB lineage: Bacteria > Verrucomicrobiota > Verrucomicrobiia > Chthoniobacterales > Chthoniobacteraceae > Chthoniobacter. The sequence goes on from JBBQIZ010000319.1 coordinate 3,135, forward strand.
TCGATGAAAACGAACAGTTCATCCACCGCGTCTGGCGACTGAACTCGCCTGCCGATGTGCACATCTTCACCTTCGCCACGCAGAACACCATCGACGATCTCATGGACGCCGACTTCAATGCGAAGCTCGACAGCGCACAACTCGGCCTCGATGGCTGCCTAATCGAGCAGCAGGTCGAGGAAGTCGATCTCGCGCAGCTCTTGGAAAAAGCGGTGCGCACCTTCGATCCGCACGCGCCGACCATCGACGAAGCCGCGATGGAACGTGAGTGGGAGGACAGCCTGCGCCACCAGCTCGCCGCCGCCGAAGCCGCCTTCCGGCTGTATCACCGGGCACAGGGTGCGCAATTGGCGGTCAGCGCGCCACCAAGCCCCCGTCGCGCTCGCGCTGGCTGCACGCCGGAAGGCCCGCAACGCAGCTTTCACCACCCGCAGAACTTGCCCGATCCTTCGACTGCGCCGCTAC
>JBBQIZ010000320.1:0-3578 GCA_038325425.1 Chthoniobacterales bacterium
CACCCGGGGGAAGACGTGCCGCTGGCGGAATTGACCGCGACCAATTAGAATTCCGCCCGTGAAACTCCCCGCTCTTTTCTCCGCCCTGTTGTGCGCCGCGATCACCGCGAGCGCCCAGGATTCCTACGGCACGATCCGGGCAACGACCAAACTGCGGCCCGATGGCACGACGAGCACGACAATTACTGACCCGGAGAAACGCACGGCGGAAGAGACGATTTCGGATGCCAATCGCAAGGTGCTGCGCAAAACGACTTACATCCTCGGTGAGCGCGACATCTCGATCGGCGCGATCTTCGCGGATGCCAAAGGCAAGGTGATCTACAAGGCCAGCTATGTGCGCGACGGGGCTGGCCGCGTGATTGAGACGGCCTTCACGTCGCCCGAGGATAAGTATCTCGGAAAGCGGATCTTCGTCTATGGCGCGGGGGACGCAGTGGCGCGCGTGGAGGATTACGACGCCCAGGGCCGGCTCATCGCCCGGCCAGCCGCCGCGACCAAACCGACGACCCGAAAACGCCGCTGAACCTTTCTCGCCTCTCGCCTACACCGCCCCACCATCCATGACTGACACGATTCGCACCCAAGCCCTGACCACTCTCGATTTCGACATTTCGAAAGATCCGATCCCGTCCGACCCCGGGGCGAACCCCTTCAAGCTGGTGGTCGATCCGGCGATGCGCGTGCGCTTGCGGAAGGCGCTCTTCGATCTGGTCGAAAGCCACGACCAGGAACTGGCGCGGTATGTCGGCGACGGCAGCCTCGCGCTCGACAGTTACAAGGAATACATCGAACTCTTCGCGCACAGCCTGAAACAGACGATGAGCAGCCGCGAAGGCGTGGCGTATCTTCTGCAGGCGTGCGGCTTCGAGGTCGCGCGAGAAGACATCAACCTCACGCCGGAGACGCGCTGGAAGGTGCAGCGCTGACGCCGCTACTCCGCGTCGGTCGAACTCGCCGGGACGGTCAGGACGCTGCCTCCGTAGCTCACTCTGAGAGTCGCGCCCTGTCGATCGAGGAGCTTGACCGGCGTGCCGGGCGGAAGCGTGACTTGACCGTAGGCGAACAGCGCTTCGACCGGTTTGGTCAGGAGTAGATTCGTTTTTGCGGCGGGAAGCGCCGTTGCGGCGGGAGGCAGATCGCCGGGCGTGAGTGGGGGAATGGCCGCGGCTTCGGGCGGCAGACCCGCCGGCAACTCCGACACGGGCATCGCGGCGAGTGGTGGAGGGAGCGAAACGGGTGGTTCGGCGCCGGGCAGGGCGGCCATCGGTGCGGTGGCGACGGCGGCCGTTTCCAGCGCCATCGGAGCCATCGGTGTTGAAGGAGACATGGATGAACCGGCGGCTGCCATCGGCGGAGCCGGTTCCGGCGCGGTCATGGGCGCGATGGGCGTCGCGGCCATTGGCACGGGGTTTATGGTGGGATCGGGCGTGGGGGGAACGAAGGGCGCGCTTTCCGCAGGAGCGGGTTCGACCGGGGCGATGGGAGGGAGAGGCTCGATCAACGGCAGGTCGGGCGGCGCGTCGGCGCGCGGAACGGGATCAACCGGGAGCGGCGTTGGCTGGGCGGCGGGCGGCGGCGGCGGCTCGGTAGAGACTTCCGCAGGTGGGGAGGCGGTGCTGCTGTGATACAGGGTGCGCTGCGCCAGATAGAGACCGGCGAGGATGACCAGGCCGAGGATGACGCCGCGCGTGATCGCGACCAATGGGGACGTTCCGGAGCGCCGCAATTTCGAGGTGCTCGACTGCCGGTCGGTTCGGGGCGCGGCTTTCGGGCTGTCCGAATAGTGGAGGCGCCCGCGCCAGGCTTTGTTCACGAGTTGCGGAAACTTTTCTGCCACCGCGGGGAAAAAGTAATGCTCCGCCGCGTCAGTTTCCCGGGCGTCCCAATGCGGGAATTTCACATCCAAAAAACCGACGAGCACCTGGCAGTGCGCTTTGGCGATGCCGCTAAAATATTCCGCTCCCGTGCTCTGGCACAGCTCCAGGAAATGCGCTGCGCGGTTCCCCTTTTTTGCCTCGATCTCGGCCGCGAAAAGCTCCGGATGCAAACGGAGCCGCTCCTCGTTCCATTGCGTCAGGCGGCCCGCGTTGTGGGGATCCTCCATGGCGTCGTTGACCAGCCGCGCGGCTTGATCCCGCGTGATTTCGGCGGGGAGCGGGATGTTCAGAAAGCTGAGCAGCGCCTTTTGTTTGGGCGTTGCGGGTTCGGTTTTGGCGGGCGCTGGGGCGGGAGGCTCGGCGAGTGGCTCTTCCGCGATCGGCCCCAGCAGATCGTTCAGCGGAATCCAGTTTTCTAGACCCTCAGACCAGGCGAAATCGTCCGCCATGACCGCCCCTTGGGTGAGCAGAGTGCGGGCGGCTTCGACGGTATAGGGGCCTGTTTCCTGTTCCTGCCGGATGATATAGATGTCCATGAAGCTCGCGCAGTTAAACCCGGAAGAAGGCAGTTGGATGGGGAAAATTTTCGCGGAGGAACGGACCGAGCCTGCTCACGGCTTTTCCGCAACGCTCCCAGGGAAGCAAATTTGCGACCAGTGTCGGATTTGTAAAAAACCTACAAATAGCCCACAAATTTTTCTAAGGATGGTTCGGACATCGGGTCTCTCAGACAAGCGCCCGCAGGCTGGCCCGTGGACCAACCGGAATCGTCAAAGTGTTCCGAATGGTTAACGGGTTTGATTTCAGCCGCTTGCACCTTACCGTGCGGCTGTGTGGCGACCCCCGCCAACCAACAACAGCAGAACATTATGAGCGAACCCAAACCCGTCACTTGGTACGATGATCCGGCGCATTTCCGGAAAGCCTCCCGCCGCGAATTCCTGTTCGCCGGTCTGGTCGGCGGCCTTGGGCTGACCCTTGGCGATTATTTCAAACTGCGCGCCGAGGAGGCCGTGCTCACCGATGCGCTCGTGCCGAAGGCCGAGTCGCTCATCCACATCTTCCTGCCCGGCGGCTCGGCGCATCAGGAAACGTGGGATCCGAAACCGTTCGCGCCGATCGAATATCGCGGACCGCTCGGCACCGTCGATACGAAGATTCCAGGAGTGAAATTTTCCCAGCATCTGCAACACACCGCCAAGATCGCGGACAAGATCACGGTGGTGCGCTCCATGACCCACGGCGAAGCGGCGCACGAGCGCGGCACGCACAATATGTTCACGGGCTACCGGCCTTCTCCAGCGATTCAGTATCCTGCGATGGGCTCGGTCGTCGCGCATGAGCTCGGATCGCGCAACAACCTGCCGCCTTACGTCTGCATCCCGAGTGTACCGAATGAGTTCGCCGGCAGCGGCTATCTTTCCACCGCACACGGCCCCTTCAGCCTCGGCTCTGATCCTGCGAACAAAGGCTTCGCCGTGCGTGATCTGAACATGCGCACGGGCATCACGCCGGAGCGTTTCGAGCGGCGCCGGAATATCCTTGGCACCGTGGATGAGCACTTCCGCAGCATGGAGAAGTCCGATGCCATCACTGCGATGGACAGCTTCTACCAGTCCGCTTACGCGCTGGTCTCCTCCCCGGAGGCGCGCGAATCCTTCAATCTCGCTGCGGAGCCGGAGAAGATCCGCCAGGAAT
>JBBQIZ010000321.1:0-3572 GCA_038325425.1 Chthoniobacterales bacterium
GAAGCTGATCTCGAACAAACAATTCGAGGTCGCCAAACAATACATGGAGCACGTCGTCGATCAGGCGGCGACGATCCTCAAGCACCGCAAGGTGAGCGGGCTTTTCACCACGCCGAAGCTCCTCGAAGCTCTCGCGGAGCGGCTCGACATCTACGACGCTGGCATTCGCGGGGTCTTCTGCGGCGGCACCACGATGCTCCCGCAATACGTGCGGTTCCTCGTCGAAGAGGTGCTCGAAGGGCGCATCGGTTTTTACCCAACCTACGGCAACACGCTGATGGGGCTCGCGGCCAGCGTCCCTCTGCTGCCCGAGGACAACTTCTCGATCACCTACTATGCGCCGCAGCCGCGTGCCGTCTTGCGCGTCGTCGATCCGAAGGACACGGCCAAGACCGTGGACTATGACACGTGGGGCCGCGTCGAATTGACCACGCTGACCAAGGAATTTTTCATGCCGCGTTTCCTCGAACGCGACGAAGCGCTCCGCCGAAAACCGCGGGCGCCGTATGCATGGGATGGCGTCGCCGAAGTGCGCCCGTTCGGCGCGATGGAGAAGACGATCGTGGAGGGCGTTTACTAAAACAGTATGGACGTCCCGCATCTTCCCGTCCTCCGCCTCGGACGCAGCTACGAGAGCATCGACAAGCTCGAGATCAAGGATCACCGCACTGGCGAGGTGAAGGCGGTCGTTTCGTCAATCAACGCCGGCATCCTGCGCAAAGACTTCCGCAAACTCGGCGAGGCCCGCGCGGCGCTGAAGAAGTTTAGCGTGGCCGAACTCATGGAGATGTCGTCGAAAGCGGGCGAGTTTTTCCTCAACGGCACGCTGCCGCTCGGTGACAAGGGACACACGCAGTCCGCCGATGAATACGTCGCGACACTCAGCGCCACGAGCGGTCTGCCGCACGTCATGGTGCGTCGCAACATGGCGAAGATTCACTATGCGCTGACGCATCTCGACGAAGTACTGAACGGTCTTTCGCGCGGGCTGGACTTCACGATTCTCGACAAGGGTTTCGGCGAGCAGTTTGGTACAAAGCTCTCGTTTTTCCCGACCTGCCAGGCGCTCGGTTTGGTCATGCCGAGCAATTCGCCGGCGGTGAATTCGCTCTGGCTCCCGGCCATCGCGCTGAAGACACCGGTGATCATCAAGCCGGGCCGCGAGGAGCCTTGGACGCCGTTCCGACTGATTCAGGCGTTCATCGCGGCGGGCGTGCCGGCGGAAGCGTTCGGCTTTTACCCGACCGACCACGAAGGCGCGGGCGAGATTCTCAAGAGCTGCGGCCGCGCGCTGATCTTTGGCGACAAAAACACGATGGCGCAGTACGCGAACAACCCCGCGATCCAGCTTCACGGTCCGGGCTGGAGCAAGTTCCTCATCGGCGACGACTGCATCGAAAACTGGCGTGACTACATCGATGTGATCGCCGGCGCGATCAGTGACAATGGCGGACGCTCGTGCATCAACGCCAGCGCGGTCGTCGTGCCGAAGTATGCGGCGGAAATTGCCGACGCCCTCGCCCAGAAACTCGGGCCGTACGCGCCGACCGCGAACGACGATCCCGAAGCCAGGCTTAGCGGCTTTGCCAATCCGAAGATGGCCGACTTCATCGACGGGAACATCGATGAAGGACTCAAAACGCCCGGCGCCGAGGACGCGACTGCCAAGTATCGCGGCGGTCCGCGCAAGGTCATCCACGAAGGCGGCACGTTCCTGCGCCCGACGATCGTCCGTTGCGATAGCTTCGATCATCCGCTCGCCAACAAGGAATTCCTCTGCCCTTACGCCAGCGTCGTCACCTGCCCGCAGTCGCAGATGCTTTCCAAGATCGGTTACACGCTGGCGTGTTCGGCGATCACCAAGGACCCCGCATTCATCGAGGAGTTGGAAGCCTTCGGCGAAATCGACCGCCTGAATATCGGGCCGGTTTCCACGATGATGATTTCGTGGGATCAACCGCACGAGGGCAACATGTTCGAATTCCTCTACCAACGCCGCTCGATCGAGCGTGCCTGGTAAAACCACCGGCCAGTCGCATGATGTCGCTCGCGCCCACGCCCGCCTTGCTGAGCACGCGCGCCGCCACCGAGGCGGCCATCCCGCTGCTTTGCGAACTCGCGGAGCGAACTTGGCGTGTGTCTTACGCCGAGATGCTCACTGCGGCGCAGATCGATTACATGCTGGCGTGGATGTATTCGCCGGAGCAGATCGCGAAGGAATTGCGCGAGGGTGTGGTCTGGGAACTGGCGCTGAACGAAGGGCAACCAGTCGGGTTCCTCTCGCTCGCTTTCATCGGCCCGCAGGCGAAGCTGAACAAACTTTACGTGCTGCCCGAATGGCAGGGGCGCGGCTTCGGCTCTGCGCTGCTGCGGCGCGTCGAAGAAATCGCCGCCGCGCGAGAGGCGCAGGAAATCTGGCTGCAGGTCAACAAACGCAACGAACGCGCGCGCCGCGCTTACGAGCGGGCGGGCTACACCGTCGCGCGCGAAGCGGTCTTCGACATCGGCGGCGGTTTCGTGATGGACGATTTTCTACTCCGCCGCGATTTGCGCGCGCCCGCCGACAGTTGAACGCGAACCCTCCTCCACGAGTCTCCATCTGATGCATTCAGCACTCCCAACTGACAGCGGCAGCGCCTCCCTTCTCGCGGGTTTCGATTATCAACCGCGCACGCGGATCGTTTTCGGCCGCGACACGCTGGAGCAAGTCGGCACGCTGGCTCGCGATCTTGGTGGCAAACACGTTCTACTCGTCACTGACAAAGGCATCGTCGCCGCCGGGCACCCGGCGCGGGCGGTGGGCTTTCTCGAAGCCGCAGGTCTGCAGGTGACGATCTACGATGAAGTGCGGGAGAATCCGACGACGGGCGACGTGGATCGTTGTGTGCAAGTGGCGAAGGAAGCGGGCGTCGATTTCATCGTCGGTCTCGGCGGTGGCAGCAGCATGGACACGGCGAAGGGCTGCAACTTCATTCTCACCAATGGCGGCGTGATGAAGGACTATTGGGGCGTAGGCAAAGCGACGAAGGCGATGCTGCCGCTGATCGCGATCCCGACGACCGCGGGCACGGGCAGCGAGTGCCAGTCGTTCGCTCTGATTTCCGACGAACAGACGCATGCTAAAATGGCCTGCGGCGATCCGAAGGCGGCGGCGAAAGTGGCGATCCTCGATCCGTTACTGACGGTTTCGCAACCGCCGCGCGTGACCGCTTGCACGGGCATCGACGCGCTCGCGCACGCCGTTGAATCCGCGGTGACGAAGAAACGCACGCCGATCTCGGCGGTGTTTTCGCGCGAGGCATTTCGGCTGTGTTATCAAGGACTGGAGCGGGTTTTGCGCGATCCGCAGGATCTGGAAGCGCGTGGTATGATGCAACTCGGAGCCGCCTTCGCCGGGACGGCGATCGAGAATAGCATGCTCGGTGCAGCGCATTCTGCGGCGAATCCGCTGACCGCGCATTTCGGCGTTGTGCACGGCCAGGCCGTGGGGTTGATGTTGCCGGCGATTGTGGCGTTCAATGCGCGCGACCCGTTGGCGCACGAGCGGTATCTGGAACTCTCCGCTTCCGTGG
>JBBQIZ010000322.1:0-3525 GCA_038325425.1 Chthoniobacterales bacterium
GAGGAAGCCGGCCTCGGCAACCGCGTCTCGTGCTCGCGCTACCTCCACGACCTTGCCGAAGCGGGCCTCGTCGCGAAGACCAAAGCCGGTAAGGAGATCCTCTTCATCAACGAGCGGCTGGTGAAGCTGCTCGCGAACTGAATCAGAACTTCAGCACCGCCGAAAAGGTCCAGCGGCGGACGAAGAGATCATCGTCATCGGTGATGGCCGTTTCGTAGGCGGCCCGCACGGCGAAGTTGCTGCAGGCCCGGACTTCCGCACCGACCGCCGCGGTAATCGTGTTTCCGTTTGGTTGCCGCCGAGATTTAGTACATCGCTCCTGGAGAAAGGCGTAAAATGCGGATCGCATCGTCGTCCTGTAGCACTTCGTCATCCCGCGAGGCAAACTCGTAGCTGCGTCCGACCGCGGCGTGAAAATTGCGCGCATCATCCTGAAGAAACGCCCAGTTCAATCCCGCGGCGATGCCGTTCTGGCGCTCGTTTAACCCACAAAAAAGTAAGCTGCTCACCCACCGATGAGCCCTGGACGCCGATCACCGCGGCGGAGAGCGTCGTGCAGGCGCTCGGCAGCATCGAAGGGCGCTGGAAGCTGCGCATCCTTTTCGAGCTTTTCGGGGGCAACGTGCGGAGCTTTTCGGGTTGGAGCGCGCCATCCCCGAGGTCACCGAGAAGACGCTCGCGCGACAACTCCGCCAATTGGAAAAGGACGGCCTCTTCGCCCGCCGCGTCTATCCCGAAGTCCCGCCCAAAATCGAATGCCGCTTTACGTCTCGGGGCCAGTCGCTCTGCCCCCGCGCTCGCCGCACTGCTGCAGTGGGGCTCGAATCAGCCGCAGAAAAACCGCGTCCTTCCGCAGTAGGAATTGGAGTGCGGCACCGTTCGAGTATGAAGACGGGGTGACTCCGTTTCTGAAATATTTGCGCCGACATCCGTTTCCGGTGGTGGCGTGGTTTGATCGGGTGGTGGCCGTATCTTTCGCATTTCCGGAAGCAACTCTCCGGCCGTTGGTTCCGAATGAATTGGAGATAGATGCTTACGAGGGTCTGGGCTTTGTCACGGTGGCGATGGTCTGGACGAAGGATCTCCGTCCGGCAGGATTCCCGGCCGCGCTTGGGCAGGACTTCTTTCTCGCGGGATACCGCATCTTCACCCGGCTGAACGACCACGGACGCCGCCTGCGCGGACTGAGGATTCTCCGCAGCGAGACCGACAAAAGCCGCATGGTGTGGTCCGGGAATCTGCTGACGCATTATCATTATCGTCGCGTGAAGGTGCGGATCGACGAAGGCGGAGGGCAGACACGCGTTCAGACGACGCTGCCCGACGGCAAGCCGACGCTCGATTTGACGTTCGCTGCCACGGATGACGCGACGCTGCCCACCGGATCGCCCTTCGCTGATTGGCCCGCGGCGCGGCGCTTCGCGGGGCCGATGCCTTTCACATTCAGCGCGGAAGATGACGAAGGGACGTTTGTCATTATCGAAGGGAGTCGACAGGATTGGGTACCGCGGCCGGTTGTAGTGAAGGAATGGCGCGTAGGATTTTTCGACGAGACTCCACTGCGCGGCGTGAAGCCTATTCTCGCCAACGCCTTTGCCGTGAACGGCGTCGCGTATCGCTGGAAGCGTGGGCGCGTGGTGAAGATGGGAGGCGCCGTTTGAAGGCGCGCGCCCCGTGGCAGGGCATGATGACCATCGCCAGATTCAACTGGCCGTTTTATGTCGCCGCCGCGGTGGTCGTGGTCGCTGCTATGACCGGGTTATTCTGGCGGTCGTCCCCTGTCTCTGCATTGCTCTGCGCCGCGGCGTTGGCCGGAGCGGGCTATTTTTTCTTTGGCTCGCTCGGGGTCTCTCATCTCATCTACGACCGCTCCGACCTGTATCGCTGGCGATGGCTGGACCGCGCCCTCCGCGGGGCCTGCACCGAGCGGGTGATCTTTTGCCACTCCGGTTTCGACGAAGCCTCGTCGGCGCTCCGAGAACGCTTTCCACAGACAGAATGGCTGATCCTCGACCACTACGACGCAGCGCGCATGACCGAGGCGTCGATCCGACGGGCGAGGCGGTTGTATCCACCGACACCGGACACCATCCCATCTCCCTTCGATCGTTGGCCAGCAACGGCGGAACGGGCCGACATCGTCTTTGCTTTACTGACCATTCACGAGTTCCGGAGGGATGCGGAGCGCGGCGCGTGGTTCGCGGAAGCACGCCGATGTCTGCGGCGCGATGGGCGCGTGGTACTGGTCGAACACGTTCGCGATCTTGCGAACTTCATCGCTTTCGGACCCGGCTTTCTGCATTTCCACTCGCCGGCCAGTTGGCGACGGGCGTGGGAATCCGCCGGTCTTCGACTCAGCGATGAATTCCAAGTAACACCGTGGGTGCGGGTTTTTGTGCTCACTCCGCCATGATCGAAACGCTGCCCATTTTCCTGCGAATTGCCGGCGTCGGACTGATCGCGCTCGCCATCCTGCACATCCCCATCAGCCGGCATCTAAACTGGCGCGAAGACGTCGCGCGGCTCAGGCCGGTCAACGCCTCGATTTTCCACGTGCACAATTTCTTTATTTGCCTGGTGCTCGTGCTGATGGGGCTGCCGTGTGTGCTCGACCCGCACGCTTTCCTGGAAAAATCCCGTGCCGCCTGCTGGGTGTCGTGGTCGCTCGCGACGTTCTGGGCGGTGCGCCTCTATTTCCAATGGTTCGTTTATCGCGCCGACCTGTGGCGCGGCAAACGCATGGAGACGGCGGTGCACTGGTGGTTCACCCTCGTCTGGCTCGGGTTGGCCTCGCTCTTCGGGCTCTGCGCCGCGGTGCAAATGGGCTGGCTGGCCGGTCCGGTCAGCCCTTGATTCATCTCGTCGGGACGAACAACGCCCAGCGCCAGACCACGGCGAGAAAGCCGAGGTTTAGAAGCACCATGCCGAATGCTGAGATCAACAGCCCGCGAGCCAGCGCGATCTCCAGCGCATTCATCGCCACGAGCGCCAGCGTTTGTACGGCGGCGCACTCGACTCGCGCGATGCCCGTGAACGCCCACAGACCGAGCAACACCTCACCGCACCCGATCAGCTTCGTCGCGGGCCCCGCGAACCGCTCGCCAAGAATACGCGCAACAATCAATTGATGGCGCGGAATGCCGTTTAAAATCTTGCTGTAGAGGCCGTGAAAAACCCACACCCCGCCGATGAGGACTTGGGACAAGGTCTGCGAGATGTCCGAGTCGGGAAAAGACATCAATAACAGTTCTGCCGCCTCGTGCAGCCGCTAGAAGACTCGACCCTTTAAACGTGGATCGCGTGGCCGGCCGCCACTTCCGCGGCTTCTTTCACGCCTTCGCTCAGCGTCGGGTGGGCGTGGATCGTGGCTTCGATTTCCTCCCAGGTCGCTTCCAGCGTGATCGCGAGGCCGAGCTCGGCGATCATCTCGGTCGCTTCCGGGCCGATGATGTGCGCGCCGAGGATTTCGCCGTGCGGTTCGCCGACGATCAGCTTCACGAAACCTTCGCTCTCGCCGATCGCGCG
>JBBQIZ010000323.1:0-3510 GCA_038325425.1 Chthoniobacterales bacterium
GATGGGAAACGTCTCGCCATATCGCGCCGCGAGAAGGCCCGACAGCCACATGCGCAAGCCGGTGCCCATCGCGCCACCCGCCATCACTGCGAGGTAAGTCTTCAACATCAGGTGCGCCGAAGTTTGGGAGCATCACCACCGCCGCTGGGAACGCGGCGTGGTTTCAAGAGCGTGTGGGATTTGGATGCGAGCATGATTCTACTGGAGTCAGTAGGAATCATCAGCCCGGTGCGAACACCTCGGCGGTTCGGCGGACTGGCTCTTCGCGAGGTCGCCGGGCACGATGGCCGGACCCGTATCGCCGCCCTTGCGAATGCCTTCGCGCGTGTCGAGCACGAGGCCGCCTTTGATTTTTTCCGAGTCGGCCGCATGGCACTTGTAGCATTTGTCCACGAGCACCGGACGGATGTTCTTTTCGAAAAAAGCAATCCCGTCGGCAGTCGGCGGCGCGCTCAAGGCGGCGGATGGTTTCGCCGGCTCAGGCTTTGCGGTTTCCGGATTCGGCGGCGGAGTCGGAGTGCCGGTCTGGGGACGCTGGCCCATCTTGTAGAACTCGCGATACTCCTCGAACGCCAGCCCGCCATTGCCATTCGCATCGAGTTTCTTGAAAACCGCTGCGACCGCCTCGGGATGTTCCCGGAGATACGGCACCGCATCCTTCAGCACCGCAAACTCCGTCTCGCTGAGCCTTCCATGGCCGTCCGTGTCGAGATATTTAAAGGCTTCCTCTGGACTGCGCCGAGCTTGCTGTGCATCCGCCGAAGCGGTGAGGAGAACGAGGAGGAGGAGGGCGCAGCGATGGAGGTGCATGGGTTATTTCGTTTTTAGACGGGCTGGAATTGACGCCGGTTACAAGGGCGCTCATTCCATTCGCTCATGCCGGCTCCAGCTCCGTCAGGGTGCTCGTGCGGCTGCTCGGGAGTCACTTCCCGTGCGGCACCGTGCTACCGCCACCGCGCGTTGATCAGCTCGTCAATCGTGTCGAGCACCTGCGGCATCTGGTTCGGCGTAGCTGAACGCTTCGTTGTCGGGCGTCGTGGGCATCAATCTGAATTTCTTTCCGCTATTGGTCTCGTGCTTGAAGACTCATGGCCGGGTCACTTTCAAGCGCATGAACAGCCGCGGATTTCCCGCGATGCTCGCCGCGAAGACATGCTGTGCGCCATTGCCGGCGGTCGTGAGGGAATTCCAATCCACGAGATTCGGCGACCACTCGGCACCATAGGTCATCCCGCTGACGGGGCGCTGTGTGATGTTCATGCCCAGGCTGCCGCCGGAAATGGCGGCGACCGGCGCTGTGGCGGCGCTACTCAGCTGCGGGTCCGATCCGAGCGCATACTCGACGAGGTTTTCAGGCCGTAGCTGTCGGGGGCGGCGTCATCGGCTGCGCTGCCGGCATTTGGCATTGGTGCCGAAGTGATTGAACTGCCAGACCTCGATGGGCGTGGCAAAAACGGAGGCGTGGCGGCGCTGGTCGTGGTTCCGGCGTAGTTTGAGACGACACAGGTGAGCTGCGCGCCGTGGTCGGCGAGGCTCGGATTTTGGTGTCGACGGCCAGCGCCGCAACGCGCCTTCCCACGTCGCGGCATAGAGCGCGTCGTCGGGGCCGTCTCCGCGGCGCCAGAGCCGCACGGAGTCCTGCGTGATGCTGGCCCGGGTCGAATCGCGCCGCTCAGCCCGTAGCCGGGAGCTCCTTGAACGGATTGAAGACCTTGAGACCGGGGCGGCGGAAGTCCTTGTCGTTGCCGGTCACGATCGTGAGGCCGTGCCGCCGCGCAGTCGCGGCGATGTAGCCGTCTTCCACGGGCATGCGCTGACCGGACTTCTCCAGCAAGTGCTCCTGCTCGGCCCAGACGCGCGCCACCGACACGTTGAAACCGTGAATGCGTCCGTGCATGGCGTCGATGAGTTTGGTCAGCCACGCTTGCAGCGCCTGCCGCTGCCGGCCGTCCTTGCTGCGCACCCAGTAGGCGAGCTGGGCGATGACGGTGGCACTGGTGTCTCCTGTTGGACTCACTAACGCGCCGGCAGCCGCAGTGGGCCGCCGCTCCGGACCTCGGTCAGCGCGCCGTGGCGGAGCACGAGTCCGCCATTCACGACGACCTCCGTGAAGCCTTCCGCGAAGTGGTGCGGGTCCTCGAAGGTCGCAGGATCGCTCACTTTAGCGGGATCGAGGATCACGATGTCGGCAAAGGCGCCGGGCTTGAGCACGCCGCGATCCGCCAGGCGAAAGGTTTGCGCCGGCAGCGAAGTCATCCGGCGAATCGCTTCCTCGAGCGGCATGATCTTCAGCTCGCGCACATAGTGGCCGAGGACGCGCGCGTTATTGCCATAGCTGCGCGGATGCGGCACGTCTTCGCCGATCTGGCGCGGGCCGCCATCGCTGGCGATCATGGTGAGCGGGTGGCGAAGAAAGATCTGGAGATCGGGCTCGCTCATCCCGTGAAAAACCGCGCTGCCACCGCCCTGCCGCTCAAGGTCGAAGATGAGTTCGATCTGGTCGTCGAGCGAATCCGAGCCACGCTTGATCTGCGCGGCTTGCGGGATGGTTTTGCCGTTGAGCGAAGGGTCGGCGTCAAATTTCGCGATCACCGCGTAGCCGTATTCGGTGCGCCCCTGGCGCTCCCGCATCCGCTGCATCTCCGCGAGAATCTCCGCCCGCTGCGCCGGATCCGCGAGGCGCGCGAGGAAATCGGCGGGCAATCCTTCCCGCGCACGATCTGGAATGAGCTGGGCGAGCGCGGTGCTGGACGCCGTGTAGGCGTAGGCGTCGTGAGTGATCGACAGACCTTCCGCTCGCGCCTGGTCGAGCAGCGCGAGCACCTCATTGGCCTTTCCCCAAGCGGAGGGGCCGGAGAGCTTGAGATGCGATACCTCGGCGGGAATCTTCGCCTCTCGCGCCACGCGAATCAGTTCGTCGAGCGCGTCGAAAATTTTCACCGTCTCCGCCCGCATGTGGCTCGCGTAGATGCCACCATGGGCGGCGGCTACTTTGGCCAGTTCGATGATTTCCTCGGGCTTGGAAAAGGAGCCGGGCAGATAGATCAGCCCGGTGCTCAACCCCACGGCGCCATCCTTCATCGCTTGCTCGACGAGGGCGCGCATCTGGTCCATCTCCCCGGCGGTGGGCACGCGGGCAAAGTTGCCACCCATGGACTTCTTTCGCACCGAATTGTGACCGATCAGCGTGGCCACATTGATCGCAATCCGGGTGGCGGTCAGCTCCTTGAAAAACGTCGCCACGTCCGTCCGCGAGTTGCCACAATTTCCGGTCACGATCGTGGTCACGCCCATACGCACGAAGTTCTCCGCGGCCGGCGTGCGCGCGATGCTCTCGGAGTGCGTGTGCACATCGATGAAGCCGGGCGCCGCCACCCGCCCCTCGGCATCCACCACGGTCACCGCGTCACCCGTGACCTCGCCGACGGCCACGACGCGTCCGTCTTTCACCGCGATGCTGCCTTTCACCAATGGGGCACCGGTGCCATCGGCAATGCGGGCGTTCTGAAT
>JBBQIZ010000324.1:0-3503 GCA_038325425.1 Chthoniobacterales bacterium
GATTTGATCATCACCAGCTACCCGCTGCTTCGCCGCGACATCGAGCGTTATCGCGACCGGGAGTTTGCCGCCGCGATCCTCGACGAAGCGCAGCACATCAAAAATCCCGACAGCCAGAACGCTCAAGCCGCCTGCGCCATCCGTGCCCGGCACCGCGTCATTCTTACCGGCACCCCGGTCGAAAACTCGCTTCGTGACCTTTGGTCACTGATGCATTTCCTCATGCCCGGCTATCTCGGTTCGGCGCAGGATTTCCGCGAACGTTACGCCAGGGAGTTGCAAAACGATCCGGCCGGCCCAACCGCCAAACGCCTCCTCCAGCGCATCCGCCCGTTCGTCCTCCGGCGGACCAAACGCGCCGTCGCCACCGAACTCCCCGACAAGCTGGAGCAGGTCGCCTATTGCGAACTCACCGACCGGCAAAAGGACGTTTATGGGCAACTCGTCCAATCGACCCGCCGCACCCTCTCGGAGTTCGCCGGGGCCAAGGATCAGGGCAAGGCGCGCATCGCCATGCTCACCGCCCTCCTCCGGCTCCGCCAGGCATGCTGCGATCTGCGGCTGCTTGGAGGGCTGAAAATCGAACCCGAACAGGCATCGGCAAAGATCGAACTGCTCCGCGAACTGCTCGAGGAAGCCGTGGACGGCGGGCATCGCGTGCTCATTTTCAGCCAGTTCGTTTCGATGCTCACCCTGCTCCGCGAAGCGCTCGACGCCGACGGCATCGCTTATTGCTACCTGGACGGCTCGACCAAGGATCGCGCCGCCGAAGTGGACCGCTTCCAGACCGGCACCGTCCCCGCCTTCCTGATCAGCCTCAAAGCCGGCGGCACCGGCCTCAACCTGACCGCCGCCGACACCGTCATCCACTTCGATCCGTGGTGGAATCCCGCCGTCGAAGCCCAGGCCACCGACCGCGCGCACCGCATCGGCCAGGACAAAGTCGTCACCGCCTACAAGCTCATCGCCCGCGGCACCGTGGAGGAGAAAATTCTCGCCCTGCAGCAGAAAAAACGCGCCCTCGCCGACGCGCTCATCGAGAGCGAGCAGCCGCTGATGGAAGGCCTGTCGCTCGGCGAGATCGAGGAAATGCTGAGCTGAATCTGGCGCGGGAAATGTGCCGGAGTTGTTGCCGGCGTTTCCTGGAGGGCGCCCGCCTCGGTTGCCGTGGCAGGCGGTGCGCCCGCCCTACAAAATTCCCCTCCGTGGCCACGTTCCGACTCTCGCTCACATCCTACAGCCGCACGCTGGTCAGAAAGTCATCCAGCCACCGCTGCCGCAGCGACGGCGAACGGCCTTTTCCCGGACCGCCCTCCCGGAGCTTCGCCGCGAGATCCTTCGATTCCGACTCCGAGAAAACCTGCGAGAGCGTCCAGCCGCGCGCCGTCCGCTCCGCGAGGAAAAACCGGCCCACGAAGTGATCGAAGCGCGGCAGCGTCGCCTGATAGTTGGTATTCTCCGACCAGCGGTCGTCGTCGCGCAGGATGAGGAAGGTCAGCGTGCTTTGCCCTTTCCGCACGGTGTCGACTTTTTCGACCACGCAAACCTCAATGCCGCCCGTTTTCGGCGCAGCCTGACTCGGGGCGAGCGTGAGGAGGAGGAAAGCGAAAGCGAGCAGGCGTCGAAGGAAGGCGGGCGAAGCGCCGAAGAAGGCAATCGGGGTCGAAGGGGTTCGGCAGTGCATGGAGATGACAGGCTGGAAGCGAATATATTCGCTCGCGCAACCCCGCCGCCGCTGGCCTACAGCTTTGCCGGGAGGATCGAGGCGAGGTCTTCCGCTTCCGGATCCCAGTAGCGGATCGCCTTCACCTTGCCCTTTTGCAGCAGCAGCACCGTTACGCGCTTCTCCTGCCGCGGGAACGGCGTCAGCAGGCCGGCCTCATCGGCGAGGATGATGCGGTGCGCGTAGGAGCGCATCTTGGGCAGGGCAAACATGCGCCCCATGGCGGGCATGCCCTCGATATTGGCGACATAGACCGCATGCCGCTGCGGGAGAAACTCTTTCCCGAGCGCCGAGAGCTTCGCGTTCGCCTTCCGGCCCGTGGCCATGTCGAAGCTGATGAGCAGCGCGCGGGTCTCCGGCCCGAGCTGGAACGCCGCGCCGAATTGATCCTTCGCGGAAAAGGGAGCGACCGTGCGGCCGACGGAATAGGTGTCCGCTGAGCAGCCGGGCGCGGCCACGCCGAGGAGTGCGACGAGAGCCAGGAAGACGACAGGGAGGAGGCGGCGAGGTTGCATAGGGTGCGTTCACCGATAGCAGCACCCGGCGGGGGGATCGAATGTTCCTCGCCGTGCCCGTTCCCCAGCAGTGACGAAACTGTCGGAGAACGGGGGGAGAACGATCGCGTTATTCGACGATCTTCACCGTGAGCGGATCGAGCTTCTGGCCCTTTTTCTCCACCTTCACTTCGAGCTTCTGGCCTTCGCTCAAGGCATCAAAGGCGACCTTCTTTTCGCCCTTCATGATCTGCGTGTGCGGCTTCAGATAGAGCTCGATCATCTTGCCGTCGGCTGTCTTGACGTAGATTTCTTTTTCACCCGGATCCACCTTGTGAGCGGTTCCCTTGTAGGTCCCCGATTCGACGAGATCGGTCTTCGCGATTTCCGCCCCTTCGGAGGTCTTGGGAGTTTTGTCTGCTGCGTTCAGAGGCAGAGTCGAAACGAGTGCGAGTGCTGCGAGATAGGTAATGGTTTTCATGGTTTCAGGTTTTCGCGCCTCATTCCTCGAACGGATGTTTCTTTACCCTCGTGCCTAGGTGGAGGGATTGGGCCCACATCCCGAGGAAACAACTAATTGCTCCGCGCAAGTTGCAATTAGACGCGGAGTGTGAGGACGAACACGGCGGGGCGGCAAGATTCCTCGGCGATGCGGTGGTGGTCGGATGCGGGGAATGGCGCGGCGTGCCGTGGCAGTCGCGGCGGTTGCCCGACAAAACACGCCCGCAGGGCGCACCGTGGTCTTGGTTTCGCCGGACGACTCCCTTCTACAGCTCGACGGCGCGCTTTTCCGTATGCGAGCGCAGAGCGGCGGCGAAGATTTCGTGGCTGGCCACGGCTTCATCCGGCGTCGCGCAGCCGAAACGTTCGCCAAGTTGACCCGCGTGTTCGGCGGCGTAAGCGGCGAGCATTTGCTGGAAGCAGTCGGGGAATCCCGCCTCGAAGATGCCGCCGGTCACGACTGGGAAGGCGCTCTCGCTGAAGCCGACGTCGGTGCGTTCCCAGACCTGCTCTTTGCCGCGGCGGAAAGTCCAGACGGTCTTTGGGTCCTTGGTCGAAAATCGGACGCCGCCTTCGGTGCCGAGGACTTCGAGATACCAGGTGTTCATTTCGCCGGGGGCGAGGCGTTTGGTTTCGAGGCGCATCGGGACTTCGTTCCCAGCAATCTCCACGTCGCAATGGATGAGGGCGTTGTCCCAGGTGTCGCACGGGGCCAGGCCGCCTTTGCCGTCGGGTCGCTCGTGATAGATCTTCTGGAGCTGCGCATAGACGCGCTTGGGTTTCCA
>JBBQIZ010000325.1:0-3501 GCA_038325425.1 Chthoniobacterales bacterium
GCAGAAATTGTAATATCCGGGACCGATGTCGTAGTGGCGATCGGCCCAGACGCTGATCCCGATCGTCGGTTCCCAACGCGCTTCCGGAGGGAGCGGCGCCCAGCCGACATAGTCATCGTTCTGCCGCCACGAGACCCAACCCGGGCCCCATTCATTGCCCGGCACCCAGCACCAGCCTTCGCCATTCGCGAATATCCAGCGCCCGTAGTGATAGACGATGCCGCCGAAGTCCTCGTAGCTCACCCAAGTCCAGCCCGCATCGGTGAACGCCCAGTAGCCGTCGGCATACGGCGCCCAATCCCGGTCCACGTCCGTCGGCCGCCAGGCCGTACCGTAGTCGGCGACCTCGATCCATTCCCCGTGGGGCGAAAGCGAGTCGTAGAAGAAGTCGAAGGACACCTCGACATTGGCCTGCGCCGGACGCGGTGCGAGCGTGGCGAAGAAGGCGGCGAGCAGCAGGACGAGAAGACGCGGAGTTTTCATGGCGGTGGTGTGAGGGTGTGACTCGGCGAAGTCCGCGTTCATTCATGCGAACTTGCTCACCCATCGAAAATCGCACGTCAGGCCGCGCGCGGTTCCCTTTCGCGCCTTGGCAGCCGCCGGAGCCCGCCTACATTGCCGACTCGTGAACGCCTCGCTCCGCTCCTGCCTCGTTTTCTTTTTTGTCGTGTTCGTCTCGGCGATTCACGCCGCCGACAAACCGCTCCTCGTCGGCATGGACCTCGGCTACCCGCCCTTCGAGATGCGCGATAAAAATGGCGCGCCCGCCGGGGTCAGCGTCGATCTCGCCCGCGCCCTCGGCGTCCATCTCGGCCGCGAAGTGGTGATCGAAAACATCCCCTTCGCCGGGCTGATCCCCGCACTCCGCACTGGTCGCATCGACCTTATCCTTTCGTCGATGACCGCGACTGCCGAGCGCGCGCAAGCCATCGACTTTTCCGAGCCGTATTTAAAGACCGGCCTCTGTTTGCTCGTCGGCGCGAAGACTGACATCCAGACGATCGCCGACGCTGATCGCGCGGGCCGCAGCATCGCGGTCGTCAAAGGCACCACCGGCCACATTTACGCCACGCAGCAGCTCAAAAAAGCGCGCGTGCTCGTGCTCGATCAGCCTTCGTCGTGCGTGCTCGAAGTCGCGCAGGGGAAAGCCGAAGCCTTCCTCTTCGACCAGATGTCCACGCTCAAGAACTGGCAGAAAAACCCCGACACTACGCGCGCCCTGCTTACCCCGTTCCAGACCGAGGCCTGGGCCATCGGGCTAAAGAAAGGCAACGACGACCTGCGCGCCAAGGTGAACGCCTTCCTCGCCGACTTCCGGGCCAAAGGCGGCTTCGACAGGCTTGGCGACCAGTGGCTCGCCGAACAAAAAGATGAGTTCCAGAAACTCGGCGTCCCGTTCGTCTTCTAATCGGAGGGACACGCTCCGGCATGTTCCCCAATTTCAATCTGCAAAACGCATGCGATGCGCCGGACGCGCTGGAGCGCACCCCTCCGATTAACCCATCACGCCGCGGCGCACGAACGGTGCGCCGCGGCTGATGAATCCAGCGGATCAGTGGCGGTGGCGGCGGTCGATACGGTGACCGTGCAGGTCCACATGATGGCCATGCGAACCCATGCGATGGCCGGGGCGATCGAACCGCGGCGCGGACCCGCGGTGATGCGGATCGCGGCAGCCGTAACGGTCGGAAGGAGTGCTTTCCTACGTGTGCGTATCGGTGCCTCCGGCTCACCGTCATTCAAAAGAACTTCCGCGACGCAGCTTATTTCTTCTTCGCGTCCTTTTTCTCCCCGCATTTGCAGAGCCATTCCGGATTGTCGCAGGCCCCGCAGTTCTTCGTGTCGTATTCGAGCCGCGCCGTGACCGCCTTGCCCTTCGCGCTTTCGCGGAACTGGAAGATGATCCACTGCCCGTCCTTCACCATCGGCCCGGTGAAATATTTCCCGTCCTTTTTCTCGACGGCGATTTTCTCCGGCTTGGCGCGGTCGCCGCTCGTCGCGGTGAGTTCCTGATCCGCGAGCGCGACGGGTTTCATGGCTTTGTCGAGCAGTTCGATCTGGAACTTCCCTTCCTTCACGGTGAGTTCGCCGTGCATCGTTTCATTTTTGCTGAACTCGAGAATGCGCCCGCCTTTCGGGCCGAGTTTCACGCCCTCGTGGGCGATGGCGGTGCTGAGGGTGAGCGCGAGGAGCGCGGTGAGCTGGAGGAGGCTGTTTTTCATTTTGATTTTGGGTTTGGGTTTTTACTGCGCGGCTGGGGCTTCCAACCGGAGAGCTTTGGCCGCGGCTTTCCGCCCGAAGGCGTAAAAGACCGCGGGGGTGACGACGAGGTCGAGCAGGGTGCTGCTAATCAGCCCGCCGACGATGACGACGGCGACCGGGTGCAGGATTTCCTTGCCCGGCTCGCCGGCGGAAAGGACGAGCGGGATGAGCGCGATACCGGCGCTCAACGCGGTCATGAGCACCGGCACGAGCCGCTCGAGGGTGCCGCGCACGACCATGCGTTCGGTGAAACTTTCGCCCTCGTGCCGCATGAGGTGGAGGTAATGCGAGAGCATCATAATGCCGTTGCGCGCGGCCACGCCGCCAACAGCGATGAACCCCACGAGCGTGGCGATGCTGATGTTATCGATGAGCAGCCAGGTGAGCGCGAGGCTGCCCATGAGCGCGAGCGGGATATTCAGCAGCACCTGCAGCGCGAGCGAGACGCTGCGGAAGTAACCGTAGAGCAGCAGCGTGATGACCCCGAGGATGAGCAGGAAGAAAAGGCCGATGCGCTTCGCCGCCGCCTGCTGCGCGAGGTATTCGCCCTCAAACCGCAGAAAATAACCATCGGGCAATTTCACCTTCTCCCGCACCGCCTGCTCCCAGCCGCGGACCAGCGATTCGAGATCGCGCACGTTGGTATTCGCGCCGATGACGATCCGCCGCTGGGTGTTTTCGCGGTTGATCACGTTCGGCCCTTTCGACTCGCGAAGATCGGCGACGAGCTTGAGCGGAAGCCGCTGGCCGCCGCTCGTTTCGACGAGCAATTCGCCCAGCCTGTCCGGATCATCCCGCCACGCGGGCGGCAGGCGCAGGATGAGATCGACAGTGCGCTGGCCTTCGCGCAGTTCGGTGACGTGAATGCCGCCGATGAGCGCGGAGACTTGCTCATTGATCGCGCCGGGTGTGACGCCGTAAGCCGCGGCGCGATCGCGATTGACGACGATGCGGAGTTGCGGGATCGGCACCTGCGCTTCGAGGTTCACGTCGGTCAGGCCGGGGATCGTTTTCGCGAGGTCGCGCACTTGCGCGCCTTTCTCGCGGAGCACGTCGAGATCCGGCCCGAAGATCTTCACCGCGATCTTCGCCGACACCCCGGAAAGCATGTGGCTGAGCCGGTGGCTGATCGGCTGGCCGACATTTGGGAAGGTGCCGGGAATGCCCGCGAGCTTTTCCCGAATCTCCGCAAACACCTCCGCCCGCGTGCGCCCGCCCTCGTGGAATTCGACGTCGAAT
>JBBQIZ010000326.1:0-3496 GCA_038325425.1 Chthoniobacterales bacterium
AGCAGCGACAACTGGTGCCGGCCGGTCTCTTTGGCCAATGCGCCCGATGGCACGCTCTGGTTTTGCGACATGCAGCGCGAAACGATCGAGCACCCGTGGTCGCTGCCCGAGCCGCTCAAATCCAACCTCGACCTCAACGCCGGCAACGACCGCGGGCGTCTTTGGCGCATCGTCCCCGACGGAGTGAAGCCGCGCGGCCTGCCCAAACTCGGCGCGCTTTCCACCGCGGAACTCGTCGCCCTGCTCGCGCATCCAAACGGCTGGCACCGCGACACCGCCGCCCGCCTGCTCCATCTCCGCCAGGATGCCGGCGCGCCCCCCGCGCTCCGCAGTCTCGCGCAGCAATCCCCCGCCCCGCTTGGGCGACTCACCGCGCTCCGCGTGCTCGAAGGTCACGGCCAACTGGACGAGGCCACGCTCACCGCAGCGCTCGCGGATCGCGAGGCAGACGTTCGCGCGCAGGCCATGCGCATTCTCGCCGCGCGCGATCTCGAGACACTTCCCGCGCCGCTTGCTTCCGCCATTCCGACATTGGCCGACGATTCCTCGGCATTCGTGCGCTACGAACTGGCGTGGGCCTTGCGCACGCTGCCGCTGCCGGGCAGAAACGAGGTGCTTTTGAAGCTCGCCCGCCGCGCCGGCGACGACCCTTGGATGCGCACCGCGCTGCTCACTTCCGCGGGCGAGCAAGCCGGGGAACTTTTCCGCATGAGCCTGCGCAGCGGCGATCCCGCCGAGACGACATTTGCGCGGTTGCTCGCCGGGCAGATCGGCGCCCGCAAACGTCCCGCCGAAGTGGACGCTGTCCTCACGCAAGCGCTGTCCGCACCCGATCCAACCGCGTGGCTCACGCCGCTCGCCGACGGGCTGACGCGCGCCGGTTCATCGCTCGTAAAAGCCGATACGGGCAGGAAACTTGCGCCGCTGGTCGCCACCACCGAAGCGCGTGTCCGCAGCGGCGATGCAGGCAGGGGCGACTTCGCACTGCTCGGATTGGCAGGTTCGGCGAACTCCGCCAAGGCCATCGCCGCAGCGCTCGAATCCGGGGCGAAACAAACTGAGGACGCGCTCGGCGCGCTCGTCCGCCTCAATCCGCCAGCCCTCGGCCAACTCCTCACACAGGTCTGGCCAAAGCTCCCGGCGGACGCACGCGCCACCGCCCTACGGCTCTGGCGCTCCCGCCCCGCGCAAGTGCCCGCCTTGCTCGATGCCATCGCGGCCGATGTCATCGCGAAGACCGATCTCACCGCTGAGGACCTCACCGCACTGCGCGAAAGTAAGGACGCGAAAATCAAGGAACGCGCCACCGCCCTGCTCGGCGAGATCGCTGCCCGCGCACAAGTGATGGCCGCCTACCAGCCCGCGCTGACCCTTTCCGGCTCGCCGGAGAAAGGCCACACGACCTTCCAGGCCCGCTGCATCATTTGCCACCGCTTCCGCGGCGAAGGCCAGAACGTCGGCCCGGACCTCGATGCTTCCGCCGCTGCGGGGCGCGAAAAATTGCTCGGCAATATCCTCGAACCTTCACGGGAAATCACCGCGGGATTCGGTTCCGGGATCGTCGAGACGAAAGGCGGCGAAACCATCGCGGGCGTCATCGCCGCGGAGGCCGACGGCGCGCTCACGCTGCGCCTGCCGGGCGGACTCGTCCGCCAAGTGGCGCAAACCGAAGTCGCCCGCATCGACCGTTCCCCCCGCTCGCTCATGCCCGACGGCCTCGAAGCCGGCCTCACCCCGCAGGACATGGCCGACCTGCTGAACTTCCTCGAGGGAAAGAAGTAATCCCCCACCCCAACCATGAACGCCGTCACGCGCCGCGACTTCTTGAAAACCTCGCTGGCGGCCGCCGCCATCGCCCCGCTCGCTCGCGCGGCCGATGCCACGTCACCGTTGCGCATCGCCCCGTTCCGCTTCGATGTCACACCGCCCGTCGGCCATCCGCTTTGTGGCGGGTGGATCACGCCGATGGTCGATTGCGCCGATCCGCTCGAAGCCATCGGCTTCGTCCTGCTCGGCGCCGGCCGACCGATCGTCGTGTGTGTCGTGGACTGGACCGGCATTCTCAATGAAGCGCACGTCGCCTGGCGAACCGCGCTCGCCGCAGCCGCAGGCACCACGCCGGATCGCGTGGCCGTCCAGTGCGTGCATCAGCACGATGCGCCGTTCGTCTGCCTGCATGCCGAACGCCTCGTCGCGGAACAGCAGGACGGGCTGCGCGTGGTCGATATCACGTTCTTCCAGCAGTGCCTCGATCGCGCCCGCAGCGCGGTGCAGGCGGCCGTGCCGAAAGCGCGGCCGGTCACCCACGTCGCGCACGGAGAGGGTCGCGTGGAAAAAGTGGCGGGCAACCGCCGCGTCGCGATCGGTCCCGATGGCAAGGTCGGGAAAATGCGTGGCAGTTCGTGTCGCGATGCGGAATTGATCGCGCTGCCCGAAGGGCTGATCGACCCGATGCTCAAGACAGTCGCCTTCTACGACGGCAGCGAAAAGGTCGCCGCCTGTCATTATTACGCGACGCACCCGATGAGCCACTACGGCAAGGGGCACGTGAGCAGCGATTTCGTCGGGCTGGCGCGCAAACAGCGGCAGAAGGAAGAACCCGGTTGCACGCACCTTTATTTCACCGGCGCGGCGGGGAATATCGCGGCCGGAAAATACAACGACGGTTCGCCCGAGGCCCGCGTGCAACTCACGGAGCGCATCTACGCTGGCATCGTCGCATCGGAGAACACGCTGCAGCCCGAGTCGATCCGCACGGTGTCGTGGAAGACGCACGAAATTCTGCCGCCGACCAATCCCGTGTGGGACGCCGACAAGCTCCTCGAAATGCTGGCGAACAAGAAGAACCTTCCGGCCAATCGCATTCGTCCCGCGATGGTGCTGGCCTGGATGCAGCGCGTCGCCAATCGGACGCCAATCGTCCTCAGCGCGCTGCATGTGAATGGAGTCTCGATGCTCCACCTGCCCGCCGAGTCCTTCGTCGAATACCAACTCCGCGCCCAGCAGATGCGCAGCGACCGCTTCGTCGCCACCGCCGCGTATGGCGACGGCGGCCCATGGTACATCCCGATCAAGGAAGCGTATCCGCAGGGTGGCTACGAAGTGACCGTCGCGAACTGTTCTGACGCCGTGGACGACATTCTCACCCGCGGCATCCTCGATTTGCTTCACGTCTAACCGCCATGAATCGCCGCGCATTCCTCCAACTCGTCTCCGCCGCGTGCGGCGGCACCCTCGTCGCGGCCGAGCAAAAAGCCCGTCCGACGCTGCTCAGCTATCGCGACGCATCCGGCGCGTGGCAGCCAGTGAAGACGGTCGCCGACTGGCAGCAGCGGCGACAACAGATCCTCGCGGCGGCGCAGGAAATCATGGGTCCGCTGCCCGGCGCCGAAAAGCGCGGCGCATTGGATGTGCAGGTCCAAGAGGAAACCGACTGCGGCAGCTACGTGCGCCGCGCGATCACCTACACCAGCGAACCCGGCTCCCGCGTGCCGGC
>JBBQIZ010000327.1:0-3457 GCA_038325425.1 Chthoniobacterales bacterium
AAAACGAGGTAACGCCGCCAGAGCCGGCGCGGTTCGGTGACGAGGCGGAAGAGCCATTCGAGACCGAGGCGCTGCAACGCGGGCGGGGCCTGGCGGACGCGCCCGGCGTGAAAGGCGAAGGCGGCGCCGACGGCGCCATAGACGGCGGGCGGGAGCTGGTCGTGGACGCGGGCCAGCCAGAGTTCCTGTTTCGGGCAGCCGAGGCCGACCCAGACGAAGTTCGCGCCCGAGGCGCGGATCCCGGCGACGAGGCGCGCGTCTTCCTCGGCGGACCATGCGCCAAAGGGCGGCGCGCAGGTGCCGGCGATGCGCAGGGCGGGGAAATGGGCGGTCAATTGCGCGGTCAGCGCGCCGAGCAGTTCGGCGGTGCCGCCGAGGAAGAAGTGCGACCACGCGGCGCCCTGCGTGGCTTCGAGGCAGTGGAGCATGAAGGTCGGGCCGTAAACGCGGTCGCGCAGGCCGGCGTGGCGGCGGTTCATGACCCAGACGAGCGGCATGCCATCGGGCAGCAGGAGGTCGAATTTCTCCAGCGCGGCGCGATAGGCGGGATCGCGTCGGGCGAGGGTGACGAGATGGGTATTGGCGGCGGCGATGGCGTGGGGACGATCGCCCGCGGCGGCCCAGGTCTGGGCCTGCGCGACCGCTTCCGCGTAATCGGTGACGGCCAGCGGCACGCCGAGGACGGGGATCGTTTTCATGCGGTCGCGCGGGATTTCGCGCCGGCGGGCTGGCCGAGGAGGGCACCGCGGAGAAAGGCGCCGGCGGCGTCGCCGAGGACGCGCGGCGTCCAGCCCCAGGTGCGGAGGAAACGGAGCCAGTTGGGCGGAATGGTGCGCGCGATGCGGCGGCCGTGCGGCAGCCGGAGCGCGGTGTAGGCGATGTTTTGCAGCATGGCGCGATGCTTCGGATATTCGGCGGCGCGCGCGGCGACGGGATCGCCTTCCGGCGGCAGATGCTGGACGCGCGCGGCGGGGACGTAGAGGCCGGGAAAACGGGCGGTCAGGCGCAGGCTGAATTCGAGGTCTTCGCCGCGCACCCAATAATCGTCGCGATGAAAACCGACCGCTTCGAGCGCCAGCCGGGTGACGAGCAGGGCGATGCCTTGCGACCAGGAAAAGGGCACGGGGTCGAGTCCGGCGCGCTCCGCGTATTGCGCGGGGGTGAGCGGTTCGCGGAGCAGCGTTTTGATTTTCGGGTCGAGCACGCCGGGGCTCCAGCCGAGCAGGCCGGCGCGGTCCACGACTTGCGGGTGGGCGACGCCCGCGCCGGCGCGTTCCATGGCGGTGACGAGAATCTCCAGCGCGTCCGGTTCGACCACGGCGTCGTCGTCGAGAATCCACAGATGGGTGAAGGCCGGGCCGAAGCGCTCGACGGTCGCGCGTTCGCCTGCCGCCAGTCCGCCGCCGCAGCCGAGGTTGCGGGATTGCGGGAGATATTCGACGCGCAGCGAACTGGCGACGGCGACCTCGCGGGTGGCTTCCTCCGCGCCGTTGTCCACGATCACGACGCCGAGCAGGCCGCGCGGGATGCGGGCCAGCGAAGCGAGCAGGCGCCGCACTTCCGGCGCGCGCCGGCAGGTCGCAATCACGGCGATAACGGCGGGGGCGCTCATGAGGGAGTGAGGGCGGGGTTGCGTCGCCAGGCGGCGGACAGGACGCCGCGGGCGAGGAGCGTTTCGAGGTGCTCGTGGATCTCCGGCCAGACCGTGGCGGGAAGCAGTTTGGTCATGCAGTAGTGCTCGGAAAATTTGCAGTAATCGAAGCACGGCCGCCACGGGCAGATGTCGCGCAGGACGAGGTGATGGTGATCGCCCCACGGGCGGAACCAGTCGGGATCGGTCGGCCCGAAAATGGGGATGACGGGGCGGCCGCAGGCGGCGGCGAGGTGGCCGGGGCCGCTGTCGTTGCAGAGCAGAAGATCGACGCGGCCGAGCACGTCCACGAGTTCGGTGACACTGAGCGGCCGCAGGACGGCATCGGCCAGCGGGCGCAGCGCCTGGCCGTAGCCGTCGGGATCGGGGATGAGGACAAGATGGAAATCGTAGTGCGCGCGGAACTTTTCAAGGAGCTGGGCGAAGAAGGATTCCGGCCAGCGGCGCACGGCGATGCGGGCGCCGGGATGGAGGCAGAGCAGCGGTTTGCCGGTCAGCCCCGCGAGGAGGGCATCGATGGAGGGCTGACGGTAGCGGGGGTGATCGAGTGCCGGGCCGGCGTCGTCCATGCCGGGCAGGCCGAGCGCGCGCCCGAGGTCGCGCCAGTCCTCGACCTTGTGCTGCTTGGGGCGCGTGCGGGTGAGCGGATGCGTGAGAAAAAGACCGCTTCCTTTCACCGGAAAACCGAACCGCGTCCGCGCCCCGGCGAGAAACATGAACAGATGATCGCGCGGATCATTGCGCACCGAAACCGCCGCGTCGAAACGCTCCGTGGCGAGCTGGCGGAGGAGGGTGAGCAGCGCCCTCCAGGGCCAGCGCCAAAGCGCGTATTTTTCGCGATAAACGGACCACGGCGCGTCGTGGGTGATGAAGCGCATGCCGGGGAATGAAGGCTGGAGCAGCGGCGCGGCGTGCGCCTTCCCGACGAGCGTGATGTCGTAGCGCTCCTGCGCGGCGCGGAGCAGCGGCGTGGCGAAGGTGAGATCGCCGAGGCCCCAGAATTCGAGCACGAGGAGCTTCGGGCGGGGTGAAGTGGATTGGGCGGGGCGCGCGTCCAAGATAAGGGTGCAAAGCTAAAGGGCGCGCCGGACGGTGGCAAGGCGGGCGGAGGTGGCGCGTTGCAAGGTGGCGGTCGTCCTGTAATGTCCGGCGTTCATGGCCTCCACCGCCTCCACCGCCCCCGCTCCCCTCGCGCCGTCCTTTGGCGAAGTCGCCGCCCGCCTGGGCGACTGGCTGCGCCGCACGCCGCTCCAGGCGCTGATCCTCGCCGCGTGCGCGGGATTGCTCGTTTATTACTACGGCTTTTACTCCGCTTTTGTGAATGGGACGGAGTCCACGGCGGTCTGGGCGTTCCGGGGCTGGAACGAGGAAAATGACCAGCAGCACTGCTTTTTCATCCCTCCGCTCATCGCCTTCCTTTTCTGGTACCATCGCGGAGCGCTGGCCGCGGCCGTCAAACAACCGAGCGCCCGCGGCCTCGTTTTCGTCGTCGCCGGGGTGCTGCTTTTTGTCGCTGCGGTGCGCTGTCTGCAGCCGCGGTTCGCCATCGTTTCGCTGCCGCTGATCGTTTATGGCGCGGCGGAATATCTCGGCGGCCGGGCGGTCGCGCGGGTCTTTATTTTCCCGTGTCTGCTGATGCTCTTCATGGTGCCGATCGGCGGCGTCATCCAAGGCACGGTGACCCTGCAACTGCTGGCGTCGAAAGCGGTCGGTGCGCTCTGCGGAATGCTCGGCATCGCGATCGAAATCGTCGGGACGAAGATCACCGTGGATGGGCATGAATTCGAGGTGGCCGGCGGGTGCAGC
>JBBQIZ010000328.1:0-3434 GCA_038325425.1 Chthoniobacterales bacterium
ACAGCGGGCGGCCGAGTTGAAAAAGCGGCTGGCCGAGGCGGAGTCGCAGCTTTCCCCGTTGCCCGTCGCCAACGCGGCCAAAAATGCGGCAGCGGGCCTCTCGCTTAGCCCGGCGATCACGACCGCGGATCTGCGGGCGCAAGCCGCGTGGCTGGCGGATCCGGCCCGCGAAGGGCGACTGACCGGCACTCCGGGAATCCAGGCGGCGGCGGATTTCCTCGCCGGCTATTTCCGCGGACTGAACTTGAAAACGGTTGGCGAGGATTACTTCCAGCCGTTTGAGTTCAATGCCGGAGCGCGCGTCCAGGCGGAGAAAACCAATTTCGGAATTGCGATCGATGGCCGGGAAACCAACTACGCGCTCGACCAGGATTTCCGCCCGCTCGCCTTCAGCGACAACGGGTCCGTGGAAGGCGAAGTGGTCTTTGCCGGTTATGGTTTGAGCGTGCCGGAAGATGGCCGCGGGCAGCGTTACAACAGCTACGATGGATTCGACGTGAAGGACAAAATCGTCCTGCTCTTCCGCTATGTGCCGGAGAGCGTTGAGGCGGCGCGCCGCGCGCAACTCAACCGCTACGCCGGTCTGCGCTACAAGGCGATGATGGCGCGCGAGCGCGGCGCCAAAGCCGTGCTCGTCGTCAGCGGACCGAACTCGCCGGGCGCGGGCGAACTCTCGCCGCTGACCAATGATGGCAGCCACAGCGGGAGCGGAATCATCGCGGCGTCGATCAGCGGCGCGGTCGCGGAGGCGCTGCTCGCGCCGACCGGCAAGAAACTGAAGGACGTTCAGAGCGGACTGGATATTGAAAATCCGCATGTCGAGGGCGCTTTTCCGCTGCCCAAAGTGCGCGCAAAATTTAGCGTCGGGATCGACCACTTAAAAAAGACGGATCGCAACGTCGTCGCGCTGTTGCCGCCTTCCGGCGGGAGCGATGAATACGTCGTGGTCGGCGCGCACTACGATCATCTCGGCCTTGGCGGGGGCGGCAATTCGATGGCGCGTTCGGGCGAGGAGCGCAAGGTGCATCCCGGCGCAGATGACAACGCCTCGGGCACCGCCGTGATCATGGAACTCGCCGCCGCGCTGGCGGCCGACTCCGCAAAGGCCGGAGCAGAAAAGCGTCGCGGCGTGATCTTCGCGCTGTGGTCGGGCGAAGAGATGGGGCTGATCGGCTCGGCGGCGTTTGGCGAGAAATCGCCGGTGCCGATGGAGAAGATCACGGCTTACATCAACTTCGACATGGTCGGTCGGCTGCGCGAAGACAAGCTGACCCTGCAAGGCATCGGTTCCTCCAAGTTGTGGCGCAAGCTCATCGAGAAACGCAACGTCGCCGCCGGCTTCAGCCTGCATCTGCAGGACGATCCTTACCTGCCGACGGACACGACCAGTTTCTATCCGAAGAAAGTGCCGGTGCTGAACTTTTTCACCGGCGCGCACGAGGACTACCACCGCCCGACCGACACCGTGGACAAGCTCAACCTCGAGGGGATGGAGCGGATCGCGAAGTTCGCCCAGCAGATCGTGCTCGACCTCATCACGCAGCCCGAACGGCCGGACTTCGCGCGCGTCGAGCGCAGCGATCAGGGCGGCGGTTCACGCGACACTTTGCGGGCATATCTGGGCTCAATCCCGGACTATTCGACCGAGGTGAAAGGCGTGAAGTTGAGCGGTGTGCGGGGCGGCAGTCCGGCGGAGAAAGCCGGAATCAAAGGCGGGGACGTGATCGTCGAGTTCGCCGGTCAGAAGATCGCCAACATCTACGACTACACCTACAGCCTCGACGCCGTGAAAATCGGGGTGCCGGTGAAAGTGACCGTGGAGCGCGAGGGCCAGCGCGTCGAACTGACGGTGACGCCCGAAGCACGGAAGTAGCCAGGCCGATTCTCAATAAAAGTTGTCCGAAGTTTCCGTTCGTGGAATCGACCGCTGGCGGGTCATCTGGGCAGCCTTCTCTCCGAGGAATCTTCTTTCGTTCACGCGGCGACTGCCGAATGAATGACGGCAGTTTCCCATCCCGTCCCCCATCTATGAAATATCCGATTCTCGCGGCGGTCCTGCCGCTCGCATTCGCCACCACGAACCTCCTCGCGCAGCCCCCCGTGGCCACCGGCGAATTCACCAAACTTCAGCTCACCGACCAGTTTTGGGCGGAAGGTGCGGCGTTCGGCGATTTCAACAAGGATGGCAAAATGGATGTCGTTTACGGCCCGTACTGGTGGGCCGGACCGGACTTCAAGACGCGCCGGACGGTCTATCCCGACACCACGAAAACGAAGGTCAAAAAGCAGGACGGGACGGAGATCGAGATCCCCGGCTTCAAAGGCGCGCTCGGTTATGAAAACGGTTATTCGGACAACTTCCTGACCTACACCTACGACTTCAACGGTGACGGTTGGATGGATATCCTTGTCCTCGGTTTTCCGGGCAAGGAATCGTCGTGGTATGAGAATCCGAAGGGCGCCGATCAGCCGTGGCCAAAGCATGTCGCCCTCGACGTGACGGACAATGAGTCGCCGACATTCCTCGACCTCACCGGCGACGGGAAACCGGAGATCGTTTGCAGTTCGGGCGGATTCTGGGGCTACGCGGAGCCGAATTGGAGCGATCCGGAGGAGAAATGGAAGTGGAACAACATTTCGCCGAAAGGCCCGTGGCAGCGCTTCACGCACGGCGTCGGTGTCGGCGACGTGAACGGCGACGGAAAGATGGATTTGCTCGAAGCGGAAGGCTGGTGGGAACAGCCGAAGTCGCTCGAAGGCGATCCGGTTTGGAAGAAACACGATTTCCTTTTCGCCAATGCCGGCAAGGGCGGCGCGCAGATGTTTGCCTACGACGTGAACGGCGACGGCAGGAACGACATCATCACCAGCCTCGAAGCGCACGGCTACGGCATCGTGTGGTTTGAGCAGACGAATGAAGGCGGCGCGATGGGCTTCACCAAACACGTCATCGTCGGCGACAAGCCCGAGCAGAATGCGCAGGGCGTCGTGTTTTCCCAGCCGCATGCGATCGACCTCATCGACATGAATGGCGACGGGCTCAAGGACATCGTGACCGGCAAACGATTCTGGGCGCATGGCCCGAAGGGCGACCCCGATCCGCTCGGCACACCGTATCTTTATTGGTTTGAGCTCAAGCGCGAAGGCGGCAAGGCGAGCTACGTCGCGCACCTCATCGACGACGCGTCCGGCGTTGGCACGCAAGTCATGGCGGGCGACATCAATGGCGATGGCAAGCCCGACGTCGTTGTGGGCAACAAGCGCGGCGCCTTCGTCTTCCAGCGTAAATAACCGTCGCACGCCATGAAGCCTTGTTCCTCCCTCCTTGTTGTGGGTCTTTGCTCGGTCTTGGGAGCGCGGGCCTTTGCGGCGGATTACAAGCCGATGGAAGATGCGCGGCGTCCGGTCGCGAAGACGCAGAGCGTGTCGGCGAC
>JBBQIZ010000329.1:0-3406 GCA_038325425.1 Chthoniobacterales bacterium
GCTCGGTTTGAAAATCCTCATGCTCACCGGCGACAACAAAGCCACCGCCACGCACATCGCGCAGACGCTCGGCATCGATGAAGTCACCGCCGAAGTCAGCGCCGCCGACAAACACGACATCATCCGCGACCTCCGCACCAAAGGCGCGCGTGTGGCGATGGCCGGCGACGGCATCAACGACGCCCCCGCGCTCGCCGCCGCCGACGTGGGCATCGCGATGGGCACCGGCACCGACGTGGCGATGGAAAGCGCCGGGATCACCCTGCTGGGCGGCGACCTCCGCGCCCTCGTCCGCGCCGTGCAACTCAGCCGCGCGCTCATGTCGAACATCCGGCAAAACCTCGTCTTCGCCTTCCTCTACAACGCCCTCGGCATCCCCATCGCCGCCGGGTTGCTGTATCCCTTTTTCGGCATCCTGCTCAGCCCCATCATCGCCGGCGCCGCGATGAGCCTCAGCTCCGTCTCCGTCATCGCCAACGCCCTGCGCCTGCGCTCGGTAGATTTGGAGCATTGACTTGACGGATTCGATAACGTCTGCGATTCCTTGGAGTTCATGTCGAACGCACGCCGAGTCCTCACACTTTGTCTCCTGCTTGGATGGCTCTTTGCCATCGGGCATGTGGCGACGGAGCATGGCGCGATGACCGCGGCGAGTGTTCAAGTCGAGAACGCCGGACATCACGACGATGCGCCGGAGCATGACGGCGATCATCATCACGACCTGAGCGTGATGGCCGCAGGTCACTTCGCGAAGGCAGCGGAGCACAAGGCGCTCGCGCCGGTGTGGGTGCCGCTTTACAGCGCGCTCGTCGAGCGGCTGACGGCAATGTCGAGGGAGGCGGAAGAGTCGCGCGGTGCTTTTGAGTATCAGGATTCGTCACGGGACGAGAGAGAAGCCGGCTGGCTTCATGTGGTTCAGACTGCGCTTCCAGTGCGCGGTCCTTCGCTCGCTTAAAGTCGGGCCCACTCGGGTCTGACGCTTTCGCACGTTCACGCGGCGCATTCTTGCGTTCGCGTGGTTCGCACGCCTGTCGCGTGCGGCATCACTCGCACCACGCTGCCTTTCTTCCACTCAATCACCCATGAAATCACTTTTACCCATTCTCATCATCTGCCTCACGAGCCGCCTGCTGGCGGCGGCCGGCGGCACCCTCACGCTGCGTGAAGCCCTTGCGCTGGCGACATCCAAAAGCCCGGAACTCGCGGCCTTTTCCTACGATCAGCGCGCCGCCGATGCGCGCTTGCTGCAAGCCGGGCTCAGACCGAATCCCGTCGTCTCGCTGGAGACAGAGGACTTTCTCGGCGGCGGCGACTTCAATGGTTTCCAACAGAACCAGACGACGCTTTCGCTCGGGCAGTTGCTCGAACTCGGCGGCAAGCGCGCGGCGCGGCAGGAGGTCGCGCGGGCGGGGCAGGCCGCGGTGGAGTTCGACTACGAGGCGAAGCGGCGCGAGGTCTTGCGCAACACGACGCAGGCATTCGTCGAGGTCCTCGGCGCACAGCGGCGCGTGGATCTCGCGGAGGAAACGGCGAAGCTCGCGGGCGAGTTTGTGCCGCTGATTCAACGACGCGCGCAGGCGGGCGTGGCGTCCACCGTCGAAACGGCGCGGGGCGATGTGGCACTGGCCACGGCGCAGATCGGTGTCGAGCAGGCAAGGCGCGATTTGGCGGCTGCTCGACGCGTGCTGGCGACGCAGTGGGGTGCGAAAGCAGCGACGTTTTCCGATGTGTCTGGCGACCTGGGCCGGCGGCCACCGCTGCCGAGTTTCAATACTCTCAACGAAAAGCTCAGCCAGCATCCGCTGCTGGCGCGGTGGGATGCGGAGCGCGATGTGCGGGCGGCGATCGTGGCGCGGGAAAAGGCGAACGCGAAACCGGACGTGACGGTGTTCGGCGGGCCGCGCTGGCTGCAAGGCGACGGTGAGGCGGCGCTCGTGGCGGGCGTTTCCATCCCACTGCCGTTTGGCAATCGCAACCAGGGCAACATCGCCGAGGCGCAGGCGCTGACCGAGAAGGTGGACGCGGAAAAGCGCGCGACGCAGGCGACGCTCACAGCGCAGCTCGGCGAGGCTTGGGAGGCGCTGGCGAAGGCGCTCAAGCAAATCGAAATCCTCGAAGGTAATCTCCTTCCCGCCGCGAACAAAGCCATCGACGCCGCGACGACCGCCTATGAGGCAGGGCGCTTGAGCCAACTCGAAATCCTCGATGCCCGCAGGACGCTCACCGACGCACGTTTTCGGGCGCTGGAGGCCCGCATCGCCGCCCACAAGGCCGCCGCGAGCATCGACGCACTCACTGCTCCCGCCCGGAACTTCACGGACAAAACCACCGTGTCTCCGGCGCGAAAACGCTAACCCAACCCACTTTTTACACACTTCATGAAAATCAAAAACCTGATTCAAATTGTCGCGATCCTCGCGCTTCTCGCGGGCGCCTATTTCGTCGGCCGAAAAATCCTCAACACCGAACCCAAACACGCCGTCTCCGCCGAGGGCGGACACGGCGGCGCGGCAGCCCCAGAATACGAACGCGGCCCCAACAATGGCCGGATGTTGCGCGACGGCGAGCTGGGCATCGAGGTGACGATTTACGAGCCGGACATCCCGCCGCAGTCCCGCATCTATCCTTTTATGGACGGCAAGCCGCTCGATCCAAACGAGGTGAAACTCGACGTTGAGTTGCACCGCTTCGGCAGTCGGGTGGACACGATCCATTACAAGAAGGAGGGCGACTATCTCATGGGAGACAAGGTGGTCGAGGAGCCGCATTCCTTCGACGTGAAGGTGATGGCGGAATACCAGGGCAGGAAATCGCAGTGGGAGTATCAATCCTATGAAGGCCGGGTGGCGATGCATCCGGCAGCGATCGAGACGGCGGGGATCAAGATCGAGGAGGCGGGTCCGGCGAAGTTGCGCACGCTCGTCGAGATGAACGGCAAGATCGTGGCGAATCCCGACAAGGTGGCGCACGTTACCCCGCGTTTTCCCGGCGTGGTGCTGGAAGCCCGCAAGAAGCTCGGGGACATGGTGAAGAAGGACGAAGTGCTCGCCGTGGTGGAGAGCAATGACAGTCTGCGCCCCTACGAAATCAAATCCCAGATCGCGGGACGCGTGATCAAACGCGACGCGGTGCTCGGCGAGTCGGTCAACCAGGAAACCACGCTCTACATCATCGCGGATCTCTCCACGATCGCGGTCGATCTCGCGGTGCCGCGCGCCGACTTTCCGAAGCTCAAGGAGGGGCAGAAAGTAGTCATCGGTGGAGCCGGCGAACAGGAGGGCGAAGCGATGCTCACCTATCTCTCGCCCATCGGCGCGGAAGATACCCAGACGATGATGGCGCGCGCGGAAATGCCGAATCCCGAGATGACGTGGCAGCCGGGCTTGTTTGTCACCGCGCAGGTCGT
>JBBQIZ010000330.1:0-3388 GCA_038325425.1 Chthoniobacterales bacterium
CGCGAGGAAAAAAGCGGGTGCGCAGCGCGCGGCCTACAGGAAAACACGTTCGATCGTCCACCACGCTCCGGCCAGCGCGATCAGCGCGGAGCCGGGAATGACGATCCAACGGCGATACTGCGTCGGCTCCCGCAGCCAGGCGGTCGCGAGGAAAGCGAGCGTGATGACCGCGAGCTGGCCGCCTTCCACACCGACATTGAAACCGACGAGGCCGACGGCGAGCGACGACTTTGGCAGATCGAGGTCGCTCAGCGCCCCGGCGAAGCCGAGTCCGTGGATGAGCCCAAAGACAAACACCACGACCAACCGCCAGTGCGTGTAGCGCGGGTGAAAGATGTTTTCCAAAGCCACGAACGCGATGCTCGCCGCGATGATTGGCTCGACGACCGAGCCCGGCACTTTCACCATGCCGAGCGTGGCCAGTCCCAGCGTGATGGTGTGCGCGAGAGTGAACATCGTGACCTGCATGAGCAGCGGACGCCACGCGCGGCTGAGCAGAAACAGCCCCAGCACAAACAGGATGTGATCGAGCCCGAGCGGCACGACATGGACGAAGCCTTGTTTGAAGAACTGCACGAACGTGCTCCAGCCGTCCCGCGATGAACCCTGTGCGGAAATCGCGCCGGCGCTCGCTGCGGTCGGGACCGCGCCGCTGATCGCCGTGAGATCCAGCGTGTAGCTGCTTTCGCCGGGGAAGAGCACCGCCAGCCGCGGATGCGCCGCGCCGTCGATGAAGTTCTGAAACACCACGGCCAGCTTGATCGGCGAGATCGACTTGATCTTCCAGCCGGTCAGCCCGGAGGCGATCGTCGTTTTCCAAGTGCCAGTGAGCACAACCACATCATCGTCATTGCTCAGCGGCTTGTGGCCTTCGCCGGTGAAGTCGAACGTGAACTCCGGCTGAATGCGTCCGACCGGCTCAAAATAAAACTCCACGTTGCGCGGCACCAGCTCAGCCGCCTGACGGATCAACTCCGCTTTCCGCTCCGCCGGGAGCGTCAGGAAAATCGCGTTGGTCAGCGACGGCGCTCCGTTCGGGTCGGCATCGAAGGCGCGCGGATTGACCTCCACGTAGATCGTCGCCGCGCCGCCCGTCTCGAAGGTGGCGCGCACCGGAATATCCGGAATCGGATGCGCGTGTGCGCGCGGTCCGCCGCCGATCAAGAGCAGCAGAGCGAAGAGTGGAGCGAGGCGGTGGATGAAATTCATGGGAGGGGTGGGTTGCAGGAAAGATAATTTGGCCTTGCCGCAACTTTGTTTTGGGTGGAAACGTTTCAAGTGCTGGCAGCGGATTCGTTGCCGCACAAACCAAAAGACACATAAATCATGAAAAAGTTCCTCACCCTGATCGCCCTTGTTTCTTTCTCCGCCGGCAGCGCATTCGCCGGTTGCGGGAAGACTGTTACCAGTGAAGGCACCCTGAAGTCCTATGACGCCGCGACCAAAACGGTCGTCGTCGAGGAAAAAGGCGGCAAAGCCACCACCATCACCCTGACCCCGAGCACCACCGGCGCCGACACCGTCGCGACGATGGTTGGCAAAAGCGTGAAGGTCGTTGCCGAGCACGGCAAAGCCCAGAGCGTCGCCGCCGGCAGCTAGTCCTAGCCAGCGTAGTTTATCAAGAAGGCCCGGCCGCAAAGCCGGGCCTTTTTGCTGCCCGGATTCCCCGCCGCGGCACTTGTACTCAAAATAACACACTTCCCCGCAGTTTTTCTTTTGCGGCGCGCGCCGGGCGCGATAGTCTCCGCGGTCTTATGGCCACCAAAACGGAACCTCAGGAAGAGAGCAAAATCACCATCGCGCGGAACAAAAACCTCGATCTCGCCATCCAGCAGATCGCCAAGGATTTCGGGGACGGCGCGATCATGCGGCTCGGAGATTCCACCCAGATGGATGTCGAATCGATCCCGACCGGCAACATCCTCATCGACCGCGCGCTCGGCGTCGGCGGTTTTCCCCGCGGCCGCATTGTCGAGATCTTCGGACCGGAATCCTCCGGTAAAACCACCCTCACCCTGACCCTCATCGCCCAGGCCCAGCGGCGCGGCGGCCTGGCGGCGTTCGTCGATGTCGAGCACGCGCTCGATCCGCAGTATGCCAAGAAACTCGGCGTCAACCTCGACGACCTGCTCGTCTCCCAGCCCAGCTCGGGCGAGGAAGCGCTCCGCATCGTCGAAACCCTCGTCCGCTCCAACGCCCTCGACGTCATCGTCCTCGATTCCGTCGCCGCGCTCGTCACCAAGCAGGAACTGGAAGGCGAAATCGGCGACTCCACCGTCGGCGCCCAGGCCCGGCTGATGAGCGCCGCGATGCGCAAGCTGACCGCGCTCATTTCCAAGGCGGACACCATCGTCGTCTTCACCAACCAGATCCGCGAAAAGATCGGCGTGATGTTCGGCAATCCCGAGACGACGCCCGGCGGCAAAGCGCTCAAGTTTTACGCCAGCGTGCGCGTGGACATCCGCCGCATCGGCGCGATCAAGAACGGCGACGGCACCGTGACCGGCAACCGCACCAAGGTGAAGATCGTGAAGAACAAAGTCGCGCCGCCGTTCACCGAAGCGGAGTTCGACATCATGTATAACGAAGGAATCAGCCTCACCGGTTCGCTGCTCGATCTGGCTTTGGAAAAAGGAATCATCGAGAAGCGCGGCTCGTGGCTGAGCTACAAGGGCGCGCAGCTCGCCCAGGGCCGCGATGCGGCGAAGGAAGTCCTGAAGGCGAACACCGAGCTTTACTCCCAGTTGGAAGCGGAAGTGCTGGCCAAGCTGGACGAAGAAAAGAAGTAAGCCAGGCCCGCGGGTCGGCCTCGCAACCACGCGGAGGTCCTTCTGGATTCTGAAGATGACCTTCCCGAACGTCGGAAGGTCGTCTGGATTCTGAAGATGGCCTTCCCAAACGTCGGAGGGTCATCGCCATTTTTGGCGGGTGGCTTCCGGCGAATAGGCTGACAAACGCAGGCTTCCCAAGCACGCCGCCGCTCGCTACCGGTGAAGGCATGCCGGACCAAACCGTGTCGCTCGCCGTCAATGGCACCCTTATGCGGGGCCTCGAACTGAACCCGAACCTCCTCGCCGTCGGCGCCACCTTCCTCCGGGAAGACCGGACCGTGCCCGTGTATCGGCTCTTCACCATCGGCGATCGCCATCCCGGCATGTATCGCGTCGCCGAGGGCGGCATCGCCGTCGCGGTCGAAGTCTGGGACGTGCCGGTCGCCGGGCTGGCGTCGATTTTGATCAAGGAACCCGCCGGCTTGAGCATCGGCAAGGTGTCGCTCGCCAGCGGCGAGGAAATGCTCGGCGTGCTCGCGGAACCGATCCTCTGCGCCGGGCAGCGCGAGATCAGCGAGTTCGGCGGCTGGCGGGCGTATCGCGCCGCGGCGGCGGAA
>JBBQIZ010000331.1:0-3333 GCA_038325425.1 Chthoniobacterales bacterium
CGGGTTGGAATTTCTCGCGAAGCAGCAGCGCGCCGACGGCTCGTGGCTGCCGCTGTGGTTTGGCAACGAACACGCGCCGGATGACGAAAATCCACTCTACGGCACGACGCACATCGTGCTTGCGCTCCGCGAACTCCGCGACCGCGCGTGGTCGCTGCCGCCGCAGATGCTCGCCGGGGGGCTGCGCTGGCTGGTCGCAGCGCAGAATGACGACGGCGGCTGGGCGGGCGTGCGCGGGGCGCCATCGTCGGTCGAAGAAACCGCGCTGGCGGTGGAAGCGCTCGCCGCGACGGAGCATGTCGGGGCAGTCGATCGCGGCGTGGCGTGGCTGGTCGCGCGGATCGAAACCGGCACCTGGCGCGACCCTGCTCCGATCGGTTTTTACTTCGCGAAGCTCTGGTATTTCGAGCGCCTCTACCCGCTCGTCTGGACGGTCGGCGCGCTCGGCAAAGCGGCTCCGCGTTGAGTCTGCGAACTTGAAAGTTTCCGGTCGCCGTCACGCTGCGCGTGGGCCATCCGACGAGTCGGCGGCCGCTTCCGCATCCGGCCGCCCGGTGAGCATTTCATCGAGCGCCTCGGGCGTGGCATCGACAAAGGCGGCGAGGAATTCCCGAAAGAGCGCGACGCTGTCCGCCCGGCGCTGGGGGTCTTGGCGAAGCTGCGCGTCCCATTCGAAGAGCAGGACGAGCGGAAGCCAGCGCGAACCTTCTGCGCTGCGCGCGGCGTCGAAGTGGAAAAGGATTTTCGAGAAGTCGGTGGGAATTTCCACCATGGCGATGGATTCCGCGGTGGGCTGGGCGCAGTTCTCCGCCGGCGAAGTCACGAGGTATTCGCGGCACTTCATCGGTCGGATGGGATGGATGCTGCAAGATTCGTTGACGAGGAAGGGGCAGGGCACTCCGGCGTGAAAATATTCCAGGCTGAAGCGGAGCGTTGCGACGCGATCCTTGGTCAGGACCGCTTCCCGTGTCCGCTCCAGCATCCCCTTGGCTCCCAGCGCGGCGGCGGCGGAGGCGAACTTCGATCGGATGAGGGTCTGCTGGTTTTCCGGCAGCGTTTCGACCCACTCCAGCAGGGCCAGCGCCTCGTGCTCGCTGATCGGCACGATTTGGCGGCAGCACGCGCCGCAGCCCGCCCGGCACGAGATCGTCCGCCCCTCCGCGCGGGTGTCCTCGACGGCCGCACCGATGATGGCGTCGTTGAATTTTCTCAGGACGGGCAACAGATCGACCAGTCGCACTTCTCCGACCGGAAGGCGCGCCGTGGCCTGGATGGTGCGCTCGCCGACGTGGAGTTCAAAATCCAGCACCGCGCGCTCGTGAGGGGAACCGGGTGAACTCATCCGCGCAGTGTTCCCGGACGGCGTGGACCTCGCGAGCGAAAAGCGGGCCCGCGTTCACGGGCATGACGTCAACCGTGCCCAGCAAGCGACTGGCCTTTGACCGGCGACCCTGCCAGCGTTCCGCCCCGTGATGGAAATCTCCGCCCCAGATCCGATGGCGCCTGCCGTGCTCGAAGTCCGCGGACTCCGCCGGAACTTCGGCAAGGTGCCTGCCGTCGATGGCATCGATCTCAACGTCCGCGAAGGCGAAATCTACGGCTTCCTCGGCGTCAACGGCGCGGGCAAAACCACGACCATCCGCCTGCTGCTCGGGATCATCGCCGCGGAGGCGGGCACGATTTCGCTCCTCGGCGAGACGACGCGCCGTACTTCGGTCGCGCAAAAGCGGCGCATCGGCTACGTCTCGCAGGAGCAGAATTTCTACCCGTGGATGACCTGCCGGGCGCTGGGGCGCTTCGTCGGCGCGTTTTACCCGACGTGGGATGCGGCGGAATTTGCGCGCCTGCTCGGCGTGCTCGAAGTGCCCGAGGAGCGGCGTGTTTCCCAGCTCTCGGGCGGGATGCGGGCCAAGCTCGCGCTGGCGCTGGCACTCGCGCCGCATCCGGCGGTGCTCATTCTCGATGAACCGACCGCGGGCCTCGATCCGTTGGCGCGGCGCGAGTTCATGCAACTCATCGTGGCGCAGGCGCGGCAGCATCGGCGGACGACTTTTTTCTCCTCGCATCTCATCGATGAAGTGGAGCGTTGCGCGGATCGCGTGGGCATCATTCATCAGGGCCGGATGCGTTTCGAAGGCGGGCTCGCGGAGTTGCGGGAAACCGTCCGCCGCGTGCGGCTGCCCGCCGGCGTGGAATTCGCGCCGCCGCCGCAATTCGAGGTGTGGCGCGAGGAGTCGCTGGAAGGTGAACGCGTGCTCGTGCTGTGCGCGCCCTCCGCAACTTGGCGGGACTTTTCCGCGCCGCCGGAAGCGACGCTGGAAGCTCTGTCGTTGGAGGACACTTTCATTGCCTGCGTGGGCACCCGCGTCGTCTCGCTATGATGCGCGGGCTGCTGGAAAAGGAGTTGCGCCAGCACGGGTTTACGCTCGCGTTTCTCGGGCTGCTGCTGCTCGGCGGGCTGACGCTCATCACCGGCCACGGTCCGTTGCGGCGCGCGAGCGGCGGCGGTTTTGCGGCGGTGCATTTGCTAAATTACACTTTCATCCCGCTGGCCTGCCTGGTGCTGGGGCAGGTCTTGATCGCCACGGAATTCCGCCAGAAGACGCAGCTTTTTTTGGAAGGGTTGCCGTTGCCGCGCTGGCGGATGCTGGCGGTGAAATTTGCCCTCGGACTGGTGGCGGTGATGGTGGCCATGGGTCTCGCGCTCGGGCTGGCGTGGTGGCGGGCGCGGCACAGCGAAGCGATGACGCCGCGCTTTGCCCTGCTGCTCGGGCTGAAGTCGCTCGGCTGGGTGTGGTTCTTTTATACGCTGTGTTTTGCGCACGCTTTCCTCGGGCGCTACCGCGTAATCTTCGGCGTGGCCTTGGTGCTCGGGCTGCTTTACGCGACGCAGGCCGGCGTCGAGCTTTCGGCTTTCGGTCCGTTTGCGCTGATGGACGGACGCTTCGCCTACGAGCGACTGGTGCTGCCCGAACGGGCGCTGGCGATCACCGCCGCTCTTGGCTTCGTGCTGGCCGCGCTCGGTTTTGCCCTCGGGTTGGTGCGTGATGCTTCGGTGGCGACGTTGCTCTCCGAGAAAATGTCCGCGCGGGAAAAGGTGGTGATGACGCTGATCGCGGTCGTCGGACTGATGGTCGGTGGGTACCTCATCGAACAGCATCAGGCGGTCGCTCCGGCGCAGATGCCCGGTGCGGTCGAAGCGCAGCGCGGCGTCGTGCGGGTGCTGGCTGCGGCGGCGGTGGATGCGCCGAGCCGGGCAGAAACAGCCGCGCTGGAGAAGACCGCGCGCCGCACGGCGGAGGCCCTCGGGGCGGTGGCGGAATATCTTGGGTG
>JBBQIZ010000332.1:0-3326 GCA_038325425.1 Chthoniobacterales bacterium
CACGTCGGATGGATCTGCGTGTAGCACGGGTTGGCGAAGGTCGCGCCGCGCTTGTAGGCGCGCCAGGAGGCGGTGACGTTGCAACCCTTGGCGTTGGTCGAGAGGTAAAAAACGTTGCCGTAACCGCCGGTGCAAAGGAGCACGCAGTCGGCCGCATAGGATTTAATCTCGCCCGTCACCATGTCGCGCACGACGATGCCCTTGGCGTGGCCATCGACGAGCACGAGGTCGAGCATTTCGGTCCGCGGAAACATCTCCACGCTACCCTCCGCGATTTGCCGGGTCAGCGCGGAGTAAGCGCCGAGTAGCAACTGCTGCCCGGTCTGCCCGCGGGCGTAGAAAGTCCGCGACACCTGCGCGCCGCCGAAGCTGCGATTCGCCAGCAGCCCGCCGTATTCCCGCGCGAAAGGCACGCCCTGCGCCACGCACTGGTCGATGATCGAATTACTCACTTCGGCCAGTCGATGCACGTTTGCTTCGCGGGAGCGGAAGTCGCCGCCCTTGATCGTGTCGTAGAACAGCCGGTGCACCGAGTCGCCGTCGTTCTGGTAGTTCTTCGCCGCATTGATCCCGCCCTGCGCGGCGATCGAGTGCGCGCGCCGCGGCGAGTCCTGGTAGCAAAAGCACTTCACCTTGTAACCCATCTCGCCCAGCGAAGCCGCCGCGCTCGCACCCGCCAGGCCGGAGCCGACGACGATGATCTCGTATTTGCGCCGGTTCGCCGGGTTGATCAGCTTCGACTCAAACTTGTGCGTCTCCCACTTCTTCTCGAGCGGGCCGGCAGGAATTTTGGAATCAAGAACAACGCTCATAAGTTACTTAAGGACACCGGCCACGACGGCGACCGGGATGGACGCGTAGCCGAGGAAGATGAGCCACGAAAAGGCCGGACCGCCTTTCTCCCACAGCGGTCGCAGCTTGCCGGTATTGAGCCCGAGCGTCTGCCCCATGCTCATGATGCCGTGGTTGAGATGCAGCGCGAGCAACCCTACGCCCAGCAGGTAGAAGGCGGAGATGAGCGGCACCTGGAAACCGCGGATCATCATCATGTACACATCGTGCCGCGCCTTGGCGTCGTGCATTTCCGTGAAATTGAGCGCCGGAGAAATCAGATTCACGTTCGGCACCTGCACCGTGAAATGGAGCAGATGAAAGATGATGAACGAGAGCACCATCAGCCCGCTCAAGGTCATCCAGCGTGCCGAAAGCGTGGTCGCCCGATACTTCTTCACGGCGTAACGGGAGTCGCGTGCCCCGCGATTCTCGATCCGCAATTTGATCGTGAAA
This sequence comes from Chthoniobacterales bacterium, assembly GCA_038325425.1. GTDB lineage: Bacteria > Verrucomicrobiota > Verrucomicrobiia > Chthoniobacterales > Chthoniobacteraceae > Chthoniobacter. The sequence goes on from JBBQIZ010000332.1 coordinate 1,288, forward strand.
ACGATGTGCAGCACGATCATCGCGAGCAGCCCGAGGCGGACGATCCAGAGCAATTCGCCGCTGCCCTGCAGAAACGCGCCGTAGCGATTGATCGCTTCCCAGCCGAGGAAGACCTGAAGGTTGCCCACGAGATGACCGACGACGAAACCGAAGAGGCCGAGGCCGGTCAGGGCGACGACCCATTTGCGCCCAATGGAGGAGGAAAGAAAGCGGAGCAGGGGATTCACGATTTAAAGGTCAGGTGTCCGGAAATTGGCTGGGGGAAAGGCCGAGCGCCACGATGGAACACGCGACGATCGCCCGCAGATGCAGATCCGTGGCGGCTTCGATGAGTTCATCACTCTCGGCGCCAGGGTTGATCCACAGCTCCTTGGGTTTCTTCTCGGCGATGGCTGGGAGCATTTTCAAGCCCACCGCCGGCGGCACATAGAGGCTCACGAAATCGAGGGGTTCAGTGATCGCATCGACATTCGGATACGCCTTCAAGCCTTCGATGGTTGCTTCGATCAGATTCACCGGGAAAACCGTGAATCCGCTCTCGACGTAAGCCCGCACAGCTTTGTTCCCATACTTACGACGGTCACGGGAAGCGCCAATAACGGCGACGGAGGAGTCTGACATGGACAATGAACGATTCGTAAATGCGCGTCGCGGGCGCTGCAAAGCAAGAAATTGGGCAATCGTCGGCGCCGCGCGAACTTTCTCCGAAAACCCGGCTAGGCAGATTCGCCGCCGGCGATATGATCCGCCGCTCATGTCATCCCAACCTGCCGTTTTCCTCGATCGCGACGGCACGCTGATGGAAGAGGCGCACTACTGCAGCCATCCCGATCAGGTGCGGATCATCCCCGGTGTGCCGGAGGCCCTGCAGTCCTTGAAAGCGGCGGGCTACCGACTGGTCATCGTGACCAACCAAAGCGGGATCGGCCGCGGGTATTACACGCTGGCTGACTTCGATGCGGTGCAGGCACGCTTCTTCGAGTTGATCGGCGGGAATTTCATCGACGCGACCTATTTCTGTCCGGAATCGCCCGAGGCCGCATCGCCCCGGCGGAAACCGGCGACGGGCATGGTGCTGGAGGCGCAGCGCGACCTCGGCCTCGATCTGGCGCGTTCATGGTTTGTCGGGGACAAAGCTGTCGATGTGCAATGCGGGCGGGGCGCCGGAGTGCGGGCGATTCTCGTCCGCACCGGCCACGGCCACGGGGAGGACGGCGCCGGCGCGGAGTTTGTCGCGAAAGACTTTGCCAGTGCGGCGGCCTTTATCTTGCGCCGGTGAGGGGATGACCCGGAACTGAGGAAGCTGGCCACGGATAACACGGATAAATCCCGGGATGCGGAAGAAGGGATCGCACGGCATCGCTCCGGCTGAGGAAAAGTCGGAGAGAAATCCCTGTCCACACGATTAAAGCCGCGCGAATGCTGATCGCTCGCATGGGCGTTATTCCTACAAAAGATCGCGCCGTCGTCTGAATTTACAAATAAGCTTCCTCCTCGCTAGCGTCTCGGCCTGTCGGGGGCGGTGTTCGAGATTCAGGCGACGATGGAGTTGGCTGAGGGTCGGGACGCGAGATCTTCGGCGCGCAGCATTCCACTCCCACCCATCTATGAGCATCCACTCCTCTTCGAAAATCGGTCAGCCGCACTCTGCCGCGACCCCGCAAATCTTCGCACACCGCCGGACAATTCCCGGCAGCGCCCGCGCCCCGCTCGCCGAATCCTTCGCCCGCCTGCGCCGCCGCGCCGCGTCCGCGCTCTTCGCCGGCATGGTTGGGTGGGGCGCTTTCGCCGCTCCCCCGCTCCTCGCCGCCGACGTCGTTTCCACTTGGAACACGGGCAGCGGGAACTGGGGAGTGAACGCTAACTGGACGAACGTCCCGGCGCTCGGCGGATTTCCAAATAACGGCAACGGCGGGGTCGGCACCTACGACGCGGTGATCAACGCGCTCGGCGGACCCTACACCGTCACCCTGAGCACGAGCGTCACGGTCGAAGATCTCATCCTCAACTCCGCGAGCGCGACGCTCACTCACACGGGC
>JBBQIZ010000333.1:0-3317 GCA_038325425.1 Chthoniobacterales bacterium
ATCCTCTTCGATCACGGCCAACCCTTCTTCCTCGCGCACGGCGGCTTCCAGACCCAGATCGAGCAGACCAAACGGGCGCTGGAGCGGCTCGGGGTCGAAGTCGAATGGGTCCGCTGGTGGGACGACACCCAGCGCGGCGACCTCCTCCATTATTTCGGCCGCCCCTCACATTCCTACGTCGAATTCGCGCATTCCAAGGGGCTCAAAGTCATCATCGCCGAACTGCTCACCGGCCTCGGCTCGCGCGGCCCTTTCGCCCGCCGCCTGCAGAGCGTCGCCATCCGCACCCTCCGCCGCAGCTTCTTCTTCGATCGCATGGGCTGGCGTTCCTACCAACTGGCCGACGCCGCCATCGCCCTGACGCCGTGGGAAGCGCAGCTCATGCGCGAAGTCTTCGGAGCGCCCGCCGACCGCGTCCACGTCGTGCCCAATGGCGTCGAGGAAGCCTTTCTCAATGCCCCCGCCGCCTCGGAACGTGGCCCCTGGCTGGTCTGCACCGCGACGATCACCGGGCGGAAACGCGTCGTCGAACTCGCCGCCGCGGCCGTCGCCGCCGGCACCCCGCTCTGGGTGCTCGGCACGCCCTACGCGGACGACGATCCCTACGCCGTCGAATTCCGCCGGCTGGTCGCCGCGCACCCGGCACTGCTCCGCTACGAAGGCGGCATCTCCGACCGCGCCCAACTCGCCCGCATTTATGCCGAAGCGCGCGGTTTCGTCCTGCTCAGCACCATGGAAAGCCTCAGCCTGTCCGCGCTCGAAGCCGCCGCCTGCGGCTGCCCGCTCCTCCTCAGCGACCTGCCGTGGGCCCGCACCACGTTTGGAGAAAATGCGCGCTATTGCCCCGTCACCGACGCCACGCCCGCGACCGCGACGGTCCTCCGCGAATTTTACGAAGCGTCACCCGACCTGCCGCGTCCACCCCGACCGGCGAGCTGGGCGGAAGTGGCCGGGCAGATGCAGCACGTCTACCGGAGCCTGCTTCGCCGATAGCCAATTTTCCTATCGCTTGATTGCGGATCGCGAGAGCGGCACTTCGTAGATCGGCGACCCGTTCGCATACGCGTCTTTCGAGATAAACACGTCCATCTCCAATCCGCCGGTTTCGGTCAGGGAAACCCGGTGGGTTTCTTCAATGGTCTCCCAGAAGAAAATAAAGTCTTTGCCCCGGCGCTGTAATTGGCCCGTGACCAGCAGGCCGTTGTCATGCTTCAGCCAGTCCACCGTTCCATCCGTCTTGACGACGTAACTCCGGCGTTCCCCCTTGAATTCGCCCGTCCAAGTCCCCACCAGCTTTGCTCGAATCTCCGTCTCATTGGCAGTCGCGACGGTAAGATCAATCTCGTCCTGGACGGCAACTGCCCCGCGCAAATCACCTTTGCTGATAAGCGTTCGCTTCAGGGTCTGGAGGCGGGCGACGTAACGCCCTCGCATGGGTCGCAGGGCAAAATCCACTTCCTTTTGGAACTGCGCCTGCGCTTGCTTCAACTCGGCAGGCGGTTCGTTCGCCGGAGAAAGCGAAGCGAGCAGCAACGAGCCGACGCTGCTGATCAACAAACGGTGGAGGCCCAGAGGAAGCATGGCGCTTTAGATCGCAAGACGGACGGATATTGCGAGCGAAAATCCGTCGCTCCCGGTCGTCGCCCGTTCAACGCGCACTCTCAGGCAGCGAGAACCTCGTGGTAAATTTCCAAATGGCGCGCGGCAATCACCCGCGGGTGATATCGAACGGCCATCTCCGCCGCTGCGCCTGACGGACGGGGCGCACCCGCCTCCAGCCAGCGCCCAATAGCATCGGCTACCTCCTTCCATTGGCCATCTTCAAAGAGTTGAGCACCGGGAACACCGCTGGCGATTTCCACAATCCCGCCAACGCGCGCGGCGAAAAGCTGGAGGTTGCGAGCCAGACCCTCCGCGACCACCAGACCGAAGGCTTCTTCGCTCGGTAGATGCACCAGCCCGGAGGCGGCATCGAATGCCGCCAACAATTCGTGACCATCAAGCGAACCGAGATACCTCGCGTACCCCGCCGCTTCCGCCTCGCGCAGCAGATCGGCGAATTGCCGGCCATAACCTTCCGACGGATCCACCGGACCGAGAAAGTGCAGGCAGAAGCGAAGCCCTCGGGCGTGGAGTTGCCTCGCGAGACCGAGAATCTCGACCTGACGCTTGCGATGAGAGACAACGCCGATATTCAGCAGGATCGGAGGTGACGCGGGTGACGGTTCTGAAGCCTGCTCGAAGAACGGCAGGCGCAGCGGATTGGCAACCCGCCACGTTTTCCGCGTCCGCGGGACCACGATCTCCTCGGTATAAGCGGAATTGCACAGGACGCCGTTCGTCCGACGCAAGGCCAGCGTCTCCAGTCGCGCCGCGAACCAGTAAAATAGCGCGACCTTTCCGGTGCGGTGGAGCGCTTCCATGGCCTTCATGTTTCCGTGAATGGTCAGGACGTTTGGGCAGCCGGAGAAGACCGCCGCAAGGGCGCATTCCCGTTCCGAGCCCTGGCCGTGGACGATGTCCGGCTCCAGCGCGTGCACCTTCCGGCGGATCGCCCGCACGCAGCCCTGATACCCGGTCCGCATCCAGCCGATCTTGGGGACGTGCAAATTGTGAAACCAAATATTTGTCGCGATCTTTTTCGGGGAAACCCGAACGGGCTGCTGGGTGCAGGAGATCACATGAACCTCGACCTGCGGCAATTGCGAAAAACCCTGCAGGAGCGCTTCTGGCGCCGTGCCGAAGCCCGGCACCGGGTTGGCGTAATCCCGTTCTGGCTCGCGCTTATCAGTGGTAACTATCGCGACCTTCACGGCGCGGTGAGTTCGATGAGAATCACGTCGCTGCCGCCGTTTTGGTTCTGACGAGCACGTTTCACGAGCTTCCGCCAAACCGAGATAAACCACGGCAGTTGCAGGAGCATGTCCCGCAACATGGTGATGGGCGGCACGACCACGTTCGGGCCGTGGTTCCTGAGCCGGAGCGCCTGGCGCGCCTGCTCGGCGGGCCGGGCCGGCGGCGCGAAATGGCGCATCTTCACCCCGAGAATTTCCGCCAGCCGGCGGTAGGCGCGGAGGTTCCACCGCGTCATGTGATGCGGCGGATGGTTCATGACATCAAACCAGTCGGTTTCCAGTGACATGGGGGAGTAGGGCGTGCTCAGGAACAGCTTTCCGCCCGGTGCCGTGAGTCGAAGAAGGTCGCGGACAAACTCCACCGGCGCGGCGACGTGCTCCAGGCAGTGAAAGGAAGTGACCACCGGAAAATCTTTCTCCTTCAGAACACCGTCTGCGATCACCGCTTCGACAGTGCTGCAA
>JBBQIZ010000334.1:0-3302 GCA_038325425.1 Chthoniobacterales bacterium
CGGTGACGTTTGCCCCGGGCGGTGAGGAGCTTGATTTTTCCGGCAATATCTTCCGCGGCGTGCCCGCGCTGATCCATGTCGATCCGAGCTGCGAAGCCGTGCGCTTCGACAACAACCGCGGCGCAGAAGTCCGGCGTGAAGCCGTCGATTTCAATCATGGCCGTCGATAAACCACCCCTTGCGAACGGCGGCCAGCGCTTGCTCGCTATCGAGATCGGAGGGAGCAAATTGCAGTTCTGCGTGGGCAGTGCCGCCGGAGAGATTTTCGAGCGTCGCCGGTTTGTCGTGGACCGCGAGCGCGGCGCGGACGGCATTCGCGCGGGGATTGCGGCCGCGCTGCCGGAACTCATCGCGCTCGGTCAGCCCGCGGCGATCGGTGTCGGTTATGGCGGGCCGGTGAATTGGCGCACCGGGCGCATCTGGAAGTCGTATCACATCGCGGGCTGGTCGGATTTTCCGCTTGGCGACTGGCTGCGCGAGCAGACCGGCCTGCCCGCTTTCGTCGAGAACGACAGCAATCTCGCGACGCTTGGCGAAGCGCGTTGCGGCGCGGGACGTGGCGCGAGTCCGGTCTTTTACACCAACATGGGGAGCGGCGTGGGCAGCGGGCTCGCGATCGACGGGCGGCTTTATCACGGCGCGCCGCCGGGCGAGATGGAGTTTGGCCATCTGCGGCTCGATGCCCCGGATCGGATCGTCGAAGACGATTGCGCGGGCTGGAGTCTCGACCGCCAGATTCGAGCCGCGGTGGAAGGTGCTCCGGATTCGCCGCTGGCGAAGCTGGTTGCAGCCGATCCCGGCAGTGAGGCGCGGCATTTGACCGCCGCTCTGGCGGGCGGCGATCCACTTGCTGCGTCGCTGCTCGAAACGCTCGCCGGCCATCTCGCCAAGGCGCTCGGCGTGGTCACCCAGCTTTTGCATCCGGAGGTCATCGTGATCGGTGGCGGCGTGTCGCTCATCGGCGAACCGCTGCGCGCCGCCGTCGCCGAACGCCTGCCCGCTTACCTCATGGATGTCTTCCAACCCGCGCCGCCCATCCGCCTCGCTGGCCTGCGCGAAGATTCCGTCCCCGTCGGTGCGCTGCTCATGGCGGCGGACCGCTTCTCCGATTCCCAACTATGAAAACCTGGCTCCAAAACTACATCGCCGCCCAACATCGCGCCCTCGATTCCGTCCCGCTCGACGCCATCGAGCGTGCCACAAAGACCGTCCACACCGCTTGGAAAGAGGACCGGCAGATCTTCGCCATCGGCAACGGCGGCAGCGCGGCCAATGCGTCGCACTTCACGACCGACCTTGGCAAATGCTCTTCGGATGCACTCGGGAAGCCGTTCCGCGTGCTCTCGCTGACCGACAATACCGCGTGGATCACCGCGCTCGGCAACGACTACAGCTACGAGGATGTCTTCCTGCGACAGCTCAAAAACTACGGGCGCGCCGGGGATGTGCTCCTCGCGGCGAGCGTAAGCGGTGGGTCACCGAATCTGGTCAAAGCCTTCACCTGGGCGAAGGAGCAGGGGCTGCACACCATCGCGCTCGTCGGGGCAAAACGCGGCGCGCTCGCCGATCTCGCGGAGCAGGTGATCGTGGTCGATGACACGCACTACGGGCGGGTCGAGGATGTGCAGATGCACATCTATCACATGATCTGTTATGCCTTTGTCGAAAACGCCTCCGCCTTGTGAGTTCTCCAATCCCTCCGCTGCCGGCCTTCATCGGCGAAGTCGAGCTGCGACCGACCTTCATGCCGCGACCGCACATCTCCCATGTCGTGTTCGACTTCGACGGCACGCTCTCGTGGGTCCGCCACGGGTGGCCGACGCTGATGTTCGAGGTCTTCGAGCGTTATCTGCCGCGCTTGGTGGATGAAGCGGAGACGGCCCGGCGCGGGATCATGGCGGAAATCGTGTTTGGGCTGAATGGTCGCCCGACGGTGGTGCAGATGCAGCGTTTCACTGAGGTCGTGCTGGAACGAGGTGGCCCGATGCTGGATGCGACAGAGCTGCGCAACGAGTTCCAAGCGCAGCTCGACACCGCGATCGCGACGCGGCTGCACCTCATTCGCAGCGGTGAAGCGCCGCCCGACGCGTTCGTGGTCTTCGGCGGGCGCGCGCTACTCGAGCGGATTCAAAGCATGGGCCTGACGCCGGTCATCCTCAGTAGCACGATCGAACATCGGGTGAAGGAAGAAGCGGAAGCTCTGGGCCTGACGGAATTTTTTGGACGGCACATTTATGGAAGTCCTGCCGATCCCCGCGAATACTCGAAGCGGGTGGTGTTGGAGCGGTTGTTCCGCGAGGAAGGAATCGTCGGGGAGAATCTGTTGTCCCTCGGCGATGGCCCGGTGGAAATCATGGCGACCAAAGAACTCGGCGGTCTGGCTATCGCCGTGTGCAGCGACGAGGAGGAGAACGGCTCGGGCCGGATCGATGCATTCAAGCGCCAGCAGTTGCTCGCAGCGGGTGCGGACGCGGTCATTCCCGATTTCCGCGACGCCCCAACGCTCGTGGATCATTTGCTGGCGCGATGAAAGCGCCCGTTCAGCCGCTCGACTTGTCGAAGCTGAAAGTCTTTCCGCTGGCCGCGCGGCGCAGTCTCACGCGCGCGGAAGACATCCTGATCGCGCCCGACGCGGAACCACCGGCGGTCGCCGAGCCGCTCGCCCAAAGCATCCGCGAATGCGCGACCCGGATCTTGGCGGCGCGGGAGCGAGGTGCCAGCGTGATGCTCCTCTACGGTGCGCACCTGCTGCGCAACGGCGCGGCGCTGATCCTCGACCGGATGATGGAGCGCGGCTGGCTTACGCATCTGGCGACCAACGGCGCGGGGACGATCCATGACTGGGAATACGCGTGGCTGGGTGCTTCGACCGAAAGCGTGGAGATGAATGTGGCCGACGGCACCTTTGGCACCTGGCACGAAACGGCGACGAACATTCATCTCGCGCTGATGACCGGGGCGCTGGAGGGCCTCGGCTACGGCCAGGCGCTGGGCCGATTCATGGTCGAAGATGGCGCGAACGTCCCGAGCCCGGAAGCGCTCGCGCAAGCGATTAAAAACGAACCGGCCCATCCACTAACCGCGGCACGAGCCGATCTGCTCTCCGCCTTGTGCGCGGGTCACGTTTCTCCAGGTCGTATTGCAGTGGAACATCGTTGGAAACAGGCCTCGATTCTTGCCTCCGCCTGGAAGCGCGGCGTCCCGGTCACGGTCCATCCGGGCATCGGCTACGACATCATTTCCAATCACCCGATTTTCAGCGGCAGCGTGATCGGACGGGCCGCAGAGCTTGATTTTAAGCT
>JBBQIZ010000335.1:0-3300 GCA_038325425.1 Chthoniobacterales bacterium
CACGACTCGATGGCACCCGAAGCGGCCCCGGCCCTTCACGAGGCGTCACCCGCGCAGCTCGTCGAGGCGCTCGCCCATCCCAACGGCTGGCAGCGCGACACCGCGCAGAAGCTGCTCGTCCTTCGCGGGGAGAAAAGCATCGTGCCGGCCCTCGCGGCCATGACAAAAGAGCATGCCGAACCGCTCGCCCGCATTCACGCCCTCTGGACCCTGGAGGGCCTGAATGCCCTCACCGTCGATCAGGTCCGCGCCGCGATGAAGGACAGCGTGACTGTGGTTCGCCACGCCGCGATCCGCGCGGGCGAGACGCTCCTGCTCGCCGGTGACACGACCCTTATCCCCGATATCAAGGCCCCTGCCACTGACCCCGATCCCTCCGTCGTGATTCAGGCGATGCTGACCGCGCGGCAGATGAAGTGGAAGGACGCGAGCGCCTTCATCAACCAGACCGCCCTGACAAGCGCCTCAAAAGGCGTGAAAATGATGGCCTCGCAGATTCTCACGAACCGGACCGAGTTTCACCGATCCTTCACCGGAGCGGAGAAGGAACAGCTCACTCACGGGCAGACCATTTTTCAGGAACTCTGCTACACCTGCCACGGCCTTGATGGAAAGGGCATGACGATCGCCGGGACCAATCCTCCACTCACCCTCGCGGCGCCCCTGTCAGGATCCGAAATCGTTCTCGGCCCCCGCGACGGCGTCATCCGGGCGGTCCTCCACGGGGTGACCGGACCGATCAAGGGCAAGACCTATCAGGGTCAGATGATTCCGATGGGCAGCAACGACGACAAGTGGGTCGCCGCCGCGATCAGTTATGTGCGCAACAGCTTCGGGAACTCCGCCGCCTGTGTCACCCCGGCCGATGTCGCCCGAGTCCGCAGCGAAACGAAGGAGCGAAACACTCCCTGGACCGAGGCCGAACTCCACCTCGCCGCTCCGCCTGCGTTGAGCGACCGCAGTGAATGGAAGCTCTCCGCGAGTCACGGTGCCGACCAACTCGCCGCGCTCATCGATGGGGAAACCAAGTCGCAATGGAGCAGTGGCGATCCCCTCGGCGACACGATGTGGATCACGGTGGAGTTGCCCGGAGAGTCCATGCTGAGCGGGGTCACGATTCAGTCCAACGCCAGCACGAGCCAAACCCGCAACCTTCTCATCGAGACATCCGGGGACGGGCAGACCTGGAGCAAGCCCGTCTTCAATGGAGCCGCCTCGTGCGAGGTGAGCGATCCGGACTTTGCCCCGGTGAAGGCCCGCTTCGTTCGGATCAGTTCCGCGACGAAAGTCGATAACCGCAACGGAAAACCCTGGGTAATCCAGGAGCTGGCGCTGCGCGGGGAAAGCCTTTGACGCCCTGATGAACCGTTGCCGACGAGCCGCATTCGCGGACTTCCATCGCGCGCCTGACCACCGAGAACAGCAAAATATCCCAAACATGAAACACCCCCTCATATTCCTCACAGCCCTCTTGTTCACACCACTCGCAGCACTCCACGCCGCCGATGCTTCGAAGCAAACGAAGCCTAACCTCCTCATCATCTATGCCGACGACCTTGGCTACGGCGATGTGCAGTGTTACAACCCGGAGCGCGGCAAGATTCCCACGCCGCACATCGATAAGCTCGCGGCGCAGGGGATGCGCTTCACGGACGGGCATTCGTCTTCGGGCGTGTGTTCGCCCTCGCGCTACACGCTGCTCACCGGGCGTTACCATTGGCGCACGCGATTGCAGTCCGGCATCGTGCCTTTGTGGGGGGCTCCGCTGATCGCGCCGGATCGCATGACCATTGGCACGCTGGCGAAGCAAAACGGTTATCGCACCGCCTGCATCGGCAAATGGCATCTCGGCTGGGACTGGCCCATCCCGCAGGACCGCGCGACCTTATTCAAAGAGAAGCCGAAGGGCGAAGCGACCGCCAGCGACGCGCACCGCTCCGTCTGGCAGGAGGTCTTTTCCCAGCCCATCGGTGGCGGCCCGGTCACGCGCGGCTTCGACCGCTACTTCGGCACCGATGTGCCCAATCACCCGCCGTTTTGTTTCATCGAGAATGATCGCACCGTCGGCATACCCACTGCGTTCCTGCCTGCCCGCCTCGTCGGCAACAATCAAGCCAGCATTCAGGGCCCCGCGCTGGCGGACTGGACCCTTGAGCCCATCCTGCCCGCGCTCGGCGAGCGCGCCGCCTCGTTCATCGCCGAGTCCGCGCAGAAGCCGGAGCCCTTCCTGCTTTACCTGCCGCTCACCTCACCGCACACGCCGCTCTCGGTGAACGAGGAATGGAAAGGCAAGAGCGGGCTGAATCTCTACGCCGACTTCGTGATGGAGACGGATGCCCTCGTGGGTCGCGTGCTCGAGGCGCTGGAGAAAAGCGGCGAGGCCGAGAACACACTCGTCATTTTCACCGCCGACAACGGCTGCGCTCCCTACATCGGCAAGTCGGATCTGCAAAAGATGGGCCACTACCCGAGCGGTCCCCTGCGCGGGGCCAAGGCCGATGCGTGGGAAGGCGGGCATCGCGTGCCGTTCATCGTGCGCTGGCCCGGCACGGTGAAGCCCGGCAGCGTGTGCCATCAACTCGTCTATCAAGCCGACTTTCTCCGCACCTTCGCCGAAGTGTTTGGCGTCAAGCTGCCGGACAACGCCGGAGAAGACAGTTTCAGCCTGATGCCGCTCTTGAAGGGAGAAGACATAGCGATCCGCGAGCACGCCGTGAGCGCCAGCATTCAGGGAACACCCGCCTTGCGCAGCGGTTCGTGGAAATACATCCCCGCCCCCGGCTCCGACGGCTGGGGCACTGGTGGCGATCAATCCCAGCCCGTGCAGCTCTACAACCTCGCCGACGACCTCAGCGAATCGAAGAACCTCGCCGCCACGATGCCGGAGAAAGTCGCCGAGATGAACGCGCTGCTGGAGAAGCTCATCATCGCAGGCCGCAGCACAGCGGGCGCGGCGCAGCCAAATGATGTCGCAGTCATCCGCTATCCCCGCGCCGCCGCTTCAAAGAAGGCCGGAGCCAAGTAAACCTTTGAAGCTTCTGTCTCCGCCCATCGCCTCGCTATGAAAGCGAACCGAGCTAACAAAAACACCACCGATCGCAAGCAAGGCGACGATTTGTTCTGCTCGCTTCTCTTTGTCTAGGCTTGCCGCCAGCTTGCCGACCTGCTCAACGAGTCTGGCCACAAGCAAGACATCGACTTTTGGAAAACAGCGGCTGAAATCGTCGCCCGCCGTGCTCGAACGTCTTCTGGGATCCTGCGAAGTTTTCCCGCGTCGCCCGCGCCATCGCCAAGCTCGCC
>JBBQIZ010000336.1:0-3275 GCA_038325425.1 Chthoniobacterales bacterium
TTGTCACCGTCCACGGCAACGATTTTCTGCACCCGTATTTCCCGGTCGCCCGGCTCGATCTCCGGGAAAAATTCCGGCTCCCTTTCGGCAGCCGCATTGATCAACGCCTCGGCGACTGGCTGACCGCGCGACTCGTCCGCCACGCCCTGCCGCGCGCAGCCCATATTTTCACCAACAGCCACTACACTGAACACCGTTTTCTTCAGGTGCATCCGCAATGCACGGGCCGGACGTCCGCCGCGATGGTCGGCGTTGCCCCGCGCTATTTCACTGCGGTGCGTCCGCCCCGCCCGACCGGCCCGCCCCGACTCGTGACCGTCTGCCGCCTCGCGGAACCGCATAAAAACGTCGATCTCGTGCTGCAAGCGCTCGGCCGACTGCGCGCCACTTTCGACTTCCGTTACACCATTGTGGGTGACGGTTATTTGCGGCCCGGTTTGGAACAATTGACGATCGACTTGGGTCTGACCGATCGCGTGGAATTCACCGGTTTCGTCGAGCCTGAGAAACTTCACCGCGCGCTGCTCACGAACGATCTTTTCATCCTGACGACCTCGGAAACCCCGGTCGCCTACGAGGGATTCGGCATCGTCTATCTCGAAGCCGCCGCCTCCGGTTGTCCGGTCCTGGCCGCCCGCATCGGCGGGGCCGCGGAAGCCGTCGCCGAGGGCGTGAGCGGGATGTTCGTGGAGGAAGTCACCGTCGATTCCGTGGAAGAAAAACTGCGCCTCTTTCTTTCCGGCGGCGGGCACTTCAACGCTGCGGATTGCATCGCCTTCGCCCGCCGATTCTCGTGGCGTAGCGTGGTCGAGCATTGCCTGCCGCACTACGCCGCGAGCGTCCGCCGGCCCGCGCCCTCGGTGGTGTAGGCATTCTTCGCGGACGCGATGATTGCGCACCGCGCGACCTCCACCATAAATACCCGCGTGTCTTCTCCGGGCCGCACTTCACGAAACCTCTGGCGCGATCTCCGTCGCGGCTGGAAGGCCACGTATTTCGACTACCATGTTCTCCCGTTGATCGGTCAGTGGGAGTGGTCGTTTTGGCGCGAAACTCCGCAGCATCTTTCCGTGCATGTGATCGTCGGCGAGGAGGAATGGCGGCGGGCGGCGTGGATGCTCGCGAGCTGGTTTCACTTCAGCGAATTTGCCTGGCCGGTCGTCATCCATGACGACGGCACGCTCACCGAAGAGGCGCGGGCCACCTTCAAGAAGCTTTTTCATTCCGCACGGATCGTCGGCCGCACGGAGGCCGATGCGGCGGTCGCGCCGATGCTCCAAGCATTTCCGTTCTGCGCCGATTTCCGCCGCTCCCATCCGCGCGCGCTCACGCTCTTCGACGTTCCTCATTTCGCCCCGCGCGAGCGTTTCCTCGTCTTTCATAGCGGGCTGCTTTTCTTCAGCCATCCACGCGAGATTCTCAATTGGGTGGCAGCGGAATCCGACGAATGCTGGTTTCAGGAGGACGCGCAGGAATGCTCCCTCCTCACCGCCGCCGAGGCACGCGCCGAGTTGGACCTGAAGATCTGGCCGCGGGTGAGCAGCGGGCTCTGCCTGCTCACGAAAAAAGCGATCGACCTCGATCTCTGCGACCGCGCTCTCGCACAAACTTCCCTCCCCAGCGGCGACCCCTGGCGCATCGAGCAGACGCTGCTCATGCTCTGCGCCGCGCGCCACGGCAAAGGTGGTTTGCTGCCGCGGAAGTATGAAGTCTCGCTCCTCGGCCACGCGCAACCGGACAGCGTGTCCCGCCATTACGTCGGCCCGGTCCGCAATCGCTTCTACACCGAAGGGCTCGCCCGTTTGCGGGACATTTTCTTCCCGAAGGAAAAGGCGTAATCCGCCGCGTCAAATCACCGAACTGGGTGCCGCCGGGCGCGATTTCTGGCCCGCCCGGAACGGCGAGACTTTGACCACGTTTTCCGGATCGTGATCGATGAGCTGCAGCCAGTCTTCGGTGAGATCGTCCGGCGGAAAGATGTCGTTCTCCAAATACTCGGCATCGAGCGACGCGCGCAGATCGTCGAGGCTGATCCCCTCCTCCTGCGCACTGGCGATCGCACGTTTGATGGCGAGCCCCTTCGCGCGCTCGACGATGCTGGCGATGATCGCGCCGCTGACGAGATCGCCGCGGTAAAGCGTCTCCTTTTTTCCGCTGCGCAGCGTGATCGAGAGAAAGCGGTTTTCATCGCGGTGCCCGAACTGGAGTTCGATCAGCTTGTCGATGAGTTGATCGATCGCGGCGGGAATGCTCCCGGCTTCCTGCACCAGCGCCGGATCGTAGGGCAGATGCGGCGCGAGATAGATGCGGTAGATTTCGCGGGCGCCATCCTTCGTCGGCCGCGCGATCTTTATTTTACGGTCAATCCGGCCGGGGCGCAGGATGGCCGGGTCGATGAGATCCGCGCGATTGCTGGCCAGGATGATGACGACTTCGGAGAGCGAATCGATGCCGTCCATCTCGGTGCAAAACATCGGCACAAGCGTCGAGAGGATGTTGGAAAAGCGCGAGGCCCGGCGGGTGCCGAGGATGGATTCCGCCTCGTCGATGAACAGAAACGGCAGGTAACCTTCGCGCCGTTTTTCCCGCGCGGTGGCGAAGATTTCGCGGACGATGCGCTCGCTCTCCCCGACCCACATGTTCAGGATTTCCGGCCCCTTGATGTGCATGAAATACTCGCGCATTTCCTCGCCAGTCTGCTGCTTGAGCTGCTGGGTCAGATTGTAGGCGGTGGCTTTGCCGATCAGCGTCTTGCCGCAGCCGGGCGGACCATGCAGGAGAAAGCCTTTGGGTGTGGAATGCTGGAAGCGCTTGAAGAGATCGGGATGGAGTAGCGGGAGTTCGATGGCGTCGCGAATGGCGCGCAGCGCGTCCTGCTGGCCGCCGACTTTTTCCCACGGCAGCTCGGGAACGGCGTCGAGGTAGTACTCGTCGGCATGCGGGCGGGCGAGCACTTCGATGGCGACTTTGTAATTCGGATCGGTGCGGACTTCGTCGCCGGATTTCAGCTTCTCCTTGAGCAGCAAATCGCCGCGCTGAAGGACGAGCGATTGCATGCCGTGTTCGGTGCCCACCCGCAGGCGATCGGGTCCGAGGACTTCGGCGATCTTCACCACCGGGCCGCTGCGGTCGAAGCCGAGATCGCCGACGATCACGTAAGCCTCGTTGACGAGCACGCGCGTGCCGCGGCGAAGGCTATCGATCGGGACGCGCGGATCGATGTTGCAGTAGTAGTCGCTGCCGCCGACGACGATCTGCGCGGTGTCGCGCGCGGG
>JBBQIZ010000337.1:0-3222 GCA_038325425.1 Chthoniobacterales bacterium
CGGCACGTGGGATTCGCACGACTACATCGAACGCGCTCACGGCAACCTCGTGCGCAACGTCGATCAGCCCATTGCCGCGCTGCTCACCGATTTGAAACAACGCGGCCTGCTCGACGAAACGCTTGTCGTCTGGTGCGGCGAGTTCGGCCGTTCCCCCGACAATGGCGTGCGCGGCGGCACGCAATACGGGCGCGATCACAATCCGCACGCCATGACCGTCTGGATGGCCGGCGGCGGCGTGAAGGCCGGGCACACCCTCGGCGCGACCGACGAGACCGGCGATAAGGCGGTCGAGTGCGTGCACCACGTCCGCGACTTGCATATCACGCTCCTGCGTCTGCTCGGCCTCGACGACAACAAGCTGACCTACTTCCACGGCGGCCGGTTCAAGCAACTGAGCCAGTTCGGCGGCCAGGTGATCGGCGAGATTATCGCCTGATTCGCCGCGCGCCTGCTGCGTCGACCTGCGCGAATTGCTGGTGACCGCGCCTAACGCTTCGCCTGCTGCATGTAGCGGCTCAGCATCTCGAGGTTGTTGCTGAAGACTTCGCTGGCGAGGTATTGCTCGCTCGGCTTGAACTTCGGCTGACCGACGAGCATCCCGCCGGCATATGCGCTGATCCAGCGGCCCTCCGCATCGAGGGACGCGAGAATCTTGCGCACCTCGTTCTCGTTCACCTCCGGATCGATGGCTGCGGGGGTCTTCGTCTTCGCGGCCGCCAAGGACGCCTCGATCGCGGCGATGCGCGACTCGGTCTTCCAGCCATAATGCTTCGGCACTCGCGAATCATCATTCGTGAGCTGGTAATCGTCGGTCATGTAAAGCGGCTGGTTGGTCTTGAGTTCGTAGTAACGCGCGAGTTGGCCGGCGGGCAGCAGCGAGCGCCGCAGCCAGGCGAGTGCGCTCGGAAATGGCGCGAGATATTTCGCATCGCCGGTCAGGCGATGCACTTTGAGCAAGGTCTCCAGTGCATCCATCGACTCGCGGCCCGCGATCGCTGGCGGCTCAAACTTCCGCGCCCAGACCGGACGCATCTTCGTGTCGTATTGCTGCGCCCAACCGGGCTGCAGCTCCGGCATCTGCGCCAGCAGGAGGAAGTCTCCGAGCTTCACCAGCGCGGCGCGGCAGCGCTGATCGCGATAGATTTCAACGCCCTCGAGCAAGACCTGCGCAACGTTCCCGGCGAGGTCGTCATTCAGCGTCGGCAAGTCCCAGTAGTCCTTGATCCGATTCTCCGTGCGCCAGTCGTAGTCGGGATAGCTGGCCTTTACCGGCGCGTGCGGTTGCACCGCCCCGAGCCAGACCTGCGGAAAACCGCCACTCGGAAACTGCGCTGCGAGCAGCGCCGTCCGGGCCGTCTCCACGGCCTCGTGAATCTCGCGATGTTTGAAGCCCAGCGCGCGGTCTGCCTGCATCAGGAAGCGCAGAGCGTTCTGGGAAATACCGTCGTCGAGCGTCGAATAGTTTCTCCCCCGCCCTTTCCCGTTCCGATACTGCGCGACGAGTTTGCCCGCCGGATCGAAGTCGATGGCATTCGTCCACCCGCCCGAAGCAAGCTGGCCATAGACCAGCGCCTCGGCGGCCTCGCGCGCGGCCTCGAGATAGAAGGCGTCGCCGGTCGCCGCGAAAGCTCGCAGATACGCCAGGCCGACCGCCGGAGTGCCTGGTGATTGCACCCAAATTTGCTGCGCGGTCGCCTTCCCTTCACCCCAACGCTGGGAAAAATCGGGCGAATAATAATAGACGTAGCCGCCGTGCGTAGCCGCCTTTGTTCGGAAAAAAGTCGCCGCTTTGCGCATCGCCGCGCGGGTTTGTTCGGCGAGCGCGGGATCGGCACTCCGCCCCGGCGACGCTGCTGCCAGCAGGATTCCGAGGGACAAAACGACTGAGCTCACACGACGCCAGAGGCCGGGGGGATTCATGCGGGCGATCCTCTTTCAAAGCGCGCGCTTCTGGCAAGCCGCGCCGTATTTTCAATCGCGCGCGGGCAGAAAGCAGCGCGCAGATCCGCGGGGTTCCAACGGGCTTCGCGCGAAACTATTTTGCACGCAGCGCGTTACCCGCCCTCCATTTGGGTGAACCTCTTTTTCGAAAGACTTCCGAAACAGCCTTCGCCTAATGTGCCTCGCCACTGAGGATTTCATTCGCGCAAGCCCTCCGGAAGGGTGCCGCCCCTCCCGTTTTCCGCCCCAACTCCATTCACCCATGAAAATATCCCTCCTCCGCCTCGCGCTCAGCCTGTTCGTTCCAGCGTGCTTTGCGCTACGAGCCTCCGCGCAAACCGAAGCCGATGTGCTCGTCTACGGCTCCACACCGGGCGGGTTCTGTGCCGCGATTGCGGCCGCTCGCGAAGGCGCATCGGTCATCCTGCTCGAACCGACCGATCATGTCGGCGGCGTGAACACCGGCGGGCTCAGCTTCAGCGATTCCAACCAGACGGTGCGGAGCACGGTGATGGGGCTGTTCGACGAATGGCACACGCGGGTCGAGAAGGATTATCAGGAGCGCGGGATTACGCTTTCGTACAAGGTGAGCGAGAAGAACAACGTGACTTGGACCTACGAACCGCACGTGGCCATGCGCGTGACCAAGGCGATGCTCGATGAGGCAAAAGTGCAGGTGCTGACGAAGCGGGTGCTGCTCTCCGTCAGCAAAGACGGCGCGCGCATCACGCAACTCAAGACGAGCAAGGGCGACTTTCAGGCGAAAGTTTTCGTGGACGCCACCTACGAGGGCGACCTGCTCGCTGCGGCGGGTGTGAGCTGGACGATCGGTCGCGAAGGCAAAAGGGAATTCGGCGAATCGTATGCCGGCAAACAGTATACGAAACCGAAGATGGCTTTCTCGGGCTTCGACGCGGCGGGAAAACTTTTGCCGCTGCTCACGACCGACGATGCCGGCCCCGAGGATGAGGGCGACAGGAATGTGATGGTTTACAGCTTCCGCCTCTGCCTGACCAAAGAGGCGGCCAATCGCGTCCCGTTTCCCCAACCCGCCAACTACGATCCCGCGCGCTTCGAGGCGGTGCGGCGCTATTACGCGACGGACAAACGCCCGCGTATGCTCTGGGATCTCTACCCGCTGCCCGGTGGAAAGTTCGACGCCAACAACGGCATCGGCGCACAGTTTTCCATGGGCCTCGTCGGCGGGTGCAATGGCTGGAGCGAAGCGGATAAAGCCGGGCGCGCGAAGATTTGGGAGGCGCACAAACAATACACCCT
>JBBQIZ010000338.1:0-3216 GCA_038325425.1 Chthoniobacterales bacterium
GTAAAACTCAGCCTACCCTCTACCGCAGAGGCGCGGAGCACGCAAAGGGCCGCAGAGGAAATGACGGCGGCTCGGTGCTAACTGTAAGGTTATTTGCGAGATATAGTATCAGGCCGCGGTCGCGGCGGAAGAGCAGCGCGAGTGAAGGAATTCCCAGTGACTGCTGGAGACGCGCGACGTCGCCTTCGCCGAGCTTTTGCAGGCCGAGCGCGGCGCGAATCGTGATGCCCGCCGGATCGCGCTCCAGCAACCGTAAGCCAGATCGCGAAAGTGAAGCCCTAACTTTCCGCTGCGGCCGGGCATTGTCCGGTAGCTTCCGTTTTCCTCCATGTCCCGACCGCTGCTTCTCTCGCCCGCCTTTCTTTTCACGGCGCTCCTTGCTCCCGCGCTCGCGGAGGAAAAGGTGCAGTTCAACCGCGACATCCGTCCGATCTTTTCGGACACCTGCTTTCAGTGCCACGGGCCGGATGAAAAGGAGCGCAAGGCGGGGCTGCGGCTGGATACGCGCGAGACGGCGGTGAAGCCGTCCGAATCGGGCGAGATCGCGATCGTGCCCGGCAAGCCCGAGGCGAGCGAGTTGGTGAAGCGGCTCACGACGACGGACAAGGACGACGTCATGCCGCCGCCGAAGTTGCACAAGACGATCAAGCCCGCGCAAATCGAGACGATCAAAAAGTGGATCGCCCAGGGCGCGGAGTATCAGGGGCATTGGGCGTTCCTTCCGCCGGTCCGCCCGGTGGTGCCGCCTGCTTCGCAGGAAATCCGCAACGCGATCGACAATTTCATTCTCGCCCGGCTGGCGAAAGACGGGCTCAAGCCGTCGCCCGAGGCCGATAAAGCGACGCTCATTCGGCGCCTGTCGCTCGATCTCACCGGGCTGCCGCCGACGCCACAGGAAGTCGATGCCTTCGTCGCGGATGCTTCCCCCAATGCCTACGAAAAGGTGGTCGATCGGTTGCTCGCCTCGCCGCGCTACGGCGAACGCATGGCGATCGACTGGCTGGATTACGCGCGTTACGCGGACAGTAACGGCTTCCAGAGCGACTCGAGCCGGCAGATGTGGAACTGGCGCGACTGGGTGATCGACGCCTTCAACCGCAACCAACCGTTCGATCAATTCACGATCGAGCAACTCGCCGGCGATCTGCTTCCGAATGCGGCGCGCGATCAAATCGTGGCCACGGGCTTTCATCGCAATGCGCGGCTCAACGGCGAAGGCGGGCGCATCATCGAGGAGTGGTTTGCCGAGACGGTGATCGACCGCGTGGAGACGACCGGCCTGACCTGGCTCGGCCTCACTTTCAACTGCTGCCGCTGTCACGATCACAAATACGACCCGATCACGCAGAAGGAATTTTACCAGTTGTTCGCCTTCTTCAATTCCGGCGACGAAAACGGCGTGCTCGATGATTTCGGTGGGGCGGGCGCGACGCGGCGGGGCGGAAATTCGCGGCCGATCATCGATCTGCCGGCCCCGGAGCAGGAGGTGCAAATGGCGAAGCTCGAAGCGGCGCTGAAAACCGCCCAGCAGCGCGTGGCTGCTGCGCAGAAGGAATTGCCGCGTTTGCAGCGCGAGTGGGAAGGCAAATACCGCGCGGAACTCGAACAACAAGTGGAAGCGTGGCAGGCATTGGCGCCGACCGAGGTGAAGAGCGAAGGCGGCGCGACGCTCACGCGGCAGGAGGACGGGTCGTGGCTGGCGAGCGGGACGAATCCGCCGCACGAGACGTACACGATCACCGCACCGCTGGCGGCGGGTTCGTTCAGCGGATTGCGCATCGATGCGCTGCCCGATCCCTCGCTGCCGAACAAAAGCCTGGGCCGCAACGGGAACGGAAATTTTGTCCTGACTGGCGTGGAGGTGGAGATCTCCGCGCCGACCCTGACCGAGCAACTCGTCGTCGATTTCAAGCGGGCCGAGGCGGACTACGAGCAGAAGGGTTACGAGGTGAAATTCATCGTCGAGGAAGGCGCGAAACGCGGAACAGCGGCGCGCGGGAAGAAAGGCTGGGCGATCGATGGCCCGACCAAGCGCGATCCGCGGAAGGCGATGTTCGTGACCGCCACGCCGCTCACGGTGCCGCCGGATGCGACGATCATCGTGCGGCTGAAACACGAGTCCTCGTTTGCCCATCACAACATCGGGCGCTTCCGCCTGAATGTGACTGCGCAACCGCCTGCGGTGGTGAAGCTCGATGGTGGCCAGACGCCGGAGAACATCCGGGCCGCGCTCGCCGTGGAGCCGGCGAAACGCACCCCCGCCCAGCGGGCGGAGTTGGTCAAATTTCACCGCGCCAATACCGACAACCCCGCGACCCGCGCGGATGCGGAAGTGGCGGCGGCGAAGAAGAAGTTCGAGGAATTCCGCGTGGCGCTGCCGAGCACGATGGTGATGAAAGAATTGCCGCAGCCGCGCGCGGCGTTCCTGCTCAAGCGCGGCGAATACGACAAACGCGGCGACCAGGTGGAGCGCGGCGTGCCCGCGTCTTTGCCGCCGCTGCCGCCCGGCGCGCCGGTCAATCGCCTCGGCCTCGCGCAGTGGATCGTCTCGCCGCAAAATCCGCTGACCGCGCGCGTCTGGGTGAACCGCGCGTGGGAACGGTTTTTCGGCATCGGTCTGGTGCGCTCCACGGAAAACCTCGGCTCGCAGGCCGAGTGGCCGAGCAATCCCGAATTGCTCGACTGGCTGGCCACGGAGTTTGTCCGGCTAAAGTGGGACATGAAGGCGATGCAAAAGACGATGGTCATGAGCGCGAGCTACCGGCAGTCGTCGAAGGTCACGCGGGAATTGATCGAACGCGATCCCGAGAACCGCCTGCTCGCGCGCGGGCCGCGCTTCCGCCTGCCCGCCGAGGCGATCCGCGACCAGGCGCTCGCCGCCAGCGGGTTGCTCGTGGAAAAAGTCGGCGGGCCGAGTGTGCGGCCCTACATGCCCGCGGCGGTGTGGGATGAAACGAGCAAGTACGGCGACCTGCGCGGTTACCAGGCGGACGTGGGCGCAGGTCTGTATCGCCGCTCGCTCTATACCATTTGGAAACGCACCGCGTCGCCGCCTTCGATGACGATGTTCGATTCGCCGACCCGCGAGATTTGCACGGTCCAACGCTCCCGCACGAACACGCCGCTGCAGGCGCTTTCGCTGCTCAACGAAGTGACCTTCGTGGAAGCAGCGCGCGTGCTGGCGCAGCGGATGATCACGGAAGGAGGAGCGACGCC
>JBBQIZ010000339.1:0-3095 GCA_038325425.1 Chthoniobacterales bacterium
TTTATCCCTCGCCGTCTCCGCCTTCGCCCTCGATCCCCACGTCGAAGCCGTCATCCGCACGGTCGAGGGCGCCAAGGGCAAAGTCGAAAAGACCGAGGACGGGCAGAGCTTGAAGCTCGTCGATCTCGCCGTGCCCAACACCGGGCCGCACGACCATCGCACGGTTGATCCGTACGACGCGGCCTTCTTTGAGCACCTCGGCCACATCCGCACGCTGGAGTCACTGAATATCATCTCGACGAAATGCAGCGACGACTGGATCGCGCCGATCGGGCAGCTCACGAATTTGAAAGCGCTGCGCTTCACCAACAACGGCAAACTCACCGACGCCGGCATGGAGAAGCTCGCAGGCCTCACGAATCTCGAGCAGTTCTCGTTTGTCGGCACGGCGATCACCGGTCGCGCCTACGCAAAGTTCGACGGCTTCGCCAAGCTCGCGCGCGTGAGTCATCGCGGCAGCAGCATCGACGACGAAGGCATCAAACAACTCTGCGAACATCTGCCGAATCTCGAAAGCATCAGCCTCGCGCATGCCAAGTTCACCGATGCCGGCGCCGTGCATCTCGCAAAGCTATCCAAGCTCGAGGGCCTCGAACTCGGCACGCGCAACGCCACGCCTGCTTGCCTGAAAAATCTAGCGGCGCTGCCGCTCGAGTATTTGCAGCTCGGCGACGGGCTCGATGCGCCGGAGGGCATCGCGGAGATCAAGGCGATCCCGACTTTGAAGCGTGTGACGCTCACGAACTGCACCAAGCTCGACGACGCCGGGCTCAAACTCGCCGCCGATCTGAAGCAACTCGAACAGCTCGAACTTGGTGGTCTCGAACTGCCGGACGAGCGGCTGGCGCAGTTGCAGCAGTTCGCCTTTCTCAAAGAGCTGAAGCTCATCCGCCGCCCGCAGCCCTATCCCGCGGAGACGCAGGCGAAGATCAAGGCGCTCATGCCGAAGACTGATGTGAAGTTTCAATGAAGACGACGATCGCCCATCTCACCCGATGCGCGCCGCTGCTCGGCGGCTTGTTTTTTGCCACCACCGGGCAGGGCGCGCCGGTGACTGCGCTCGATCCGAAGGTCGGCACTTATCTCGAGCAGCACTGCTACGACTGCCACGATTCGACGACGCAGAAGGGCGATTTCCGCATGGACAATCTCTCGCCGAAAGTGGGCACCGAGAACACGCCGCAATGGCTCGAGATCATGGAGCGGATCAGCTCCGGCGAGATGCCGCCGAAGAAGGTAAAGGTGCGGCCCACGGCGGACGAAAGCGTAAAAGTCGTGGAGTGGCTGGCGGTGCGAATGAAGGAAGGTGAAGCCGCGCGGATGGCGATGCGGGCGCCGGTTTCCTACAACCGCCTGAGCCGCGACGAGTATGTGAACACGGTGCGCGATCTTTTGGGCGTCGAGTTTAACGCCACGGACCCCGGCGCGTTTCTTGAGGACCCGGAGTGGCACGGCTTTGAGCGCATCGGCTCGGTGCTCACGCTCTCGCCTTCGAACGTGGAAAAATATCTCGCGGCCGCGGAGACGATCCTCGCGGAGGCTTATCCGGAAATCATTCCGTTGCGGAAGGGGGCCAAGCCGCCGGAGCCCTTCGGTGGCAGCAAGCCCGCGCTCTATGCGGAGCAAGTAAACGAGCGGCATCGCGACCGATTGAAGGAGATGGGTGTGCTCGAAAAGCTGCCGTATGAAATGTGGCCCGGTGACATCTTCCGCTACTCGCTCCTGAAGGATCCGCTGCCGGAAAGTGGCGTCTATGAAATCAGCTACACGATTAGCGGTTTGAAGCCGGAGAAAGGTCGCGCGCCACGGATCAAGGTTTACGAAGCGAAGCTCGACCGGACGCTCTTCGAGCAAGACATCGTGGCGCCGGAAGACCAGCCGGTGACGGTGACGTTCCGCGCGCATCTGCCGAAAGGGCGCCCGAACATCGAAGTCTATAACGACGTGCCCGGCCCCTCGAATCTCCCGCGCTCGGGCCGCCACGGGAACCGGCCATTCGTCAGCCTCAAGGACGGGCGCATGCCTTGGCAGATCAAGCTGACCGACGAGCAGGGCCGCCCGCGGTATCCATTCCTCATCCTGCATTCCATCGCGTGGCGCGGGCCGCTTATCACCGATCAGGAGAAGCAGCTCCGCGATGACTATCAGCCGAAGGCCGAAGGTGACCTCGTGCAGGTGCGCGAAGGACTGCGCAAGCTGGCGACGCGCGCCTTCCGCCGGCCAGTGACGGAGGAGGAACTCCATGGCTTCGTCGGCATCGTGGAGGCGGAGTTGAAGGTGGGCGAAAAATTCCCGAGCGCCGTGAAGGCCGGCATGGCGGCGATCCTTTGCGCGAAGAGTTTCATTTTCCTCACCGAGGGCGATCCCGACGCGATGCGGCACACGCTGAACGATTGGGAAATCGCCAGCCGGCTCTCATACCTGCTGTGGAGCACGATGCCGGATGCGGAACTGTTCGCGCTCGCCGAGGCTGGCAAACTGCGGGACAAGGCGGAACTCGCGCGGCAGGTCGCGCGGATGCTCGCCGATCCGCGAGCGCAGCGGTTTGCGGATTCGTTCAGTTCGCAATGGCTGCGGCTGCGCAAGGTCGGGATGTTCCCGCCGGACAAGATGATCTACCCGGACTACGACAAACATCTCGAAGCCTGTATGACCGGCGAGACGCGCGCGTTTTTTGGCGAGGTGCTGCAGCGCGGGCTCACGCTGCGCGAGTTCCTGCGCTCCGACTGGACGATGGCAAATGCGCGCCTCGCGCAGTTCTACGGACTGAACGGCGAGGGGCTGCAAGGCGACGACTACCAGCGCGTGGCGCTCACGTCCGAGAGCCGGCGCGGCGGCCTCCTCACCCAGGCGGCGATCCTTTCGCTGACCAGCGACGGCACGCGGCATCGCCCGGTGCATCGCGGCGTGTGGGTCATGGAATCCATCTTCGGCAAGTCACCGCCGCCGCCGCCCGCGAACGTCGATCCCATCGAGCCGAATCCCGTGACCGCGCCGAAAGCCACGCTGCGGATGAAACTCGAAGCGCACATCAAAGACGCGAACTGCGCCTCGTGCCACGCGAAGATCGACCCGCTCGGCCTGGCGTTTGAAAA
>JBBQIZ010000340.1:0-3061 GCA_038325425.1 Chthoniobacterales bacterium
CCCGCCGAGCGCATACCCATCGATGCCTGGCGCGGCGCGCTGAACAACTTCCTCCCCGCCGAAATCCGCGTCCTGCGCGTCACCCGCGCCCGGCCGGAATTCCACGCCCGCTTCGACGCCCGCGGCAAGATCTACACCTACCGCATCTGGAACTCCGCCGTCTTTCATCCGCTCGAAATCGGCCGCGCCTGGCACATGGTCATCCCGCTCGATCTCACCGTCCTTCGCGCCGCACTCGATCTGCTCGAAGGCCGCCACGACTTCGCCGGGTTCGCCGCCAACCGCTCCTCCGGCTACACCGCCGAGGACACCGTCCGCACCATCACCCGCATCGGCCTGACGCGCCGCGGCGAGCTGCTCACCCTGCGTTTCGAGGGCGAAGGTTTCCTTTATAAAATGGTCCGCCTGCTCACTGGCACCGCCGTGCGTTGCGCGCAAGGCCGGGCCGAACTTTCGTTCATTCGCGAACTCCTCGCCGGGAAAGGCAAACCCAAGACGCACTTCGCCGCACCCGCCGAGGGCCTCTATCTGACCCGCGTGCTTTATTGAGCGACTGGAGCGGGCACCGGCGCGGGCGCTCCCGCCTTCGGCCTCACCATGATCGCGTATTTGTCATAGACGACCGTCGCGTTCGCGAGATCGGCGAGATACCGCACCGCCTCGGTGAAGGGGACGCTCGAAAGATTCAGCGTCACGGTCTGCGTGTTCACCTGCTCCGCCGGGAGTTGCACCACGAAATTCACCACCTGCTTGCCACCCGACTGTTTCTCCACCGCCTTTTTGAGATAATCCAGCGCCGAGCCGAGCGTCGCATCCTTGAACTGAACCTGCGGGATGATCACCGCCGCGAGCTGCTTTTCCTGATCGTTGCCCTTCGGCTTGCTCGCTTCGTCCACCTTGATCCGCCGCAGATAACCGATCGCCACGGTGTTGCGCGGGTCCATCTTGTAAACCAGTTCAAACGCTGACCGGGCCTTGGCTAGATCGCCTTTTTGATAGGCGAGCTGACCTTCGGTGAGCAGGTCCTGGACATCCAGCGAAGCCGCAAAAGCGACGCCGGCGAGACAGAGCACGGCAAACGTGCTCACGAGCGACTGGAGGGATTTCATGCCGCGAACTTGGCACCGCTCCCCGTCAAAGCCAAGGGCTGGCCTGCGCTTTCGCGCACCTTTTCGCCAGCGCCCCGCCACGCGCAAAAAACCCGATGCCCTCGTGAGAGGGCATCGGGCGTTTCTCCCCGATCTCAGGGAATGGCGAATTTACTTACCGAGCGAGAGGCTCTCGGCGTGGAATTTTTCGCCGTCCTTGCGGCAGACACCGTGCACTTCGGCGCCGACTTTCAGCTCGCTCCAGTTGGCCGCCTGGGCACCGGTGACGCCTTTGGTTTTGTCGCCGACGTGGATGGTGTGGATGCCCATTTTCGCGTCGTTGACGGTGATCGTCTGCGCCTCCTTGTCCACGGCCGTGATGGGGCCGCGGAACGTATTCCCGGACGCGTTCTGAATGGTCGTCCTGTCTCTGGACGCATCTGCGCCGGATTTGCCGGGCTGCACCGGATCGGCGGCGATCGCCGCGAGCGGCGCCATGGCGAGAGCGAGGAGGAGTGGGAGTGATTTTGCGATGTTCTTTTTCATTTTGGATTTTGGTTTTGAGCGCCGCGAAATGCGGCGCCAGCAGAAGTATCGGGAGGGGGAAAACGCACGGTTGTATGGCAGTCCGGTCCCGTGCTGAGTGTGCTGGTCGCAGAGGCTGCCTCCGGACACTCCACGCGTTTCTCGCTGCCCGACGGGGCAGAAAAAAGCTACTCCGCCGCGTGGGCCTGCAGGTCCGCCAGTTCGATGTATTCCAGCGCGGAGAGATGCGTGGCCTTGAGCACCACCGGCGGCGCGCATCCGGCCTCGAAGGCGTCCACCCAGCGCGTCACGCACAGGCACCATCGGTCGCCGGGCAGCAGGCCGGGGAAATCATACTCCGGCACCGGCGTGGAGAGATCGTTGCCCGCGGCCTGCGAGAACGCGAGGAACTCCTCCGTCGCCACCATGCACACGGTGTGCAGGCCGCGATCGCCCGGGCCGGTATGGCAGCAGCCGTCGCGGAAGAAGCCGGTCAGCGGCTGGAAGCTGCACGGCTGGAGTGGCTCGCCGAGGACGTTGGTTGCTTGGGACATGGAGAAGAGAACATTCAACGTCCAACGCTCAACGTCCAACATCGAAGTAGGAAGCGCGGTCGGCCCTCCGTTGAACGTTGAAAGTTGAACGTTCGCCTAAATCTTCTCCGCCGAATATTCCCAGCCCTTGCGATAATTCGGCCGCCGGATGAACTGCGCCGCTTCCGGCAGCCCCGGCACTTCCAGCTTCGCCGAGTCCCAGCCGATCGGAATCCCGCAGCGCATCGCCAGCCCGCCGATCATCCCCAGCTCCGTCAGCGGCACGGAATAATCGAACTGCGACATGAACGGGAACGCTTTGCCTTCCTTGATCGCCATCGTCCACTCGTTCTGGGGATCGCCCGCGCTCGGGCTCCGCGGATACTTCTGCTCCAGCGGCTGGGCGAGAAATTCCGCGCGCCGTTTCTCCGGATAAATCAGCGGATTCTTGCACTGGTCCGCGCCGTTGAAGATCACCCCTTCCGTCCCGACGATGAACCACCCGCCCTTGGTCAGCGTCACGCCTTCCAACTCCGGCGGCAGCGCCGGTTGCTTCGGCGAATCATCCACGTTCTTGCCTTCATACCACGTCATCGTGATGTCGCCGTGTTGGGCATGACCCTGCCAGGTGTATTTCACCGACGCGCCGCGCGGCCACGCCAGCACCGTCAGCTCCTCCGTCTGGGCTTGCACTTGCTGCGGCATGCCGAGATCGAGAGCGAAGAAAATCGGGTCCATCAAATGGCAACCCATGTCACCGATCGCCCCCGCGCCCCACTCCAACGAGCCACGCCATTTGAACGGATGAATGTCCGGCGAATACGCGTGATCGGGCGTCCCCGCCAGCCAGAGCGGCCAATCCACCGTCGCCGGCACCTCGCCGCTTTTGAAAGTCACGGCGCGGCCCTGCGGCCA
>JBBQIZ010000341.1:0-3048 GCA_038325425.1 Chthoniobacterales bacterium
GACTTCAGCAAATACCCGCGCGCTCCGGCCTGCATCGCGCGGTAGATTTCTTCGTCGCCGTCGAAGGTCGTGAACATCAGCACCCGGGCGTCGGGCGTTTCGGCGCGCAGCGCGGCGGTTGCTTCGATGCCGCTGCCGCCGGGCATGCGCAGGTCCATGAGGATGACGTCGGGTTTGTGTTTGCGGACGAGCGCGGGCACCGCCGCGGCGCTGTCCGCTTCGCCGACGACTTGCAGGTCGTCTTCCAGCCCGAGCGAGGCGGCGAGGCCGCTGCGCACGACGTGATGATCGTCCACGACGAGCAGGCGGATGGGTTTGAGTTTGGCCATGGCGGGTTAGCGGGGCAGGGGAACGGCGACTTCCACGCTCGTGCCGGTGCCGGGTGCGCTGCGCAGCGTGAATTGGCCGCCCAGTTTTTGCACGCGCTCGCGCATGCCGAGCAATCCGAAATGCCCGGCGGGCACGGGCGCCGCGGGATCGAAACCCGCGCCGTCGTCCTGCACGGTGAGGCGCACATTCTCCGCGGTGAAATCGAGGGTGATGGCGATGCGTTTCGCGCCGCCGTGTTTGACGGCGTTGGTCGTCGCTTCCTGGGCCACGCGGAGCAGTTCGTGGCCGACCGTCTCGGGCAGACGCCGCGCCGCGCCGGTGGTGTGGACTTCGAGCTGCCGCCCCGCGGCGAGATTGGTCACGGCTTGGGAGATCGCCGCCGCCAGTGGCTGCCCGGCGAGCGCAGTGTCGCGCAGATTCCAGACGAAGCTGCGCGCGCCGGTCTGGAGCTGTTGCACGAGGCGCTGCGTGGCGGTGAGCAGGTCGCGCAGCTTGGATTCATCCGCGCGGGCCGTCGCCGCATCGAGGCGCAGGCTCACGCCGACGAGTTCCTGCTCGAGGGTATCGTGAAACTCGCGGGCGATGCGCTGGCGTTCATCGGCGATGGCCGCTTCCCCGACCTGCGTGCGGATGAGTGCGGTCTGCCGCCGGACCTGTCGGCGGAGCAGCGCGGCCCAGGCGGAAGCGAGCAGGGAGAGCGCGAGCAAGGCGGCGGCGGCGATGGCGAGGCGTTGCGCGGTCCACCACGGCGGACTGCGGAGCACGGTGAGATCATCCACCGGCGAACGCAGGAGCAGGGTGAAACTTTGCGGGCGGGTGCTGAAGCTGCGCGCCGGCTGGGTGCTGCCGGCGAC
The DNA here is from genome assembly GCA_038325425.1 of Chthoniobacterales bacterium. Lineage (GTDB taxonomy): Bacteria > Verrucomicrobiota > Verrucomicrobiia > Chthoniobacterales > Chthoniobacteraceae > Chthoniobacter. The sequence continues at coordinate 1,185 of JBBQIZ010000341.1, forward strand.
GCGGCAAACCCCGGTGACCCGGACCTGCGCGCCGGGCGCGGGGACTTCGGTATCGGGCGGGCACGGCTGGGCGAAGGCGAGAAAGACGGTGCCTGCGGATTGGAGCGCGAGGGTCAGCCGGTTGCCTTCGCGGACGACATCGCGGACGTCGGCCTCGAGGGTCACGAGATCGGCGTCGCGCTGGCCGCTGAGCAATTCCTTGCTCGTCGAAACGATCGGCGCGACCTCCGCGAATTCATCCGTTCGTTGGAAAATGGCGTCGTCGAGTTCGGCGCTGAAGACTCCCATCACCGGAAAACCCAGGGCCTCCACGACTTCGCCCGGGACGAAACGTTCGTCGGTGGCGCTGCGCACCCGCAAGCCCAAGCTCTCGTCGCGCAGCCAGACGGCGACCCCGGGTTCGTGATGCATGACCGTGCCGCGGACTTTTACGCGATGCCCCGCGCGTCCGCCGGGCGCAAAGCGCAGCAGCTCCACGGCCGGCGTGGCGGCGATGCGGAAGGGCTCCGCCGGGGCGGCTTCGAGGACCGCGATGTCCTCCAGCGAACGCAGGCGCAGATGCGGGGCGACGAGTTGCCGGCGATCATTGATGAAGCCGGCGGCCAAGCCGGTGACGCGGACGGAGGCGTCAACCAGATGTTCGCCGGTGCCGGTGGAGATGTTCACCGGGAAAAGGTCGATCGCGCCGTTGCCGAGCGCGAGTTTGACCACGGGATATTCGCCGGGAATGAACGCCCGCACGATGCCCTGCACCTCGACCCAATCGTAATGAAACTGCCCTGATGCGAGTTCCTCGTAGTTCAGCGGGCGGGGCGCGGGCGGGTTGCCTTCGCCGAGCGCCGTCGTGCGGCGCGCGACGATCCCGGTGACATACAGCCCGGGGAAAGTCTCCCCTTCGACCTCGATGCGCTGCCCGCTACGCCAGACGGTGAGACTCTTTTGCGAGCGAAGGAAGGTGGCCCCGGTGTCATCCCGCAAGAAGACCGTCCCGTTGGGTTCGACGAGCGTGACCGTCGCCTGCAGCCGCACGGGGTAAGCGCGCGCGGCTTCCACCGGCGGCAGATCGCGCAACTCTCGCGCCGTAGTGAGCGTGGGCAGCGGCGGCTCCTGGGCGAGCAGCGCCAGCGGCAACAGGATGAGAGCGACGAAGAAACGCACGACGGGAGCACCTTAGCCCAGAGGGCAAGGCGAACGCGAATCCTCCCGGCGAGCGCACCTCTTCAACGCCGCTCAAAACGCGTCTGAGCGGCGTCTGCTCAATAACGGACGACGACGCCAGCGTCGGAATAAACGCGGCGACCGTCGCGGATGTAATAGCGGCCGCGGGTGTCGTTGTAATAACGCACCGTAGTCTGCGGGCGGTAGGCCGTGTTCTTTTTCACTACGACGACATCATCCCGGCGACGATCATAGCGGTCATCGCGGCGGTCATAACGATGATCACGGCGGTCATAGCCGGTATTGCCATACCGGACATCGCGTTCCACGTAGGCGGAGCGCCGCACGGGTTCATCTACGATCAGGGTTTCGCAGGCGCTAAAAAGCAACGGGACGGAGAGGATGGGGATGAGGAGCAGAGGTTTCATAATAGGTAGGGACGCTGCGGATTCGCATCTCGCGACGGGAGTGGACTCTTCAAGCTGGCGCCGCGTGTTTGATTCGGTCATTGCTCACGCCCGATCCATGAAAACGCTCCTCCCGTTCCTCCTCGCCCCGATGCTTGCCTCCGTCCCGCTTGGTGCGGCCGAACCCGAGTATCCGCTGACCGCAGATTCCAAACCGCAGGACGGCGTGCCCAAAGGCGAATTGATCAAGTTCGAGTTTACGCAGTCGAAAGTATTCCCCGGCACGACGCGCGAGGTGA
>JBBQIZ010000342.1:0-2991 GCA_038325425.1 Chthoniobacterales bacterium
CGCCTTCGACGGCAACAACGACGGCGAGAATAATTTCCTCGAGTTCTCCACGGGACAAAACCCGAACGCCGCGACGATCACCGCGACGCCGCTCGTCCGCAACGGCGCGAATCTCGAATTCACCTACACCCGCAGCAAGGCCGCGCTCGCTGACGGCGTCATCTTCACCGTCGAGTGGAGCGACACGATGGCGGCAGGGCCATGGAGCGCGACGGGTGTCACCCAGCAACTCCTCACCGACAACGGCACCGTGCAGACCGTGAAAGCCACGCTCCCGGCAGGCACCGGCGGTCGGCGCTTTGTGCATCTGACCGTGATTCGGTAACCAGGATGAGGGAACTTCTTGGGTTCTGGAAACGGGACGCTGGCGACAGTCGGCTCCATCCCGAGGGCGGGACGCCATCGCGGTGGGGCAACGCGTTCTGGCCGCAGGGCGCGCCCGGTTCGGAAGACAAGACCGGCCCGGAGACGGTAGTCGCGGTGGCTTCCTCACGCAGGGCGCAGTGTTGAAAGTCACCGCCAACGGCACCGGTCGAAGGTCGCGTTGCAGGCGACCGCGAAGATGGCGTCATTGCCAGGTCGAGCAGACGTGGCTTTTCGGCCCATGATCCGCAGCGCCATGCCCGTGCCGCTATCCTTGACCTCCAGGTGGGGGATGAACAGTCAGGGGCGATCAAGAGTGGTGCCATTCCTGCGATGAGGAACCACCATCTCTCTCGGAAGCGCGAACGCGCACAACAGTGCGGCCTGACGCCGCTCCTCATACGATAAGGAGGCATGAACGATACAAACACACCCAGCCGCATGGAACACCGCGAAGGGCCTGTGGCCCGGGCCATCGAGACGCAAACGGCAAAACTTCCTTCCGACACTTTCCTGTGGGCGGCCTTTGGGTCCATCGGCCTCTCCCTGGCGTTGAAGCTGGCCGGGAGGCGGCACGAGGCACTGTTCGTCGGTCAATGGGCGCCGACATTTCTCCTCCTGGGGATCTACAACAAACTCGTCAAGCTCCACGGCTCGGATCAGACCGACAAATAGCGGGGCAAGGAGTATCCCGCTCGCGGTGCCCGGCGACCAAGGCGGCTGCGTGCCCGCGTGATTCAGAGGGCCGGGCGTGGCCCGCGGTGCGAACCAGCCATACTATGAAAAAGAATCTGCCGGGCGATCGTCGTGCTTTTTTGGAGAAGCTGGGTTACTTGGGCGCCGCGACGTTCCTGGCGCAATCAGCCGGAGCGGCCAGCGCGGCGGAGAGCGAAGCCAGAGTCGATTTTGCATCGCCGGAGAATCTCGCGGCGCGCGGCGAAGTGCCTCGCCGGAAATTTGGCAAGACGGATGCCGTCGTCTCGGCGATGGGCTTGGGCGGGCACACCTTTGCCATGGCGAAAAGCGAAGCCGAGTCGATCCGGATCGTGCAGGAGGCCGTGGATGCCGGCATCACCTTCATGGACAACGCCTGGGAGTATCACGAGGGCAGGAGCGAGGAGTTGATGGGCAAGGCGCTCGCCGAGGGAGGGCGCCGCGACAAAGTTTTCCTCATGACCAAATGCTGTTCGCACGGTCGCGACAAGAAGGTCGCCATGCAGCAGCTCGACGAGTCGTTGCGGCGGCTCCGCACCGATCATCTCGATCTCTGGCAGATCCACGAGTGTGTTTACTACAACGATCCCGAGCTCCACTTCGCGGCGGGCGGCGCGATCGAAGCGCTCACCGAGGCGAAGAAGCAGGGCAAGGTCCGCTTTGTCGGTTTCACCGGCCACAAAGATCCGGCGATCCACCTCGAGATGCTGTCGCACGATTACCCCTTTGACTCCTGCCAGCTTCCGCTCAGCGGATTCGACGCGCAGTTTCGCTCCTTTCAAAACCGCGTGCTCCCGGAGCTGAAGAAACAAGGCATCGCGGCCATCGGGATGAAGAGCCTGAACGGCACGGCGGGCGCCGTGAAAAAAGGTATCATCCGCGCCGCCGACGCGATTCGCTACGCGATGAGCCTGCCCGTCGCGGTGACGGTCAGCGGAATCGATTCACTCGACCTGCTGCGCGAAAATCTGCGCATCGCCCGCGAGTTCACGCCCATGAACTGGGAGGAACGTCTCGCTTACGAAAAGCAATGCGCGGCATTCGCCGGGGACGGCCGGTTCGAGCTGTACAAAACGACCGCCAAATTTGAGGGCCCGACCGGCCGGGAACAGCACGGCTTTCCCGCGAAATAAGAAGTGCCGGGGTGGCGCCCGGCGGTCGGGCTTGGAAGCCGTGGGGGCGGCATTTGAAAATCGCGAGCGCCACGAAGGAGGCGGGTCATGCCGCGCACATTCATCACGAGGGGGGGCTTCACCGATTCGGCGTGGTCGTTCGTTCCAAGTTCCCCGGCCGCAACAAGGACGAATCGCTCCAGGCTCGGCTTCGTGGATCGCGAATTGAAGAACGTTCACGCAGGCTATCTCTGCTACGGCACACCTTCGCAAAGCAGCGGCACGCTCATCGATCATAAGACCGGCGCGATGAACCTGGAGATTCGCAAACGGCGGCAGTCGTATCTGGACCGGAAAGAACCACTGCCCGCCGACCTCGATGCGGTGCTGAAGACGACGCAAATCACCGGGCCGTGGAAAGCGGACAATGAATGGCACGAACTCGTCTTTTTCGCCGAGGGCGACGAGATGCGCCTGAGTATCAATGGCGAACTTTTCCATTTTCATCCGTTCTCTTCATAATCCTCTCACTCATCCTCATCGTCTTCACATGAAATACCTCGCGCTTCTCATTTCGCTCTTCGCCCTTCAATCCTTCGCCGCTGATAAACCCGTGGAAACCGATCCTCGCCTGCATTCCGACGGAAAAGGCTGGAAGCTCAACCAAGCGACGATCACAGATCCGAAGCGCCCGCGCGTGTTGCTCATCGGCGACTCGATTCTCGGCGGTTACATGGCGAACGTGATCAAGGGCCTCGAAGGCAAGGCGTATGTCGATGCCTGGGTGAACCCCTACAACCAG
>JBBQIZ010000343.1:0-2973 GCA_038325425.1 Chthoniobacterales bacterium
AGCGGCGTCTGGAGGATGAAGAGGTGGTTGTTGCGGATGATGTCGGGGAAAAACTTCAGGAAGAAGGAGAGCAGCAGCAGCCGGATGTGCATGCCGTCCACGTCGGCATCGGTGGCGACGACGATCTTGTTGTAGCGCAGGCCGTCGAGGCCGTCCTCGATGTTGAGGGCCGACTGGAGGAGGTGAAATTCCTCGTTCTCGTAGATGACCTTCTTCGTCAGGCCGTAGGTGTTGAGCGGCTTGCCCTTCAGCGCGAAGACGGCCTGGGTCTGCACGTCGCGCGTGGCGGTGAGCGAGCCGGCGGCGGAATCGCCCTCGACGATGAAGAGGGTGCTGTCCTCGGCACGCCGATCCTTATCGCCGAGGTGGAGGCGGCAATCGCGCAGCTTTTTGTTGTGCAGCGAGGCTTTCTTCGCGCGCTCCTTGGCGATGTTGCGGATGCCGGCGAGTTCCTTCCGCTCGTGCTCATTTTCCTCGATCTTCTTCTTCAGAACCTCGGCGACCGCGCGGTTTTTGTGCAGGTAGGTGTCGAGCGACTGCTGCAAAAACTTGCCGACGAACTCCTTGATCGTCGGCCCGTTCGGGCCGACCTCCGTCGAACCGAGCTTGGTCTTGGTCTGCGACTCGAAGACCGGCTCCTGCACGCGCACGACGATCGCCGCGTCGATCGACTGCCGCACATCGGCGGCCTCGAAGTCCTTCTTGAAATGGTTGCGCACCGTGGCGACGAGCGCTTCACGAAACGCGGCGAGATGCGTGCCGCCCATGGTGGTGTGCTGGCCGTTGACGAACGACCAATATTCCTCGCCGTAGTGGTTGCCATGCGTGAGCGCGACCTCGATGTCTTCACCCTCGAGATGAATGATCGGATAGAGCGGTTCGCCGCTGAGCTCCTTGGTAAGCAGATCCTTCAGCCCGTGCTCGGACTTAAAGCGCTGGCCGTTGAGCGTGAGCGTGAGGCCGCGGTTGAGGAACGCGTATTTCCACAGCATGTCCTCGATGAACTCGGTGCGGAACTTGAAGTCCTTACCGAAGAGCGCCTCGTCGGGGGTGAACTCGACGAGCGTGCCGTTGCGCTCGGCGGTCTTCGTCACGCGCGACTGCGTCTTGAGCTTGCCCTGCTCGAACTCGACGACCTTCGATTCGCCCTCGCGGATGGCCTGCGCCCGGTAGTTCAACGAGAGCGCGTTGACCGCCTTCTGGCCGACGCCGTTGAGGCCCACCGCTTTTTGAAACGTCTCGCTGTCGTATTTCGCGCCGGTGTTGATGATCGAAACGCAGTCCACCAGCTTGCCGAGCGGGATGCCGCGGCCGTAGTCGCGCACTTTCACGCTGCGATCGGTGATCTCGACCTCGATCTTCTTTCCCTGACCCATCATGAATTCGTCGATCGAGTTATCGATCGTCTCCTTGAGCAGCACGTAGATGCCATCCTCGGCGTGGGCGCCGTTGCCGAGCCGCCCGATGTACATGCCGGGACGGAGGCGGATGTGCTCCAGCGAGCTGAGGGTCTTGATGCTGGCTTCGGTATAGTTGGACGCCATGAGTGTGTCGCGGAAACAGAGGGCAGGCTGGGGCGCGCTGACAAGCGCAATCCCCAGCCAAGTGGTGGGTCAGGCGTTAGGTTCACTGCGCCCTGCCGCGGCCTCATCCGGCGAAGCGAAGCCCGAGTATTTCGCCGACACTCAGGAACAAGCCAATGACGCAGGGGCGCGCACCGGAAGAGCGGGGCAGCTCTATCTAAAAGCCCGCAGCCGCCAACGCCGCGCGCAGCTTCGCTTTGCCATCCGTCTCGATCACGTCGCCGTGGCCCACGATCACGCGGTCAAAATCCCAACTCAAGATGGTCGCGGTTGACACCTTGAACGCGGCTTCATCCTTGATCCCGGTCTTGAACGGGCGCGACATCCCCGGGTGATGGTCACCGCCCACGGCGACGCGCAGCATCAGCTCGGTCCAGATGGGTTCGTCATCGCCGAAATTGAAAACCAATTCGGTGAGAATCAACGTCCGCGAGGGGACATGCAGCAGCGCCGTATCGCGCGCCTGCGGTGCTCCCTGAATCTCCAGCGCGAGCAGTTCGCCGTCCCACTCGGCGGGGACGGGGATGATCGGCGCGGTGGGGAAATCCACCACTTCCGCAAAACCAGGGGGCGCGAGATACGGGATGTCGGGGAAGGCCGCGCGGCCTTCACTGGCAAAGGTGTCGTGGCGCAAGATGCCATCGAGCAGCCAGCCCGGGTCGCCCAGCGCACGGATCGCCGCCACGTCTTCCGGGCTGAACGGCGCGGTGGAATGGATGATCAATTTGCCGGAACGCAGCCGGACCAGCGTGACGTTGCGCCGCAAATCGGCACCCAGCATTTTCAAAGGGTAAGCGAGGAGCCAAAGATTTGCGGCCAGCGGCTGAAGGACGGCGGAGGTGCTCATGGTTTAACCTATTCGCCCGGCGGTCAGACATTGCGCGTGGGCAAGATGCTCGCGGGTGCTGACGCGAGTTACTTCGGTCGCGGAGCCTCGAGATCGTCGCCGGGAGGCGGACGGCCTTTGCGCATTTCCGTCACCGCGGCGTTCCTGGCGTCTTCCATGAACGCAGTGTCGCGAGAGAGAGCCTCGTGGCTGGTCGCATACGGCTCGTAGTAGCCAATGTAGCGATCAAAGACCGCGGGCGCGCCTGCCGGCACCAGCGCCATGTCGATCCGCCAATCGTGAAGATTGCCGCGCAGACTTTCCGCGCCCGCGGAATCGTCGTGCGCGATGATTGAAAAGATGCGCCCCGCGAGATGCTTTGCGTTCGCAGGTGCAACCTGGGAACGAGGAGCACAACTAACTACAACTCGCGGTTTTTAGTCCTCACGCGGTTTCCCTGCACTGCCATGAAACATCCCTCCTCCCTCTCCCGCCGTTCCTTCATCGCCATTGCCGCACAGGTCACCGCGGCGTGGTCCCTGGCACGCCCCGCCATGGCCGGCA
>JBBQIZ010000344.1:0-2943 GCA_038325425.1 Chthoniobacterales bacterium
AAAGTTGACGCCTGCGGACGGGGCGGTTGCACTCGCGCTCCACCCCATTTTTTTCCATGAAACTCGGCCTCTACATCGACATCAAACACGGCTCCGTCCTCCCCAACGATCAGTTCGATTTCATCGAGGAAAACGTCCAGACCCTCCTCGTCCCCGAGGCCGACGAAGCCGCCTTTCGCGAGCGCCTCGCCATCGTCCGCGCACTGGCCAAGCCGGTGCCGTCGGCGAATCGGCTGCTGCCGGCGGACTTGAAGCCTGTCGGCCGCGCGGTCGATGAAGCGCGGCTCCAGCGCTGGGGCGAGAATGTCTTCCGCCGCGCTGAGGAAGTCGGCGTGAAAACCATCGTCTGGGGCAGCGGCGTCGCGCGGCGCATCCCGCAGGGCTTCCCGCGGGAAGAGGCGCGCGAACAATTTCTCCGCGCCGTCAGCAGCTTCGCCCCGCTGGCCGAGCGCCATAGCGTGATGATCGTCATCGAACCCGTCGCGCGCACCGACTCGAATTTCATCAGCTCCCTCGCCGACGGCGCGGACATCGTCCACAGCGTCGGCCACCCGAGCGTGCGGCTGCTGGCGGATAACTTCCACATGGCGATCGAGGAAGAACCCGCGACGGAGATCGAGCGTTTCAAAGACATCCTCGAACACGTCCATCTCTCCGAGATCAAACGCCGCGCCGTCCCCGGCACCACGAACTACGACCTGCGCCCCTACCTGCGCGCCTTGAAAAACATCGGCTACGATAAAGCGCTCGTCCTCGAGCCCGAGTGGACCAACGTGCAGACCGAACCCGCCCTCGGCCTGCGCACCCTGCGCGCGCAGATGGCCGAGGTCGGCCTGAGCTAGACCCGTCCCCCGGGTGCAGAGCTCTTGCCCAGAGCGCACTGTCCGCGGGTCGCGTGGGACGCCTATGCTCCCCGGATCCCACTAAAGCGCGGCGCCGCGCCGTCACCGACGATTACAAATCCAGCAGCAACCGCGCGGGATTTTCGAGGCAGTCCTTGACCCGCACGAGGAAGGTGACGGCTTCCTTGCCATCGACCACGCGGTGGTCGTAGCTCAGTGCGAGATACATCATCGGGCGGATGACGACCTGGCCTTTTTCCGCGATCGGGCGCTCCTGGATCTTATGCATGCCGAGGATGCCGCTCTGCGGAGGATTGAGGATCGGGGTCGAAAGGAGGGAGCCGTAGATGCCGCCGTTCGAGATGGTGAAGACGCCGCCGCTCAAGTCCTCGATCTTGATTTTGCCTTCGCGGGCTTTGACCGCGTAGGCGACGAGATCGCGCTCGATGTCGGCGAACGATTTCTGATCGGCATCGCGGATCACCGGGACGACCAGGCCGCGCTCGGTGCCGACGGCGACGCCGATGTCGAAGTAGTGGTTCTGGACGAAGTCGTCGCCATCCATGCGGCCATTGATCGCGGGGTTGGCCTTGAGGGCGCTGACCACGGCTTTGATGAAGAACGACATGAAGCCGAGCTTGACGCCGTGCTCCTTGACGAAGGCGTCCTGCATGGCGGAGCGGAGCTTCATCACCGCGCTCATGTCGGCTTCGTTGAAGGTCGTAAGGATGGCGGCGGTGTGCTGCGCCATGACGAGCTGCTGGGCGATCTTGCGGCGCAGCGGCGAGAGTTTTTTCCGGGTGCTGCGACCTTCGGTGACGGCGGGCGCGTTTTCCGAGAGGGTCGCGAGGGAGACGTTGGCGGCGGCGACGGCGGTGGAAATGCTCGGCGCGGCAGGCGCGGCGGGGGTTTCCGTGGACGCTTCCTTTTGAATGGAGGTAGCCGGTGTCTTGGGCTTCACGGCCGCCGGCGGCTCGATGTGTTTGGCGGTGCCCTTGGCGTCCGATTTGTCGTCGGGAGTTTGCTCGACGGCTTTGCTGGCCGCCGGGGTGGCCGCGCCGCTTTCCTCGATGGTGGCGACGACTTCGCCGATCTTCACTTCTTCGCCGGCGGCGACTTTGATGTGCAGGGTACCCGCTTTCTCGGCGGTGATTTCGGTCGAGACCTTGTCGGTTTCGAGAGTGAGGAGCGCGTCGCCGGCGGCCACTGCGTCGCCGTCATTCTTGTGCCAGACGGAAAGCAGGCCGCTGGTGATGGATTCGCCGACGGCAGGGATTTTGACTTCGAGAGACATGGAAGAATGGCTGAGATGCGAGGGTCGATGGCAGATGGCTGAGGCGCCGCTGGATTCCAATCAGAAATCAGAAATCAGCAATCAGAAATCGTGTCAGCCGAGGGTGAAGGCGTCCTGGATGATCAGTTTCTGCTCGCGCTTGTGGACCGCGAGCGAGCCGACCGCGGGGCTGGCGCTGGCTGCCCGGCCGGCATACCAGACGCTCGTCTCGAGGAGGCGGCGCAGTTGCCAGGCGATGAAATTCCACGCGCCCATGTTCTGCGATTCTTCCTGGCACCAGACGATGGTTTTGGCGTTGGGGAAATGCAGGACCGCGCCCTTGAGCTGCGCTTCGTCGAGGGGATAAAGCTGCTCGATGCGGATGATCGCGGTGCTGGTGATCTTCTGCTCTTCGCGGAATTTCAGCAGGTCGTAATAGACTTTGCCGGAGCAGAGGATGACGCGCTTCACCTTCTCGGGTTTATCGTGCTTTGGCTCGCCAATGATTTCGTGGAAACGGTCGTGGGTGAAGTCCTCGACTTTCGAGGCGGCGGCCTCGAGGCGGAGCATCGACTTCGGGGTCATGATGACGAGCGGCTTCTTGAAGGGGCGCTTCATCTGCCGGCGCAGGACGTGGAAGTATTGCGCGGGCGTGGTCAGGTTGCAGACCTGCATGTTGTTCTCGGCGCAGAGCTGGAGGAAACGCTCCAGCCGCGCGGACGAATGCTCGGGGCCCTGGCCTTCGTAGCCGTGCGGCAGGAGCAGCACGAGGCTGCTCGGGCGCTGCCACTTCGATTCCGCGGACGCGATGAACTGATCGATGATGAC
>JBBQIZ010000345.1:0-2883 GCA_038325425.1 Chthoniobacterales bacterium
CGACCATGCGGTTAACTCGCGCTCGACTCCGAGCGGACGATCGATGCGGCAGAAGTTTACCCGCCAGCGCGTCCCCGCACCGGGCAGAGTCGCCGCCACGCTGCGCAAGGGCAACGCCAACTCCGCGCACCAACCGGCCGCTGCGGCGAATGCCGACAAGCCGAAGCGTGATCCCGCGGTCGCGTTCAAGAAACTCGACACCGACAACGACGGCAAGATCAGCGCCAAAGAGTGGGCGGAAAGCCCTCAGGCGGATGACGACGCCTTCACCGCGACGTCCTTCGTGCACATCATCGGCTTCGCCGCCGCCGGCACGCAGCACCTGAGCATCGACGCGGGTTACTTCAGCGAGATGAAAACCAGCTTCCTCGGCTACCGCGGCGTCCACTCCATCAGCGCCGCCATCGGCCATCGGCCGGGCTTCACGCAGCCCGGCAACCTCTCCCGAATCATCCTGACCAGCGGCCCCGAACTAGCCCGCATCAGCCTCGGCGCGGCCGGCCTGACCTCGGGCACATGGTTCACTCCGGTGCCCACGTCATTCGATAGCTTCGAGACGAACCTCGACGCCGCCTACAGCTACAAAGTCCGCCTCGAAAGCACCGGCAGCCGCTCGTTCTTCGACGAAATCCGCGTCGTCACCGAACCGCAGTAGCGCCCCGTTCCGTCCGCCCCGAGCGTTGCTCAGCCCCGCGCGCGAGTTGCGGCGGTAGGGCGGGAGCGCAAGGAGGCGGCGCTCGGCTTTCCCGCGGCCGGCTCAGCGGTAAAAGGCGGCGATTTGCGCGAAACCACGGGCGCGGTCACGGATCGCGGAAAGCGACGTAGAACTTCGCAGCGTCGGGCGGTCCGACGTGCGACTCGGGAACGAGCGGGAAAACTCAGGTGGCGAACTGCCGGACGCCGAGTTCGCCGGACCGCGGCGCCAGTCGGGGTGCCGGCAACCGCACGCTTAGCGGGACCGCCGGGCGCGGCGGGTCAGGATCGCGCCGGCCAGCGCGAGGCCGAAAAGCGCTGTGCCGGGCTCGGGGATGGGGGCGGGGCCGGCGGCGGCGATCGCGCGCAGTTGGAGACCATTGACCACCCCATTGATCTCCTCGCTCAGAAATTGGAAGCCCTGCGAGGTGGCGTCGGCGGTGAACGTCCCGACCACGAACTGACCGGGCGCCGCCGAAAGGTTGCTGTTTCCCGGTCCCACCCCGCTTCCGTTATCGCCGGGGTAAAGGTTCACGGAATTCCCGTCCAAATCGCTCACCGTCGTCGGGAAAGCCCCACGCGAGAATCCGGAAAAATCTCGCCCCGAATTGTTCACCCACACCTGAATGGCGTAATCCTGGCCGATGGTCAGCCCGTTTATTGTGGCTGGCAAGAGAGTGTCCGCATCCAACCGCAAGGCGGTATTGAGAAGCGTGAGGTAGTCGCTGGTAAATGGCTGGGAGGTGGTCGTGGTGATCCCACCGACGACCTCCCCCGGTGAGAAAGCCACGCCATTGATCGTCGTGCCGAGGACGCCGGACGGCCCTAAATTCACCGCCGCGAAAAGTGTGCCGGTGGTGATGACGTCGGAGTCGCCGGAGATGTCCTGGGCCGCACCCCAGGTGATCACCGCGGCGTTGGCGGTGAGGGTGGTGAAAGCAGTGAGCGCGGCGGCGATGATGGGAGTGAGTTTCATGGTGTGGGGGGCTTTCGATGTGGGGTGGGCGTTATCGATCGGGCGGTGCGCACACCGCCGGAAGCCGGCGACGATGTTCGAACCGGTCACTATTGTAACAATACCGGGCGTCGTGGGTATCGGCCCAAACCGCATTCTCCTGTCCGCCTTGCTCCTACAGGAGGATGGCCCCGGCCACGTCACGGCTGCAGCCTCGCTGCGCGGGCGTGGCGCAGATCGATGCGCCTGTCCCGATTCGGTGGACGCCGTGAGAGGGTGGAGCGACCGGCCCCACGATTTGACCTATCCTTCCGCGGCGGTGGGGGCCAGCCGGGAGGCGGCGCTCTTCGCGAGGACGATGCCGGCGAGGACGATCGCGCCGCCGATGGCCTGCGACCAACTGAGCGGTTCGGCGAGCAGCACCCACGCGAGTCCCGCGGCGAGCACCGGCTGGAGGAGCAGGCCGACGGAGGAGAAGGACGCGGGCAGATGCGCGAAGGCATAGGCGATCAGGCTCTGGCCGCCGGCGTGGCTGACCCAGGCGAGCGCGAGCAGGACGCCCCACGCGGAGAGGGTCGGCACGGCGAGCGATTCGCCGGAGGCGAGGGCGGCGATGAGGAGGAAGATCGCGGAGAACAGGCCGGACCAGCTCATGATCGTGGCCGTGGAGAAGGACGCGCGCAGGCGTTTCAGGCTCAGCATGTAGGCGCCGTAAAGCGCGGCGGTGACCAGGCCGAGGATGTTGCCGAGCAGGTGCGTCCCCTGCCCCCAGCTCGCGCCGACGACCAGCGCCGCGCCGAGCATGGCCACCAGCATCCCGGCGAGGAAGCGTCCGGTGATCTTTTCCCCGAAGAGCAGCCACGCGCCGAGCGTGACGAAGACCGGGGCGCAATTCGGGAGCAAGGTGCCATCGGCCACGGAGGTGAGCTTGAGCGACCAGTGCCAGACGGCGAGATCGCCGGCAAAGAAGAGCCCGGCGAGCGCCAGCTCCCCGTAGTCCCGCCGCGTCGCCGGGCGCGGGGACTGCGGCTGCGCGGCTTTTTCCCAGCGCATCCACAGCCAGAGGAGCGGCAGCGCGAGGGCCAGCCGGTAGAAGGCGGTGGTGACGGGCCCGACCGTGCTGAAACGGAAAAGGATCGGCGCAAAAGCGATGCCTGCCGCGCCCGCGAAGAGGGCCGTCAAGGCGCCGCGCGTTTTCACCGGAGGGGCACGCTCCTGCGTATTCCCAAATCACG
>JBBQIZ010000346.1:0-2856 GCA_038325425.1 Chthoniobacterales bacterium
GGTCACCATCGAAGACGACGGCCCCGGCATTCCGCCGGAAATCCTCGGCCGCATGTTTGAGCAGCGCTTCACCACCAAACCGCCCGAACACGGCACCGGTCTCGGTCTCTCCATCGTCAAGCGCCTCATCCGCGAAGCCAAAGGCGCGATCCTCATCCATTCCATCCCGGGCAGCGGCGCCAAGTTCACCGTCTACCTCCAAACCTTGTAGGAATCAGCCTCCCCCGGCCGTCCGCGGCCCGAGGTAGCGCCGCAGCGACCGCGAAATGCCGAGAGGCACCAGCGCCAGAGCATACAGGCCCATGCCGACGAGCGCGTCCTGCGTCGGCCCCGCCAGCGGGATCGCCGAATGTTTGTTCATCAGCAGCACGACCATGCCAAACACCATGAAGGCCGCGGCCAGCCAGCCGATGAGAACGTAACGCGCCCAACTCAGGTGCAGAGCCATCGCGATGATCAGGGCGGTGGACCAGAGCGCCGATCCAAAGGCCACCCCGCGGGTGATCGGGTAGGGATTTAGCTCGTGAAAGGCAAAGCGGAAAAAGAGGGCGTGGCCGACCCCGAGGACACAGAAGACGGCAATCAACCAAAGGTAGGGACGGATCTTGCGAGGCGTGGACATGGGATAAAGCAGGGTTGGGGAGCGGGATGAATTCGGAGACGCGATGGAGCAATCAACCCGGTCTGCCGGGGAAATCCGGGGCGCGCATAGATTCCAGAATCGGGGTGACCCCGGCGGGTGGCGGGGACGAGCGTGTGCAGGGCAAGCCATTCTCCCCCGCCCAGTCCGCAAACTGGTGGGGGAATCCGCAGTGGTGGCCTGACTGGATGAAGTCCATTTCCTCGGGAGGCGTTATAGTCCCGGCTCTCGCCGAAGGTGAAGAGATTTCCGGCCTGAGATGCACGTAAAGTCGTCGGCTGGACAAATTCGCCCGGTGCCGCGGACGTAGAACGCCGCCCGTCCCTCCACAGGCGTAGCCGCGTGGGGGCGCTACTGCTCGATCCGATACAGACTCGTCCGCGTGCGCAGGATCAGCGCCTTGCCCACCGCCGCGGGCGACGCCATGCAACCATCCGCGAGGTCGTTCTGCGCCAGCACCTGTAGCTTGTCGCCGGGCGCGATCACCGTCGTCCGCCCGCGCGCGTCGCAGAAATAAATCCGGCCATCCGCGACCAGCGGCGACGCCGCAAAGTCGCTCCCGATGCGTTCCTTCCAGACGATTTCGCCCGTTGCGGTATCGAGGCACGAGGCGATCCCGCCGCTCGTCACCATGTAAAGCCGGTTGCCCACCACCACCGGCGTCGCCTGATCCGGCACCCCCGTCTTCTGCCGCCAGACCACGTGCGAAGCCGTCGCATCCCCGCGCGCGCCACCCACCCGGATGCCCCAGATCTCCGGCTTCATGAAACCCGTGCAGACATAGAGCATCTTCCCATCCGTCACCGGCAGCGGCACATTCGAGAACCCTGGATAATCCACCCACCACAGCTCGCGCCCCGTCTCCGGATCGTAGGAATAAAGCCGCTCCGCACCGGTGCTCAGCGATTGCGCCCGGCCATCGATCTGGAAAACAACGGGCGTCGGATACGCCTTGCGCATGTCCTTCGGCCGCGCCGCCAACTTGCCCACCGCCGACCGCTCCGTGCGCCACGCCACCTGCCCAGTCGCCTTGTTCAGCGCCACTTCGTATTGCTGATCGATCCCGTCAAACGCCAGCAACAGCTTGTCCCCGTGCAACGCCGGCGAACCACCTGGACCGTTCTGATGATCCACGCTCAGCTCCCGATTCTCCCACAGCTTGCGCCCGTCGCTCGTCGCCAGACAAGCCGTCCCCATCGCCCCGAAATGCACATACACGCGGTCGCCCTCGATGATCGGCGAAGGCGAAGCGTAGGAATTCCGTTTGTGCTTGGGCGGCACGACCGCGTTGCGGAAAACCTCGATGTCTCGGACCAACTTGCCCGTCGCCAGATCCACGCACAGCGCCCGCAGCGATTGCCCTTCCTCCGTCGCCGCCGTCATCCAGACCTGCCCGCCCGCGATCACCGGCGACGACCAGCCTTCACCCGGCAGCGCCGTCTTCCATTTCACGTTCTGCGTTTCACTCCACTTCAGCGGCAGGTCCTTGATCTCCGTGTGACCCGCCGCCGGCCCGCGGAATTGCGGCCACCCTTCGCCCGCCTGCACCGGGCCCAGCGCCAGCAGACCGAGCGTGAAAAGAAAAGCGGCAGGACGGAGCGAAAGCGGGGAACGAGCGTGCATGGTGGTGTCCTTTCACAACCCGCGCGCCAAGGGAAGCCTTTGATCCGAATCGCGCCGCGACTAACGAGGTCCAAGTTCCTGCTGCGCTTCCGCGTAGGCCGCATTCAGCCGACGCGTCTCCGTTTCCGCCACCTGCCGGATTGCCCCCGAGAGATGCGCCACTTTGTCGGGATGATTCTGCCGGATGCGGTCGCGATACGCCGCCGACGCCACCGCCAGCGAAGCCCCGCGTGGCACCCCCAGCACTTCCCACCACGCCGGCCCCAACCGCTTCGGCGCCGGTCCCGGACGCGCCACCGCCTTCTCTCGTGGCGAGAGTTTTCCCTCCCGCCCCGCCGCGAATTCCGTGCGCAAATCCCCGAAAGTCTTCTTCGCCGCCTTTGACGCCACCCCGAAAGCGAAATCCAGCCAACTCATGTTCCCGCCCGGCTTTTTCGGCGTCGGCATAATCAGTCGCGCCCCTCCAGCGCAGTGCGAACGTGATTCCGGGGACTGGAGCAAAACATCGCATTCTTATACGTCGCGCCCGTTCCCGAGCGCAACGCCCCGCTGCGAGAAACACCAAACCGCACGGCCATCCGCAGCCTCGCTCG
>JBBQIZ010000347.1:0-2828 GCA_038325425.1 Chthoniobacterales bacterium
GTCGCCGCGCTGGGTGTCGTCCCACCAGCGGACCCATTCGACTTCGACCCCGAGCCGCTCCAGCGCCCGTTTGGTCTGCTCGATCTGGGTCTGGAAGCCGCCGTGCGCGAGGAAGAAGGGTTGGCCGTGATCGAAGAGGATTTTCATGGGGCGTGCGGCTTGTGGCACATTTGGCTGGCGACGGCGAGCGGTTTGCGGCCATAGCTGCGCCGCTCTCATGCGTTTTTCGATCATCACGCCGACTTTCCAACCAGGGCCCTGGCTGCGGCTGGCCGTGGCGTCGGTGGCGGATCAGGCCGGGGTGGAGGTGGAGCATCTGGTGCAGGATGCGGGGTCGGAGGACGGGTCGCTCGATGGGCTGCGGGACAATCCGCGGGTGCGGGTGGTCGTGGAGGCGGATGCGGGGATGTACGATGCGATCAATCGCGGGCTGCGGCGGGCGACGGGCGAGGTGCTGGGGTATTTGAACGCCGATGAGCAGTATCTGCCGGGCGCGCTGGCCCGGGTGGCGGCGTTTTTTGCGAGCCATCCGGAGGTGGAGGTGGTGTTCGGCGATGCGGTGCTGATCGATGCGCAAGGCCGGCCGGTGTCGTATCGGCGGGTGGTGCGGCCGGAGCGGAGTCATGTGCGGTTCGTGCATCTCAATACGCTGACCTGCGCGACGTTTTTCCGGCGGAGCGTGCTGGAGCGGGGGTTGTTCTTTGCGCCGGAGTGGAAGGCGATCGGCGATGCGGTGTGGGTGGAGCGGTTGCTCGCGGAGGGGGTGCGGGTGGCGGCGTGGCCGGAGTTGCTGGCGGCGTTTGCGTTCACGGGGAGCAATCTGGGGGCGTCGGCGCGGGCGGGGGAGGAGGCGCGGCGCTGGCAGGGAAAGGCGTGGCAACGGCGCTGGGCGCCGGTGTTTTCGCTGGTCCATCGGGTGCGGAAATGGCGCGCGGGGGCGTATCGGGCGCATGCGCTGGAGATCGATCTGTATGCGCCGGATTCGCCGACGCAGCGGCGGCATTTTTCCGGGACGGTGGGTTACGGTTGGCCGCGTTGACGGCGGGACGGGCAGCGGAGGGACGCGCTCCGGCGCGTCCGGGAGCGTGGGAACTGGCGGGAGCGTGTCCGTCCGGGTAGCGCGGGCCTCTGGCCCGTTGGTTGGCGCATGCTGCGCCGACGGACTTTTCCTTCAGCGATGACGGGCCAGAGCTCCGCACCCGAAGACCCGCCGGCAAAAGTGCGTCGCGGCGGGGACGCCGCGACCAACGGGCCGGAGGCCCTCGCTACCCGCGCGTCCCCATGATTGGGGAGCACGCGGGAGCGTGTCCGTCCGGGGCGCGACACGCGTCGCGCTACCCGGAGCCTGTCTCCGCCTGCTGCAGGGCGGCGGCGAGGGCGCGGAGGTGGCCGGCTTCGGTGAAGCGGGCTTCAAAACAGGCCCGCAGCACGGTGCCGTCCTGGGTGGCGGCGGCGAGCAGCGCGGCGGCGACGGCGGCGGGCTGTTGCGGAGGGACGAAGCCGGGGTGATCGGCCGGCAGCAGCTCGGGCAGCGCGCGCCAGCGGGTGGTGACGACGGCCAGCCCGGCGGCCATGGCTTCGACGACGACGAGCCCGAAACTTTCCGCGTGGTAGTAGGTCGGAAAACAGAGGACGTCGCTCGCGCGCAGCCGCCGGTTCTTTTCCGCGCTGGCGACAAAACCGAGGTATTCGACCACGCTGGCGAGATCGGGCTGGGCGATGCGGGCGTGAAACTCCGCTTCCTCCTCGGGGCGCAAAAATTGTCCGGCCACGGCCAGCCGGCAGCGCAGGGGGGACGCCTGGGCGGCCAGCAGGGCGTTGGCGCCGGCGACGCCTTCGAGGGTGTCGAAGAGGCCTTTTTCCCGCAGGCCATGGGCCAGGTAAAGGACTTGGAAAATCTCCGGCGCGGGACCGGTCTGGGCGTCGGATTCGACGGCTTCGCCGGCGAGCAGGCGCTGGCGGGCGGCGCGGCGGGCGCGGCGGCGCGGGGCGACGGCGGTCTCGAAATCGGGGCAGGGATCAGGGATGCCGTTGGGCACGATCTCGACCCGGTCGGACCGGAACCAGAGGGCGTCGCGCATGCTCGGGATGGCGAGGGCGAGGCCGAGCGCGGGGTGTCCGAGCAGGCGATGGGTGAGCCAGCGCTCGAAGGCGGTGCCGTCGCGCTGCAGCCAGTCGCCGAGGCCGACGGCGTGCCAGTGGTGGATGACGTGCCGGAAGAATGGGCGGCAGAGGAGCATGACCAGCCAGTCGCGATAAAGGGCGCCGCGTTTGCCCGGCGCGGGGACGTAATACAGGACGCGCACGCCGTAGCGCAGCCGGCACCAGATGGCTTCGGCGCAGTAGCGGAAGACGAGCCAGATTTTCTCCCAGCGAAAGGAGCCGACGTCTTCGAGGTCGTCGGAGTAGCGGGAATTGACGTGGTAACACTCGATGGGGGGCGGGGAAGTTGAGAGTTGAGATTCGAGGCTTGGCGAGAAGTCCGCGGTGCCGTGGGGACTCTTGAGAGTTGAGAGGATCGGAACCGCTTTTTGCCGATGGCGGACGTCGCCGCCGAGGCCTTCGAGGAGGAGCTGGACCATGTAGCTCTGCCCGTGATGCGGCGGCGGGGTGTGGGCGAAGACGAGCAGTTTCACGGGGCGGCGGGCGGTCGGTCGCGCAGGAGGTGGTAGAGGAAGAGGCTGTTGAAAACGAGGTAACGCCGCCAGAGCCGGCGCGGTTCGGTGACGAGGCGGAAGAGCCATTCGAGACCGAGGCGCTGCAACGCGGGCGGGGCCTGGCGGACGCGCCCGGCGTGAAAGGCGAAGGCGGCGCCGACGGCGCCATAG
>JBBQIZ010000348.1:0-2806 GCA_038325425.1 Chthoniobacterales bacterium
CCGGGCGGATGTATTTCCTGCCGAGCTTTTACGCGCCCTGACGTTTGCCCCCGACTGCATCCATTCCAGCCGCAGCCTGGGTCATCTCCGGCCTCTTCGTCGCCCTCGGGCTCTTCGTGTACGCGCGCACCACGGGGCACATCGGCAAGCACGGCGGCAAAGTGCGCGTGGGCGCTTTCGCCCTGCCCGAGCTGCTCATGAGCTTCGTCTTCGCGGGCTTCTTCGCGATGATGACGGTCAACTCCTTCCAGCGCGAACGGACCGCCGAAGCCCCGGTCAGTATCGACGTCGTCCTGCCCAGCTCGCTGCTCTTCGTCCTCTTCAGCGCGGCGATTCTCCTCTTCCTGAAATACGGGCGCCGGCTGGATGTCCGCCACCTCTTCGGCCTCGACCAGACCACCCCGCTGGCCGCCGCCGGCTGGGCCGCCGGGCTGCTCCTCGCCGCGCTCCCGCTGGCCGGCGTGGCCAACGCGCTCACGCTCGTGCTGCTCGAGGACCAGTTCGAGCGGCAGCCGCTGGTCGAACTCTTCAGCACCGTCGCGCGCAACGGCGATCACCTCGCGGTGGTGAAAATCCTCTTCGCGGGGGTGATCGTCGCCCCGATCTGCGAGGAATTTCTCTTCCGCGGATTTTTCTACGGCGTCTGGAAACGCTACCTCGGACCACTCACCGCCGGCTTTCTGAGCTGCGCGCTTTTCTCCGTTTTTCATGCCAGCATCCCCGCCCTCGCCGGGCTCTTCGTCCTCGCGGTCTGCCTGAATCTCGCCTACGAGCGCACCGGCTCGCTGCTCGTGCCCATCGGCATGCACGCGCTCTTTAATCTCGTGAACCTCCTCGTGCTGTTCGCCCAGGCCGGCCTCACTCCGCCTCCGCCGTGAGCGCGCCGCCCCGCCCGTCCACGCTCGCGGATCTCGGCGAGGATCGTCTCGTCTCCGCGCTCACGCACCGCCTCGCGCTCGGTGAAGATGTGCGCGTCGGCGCGGGCGACGATTGCGCGGTCATCGGCCGGCCGCGCGACGCCCGCTGGCAGTTGCTCAAGACGGATGTGGTCATCGAAGGCGTGCATTTTCTGCCGGAGGAAGATCCGCTCCGGGTCGGCTGGAAAGCGCTCTGCCGCGCGATCAGCGACATTGCCGCGATGGGTGGCGTGCCCGCGCACGCGCTGATCACCCTCGCCGCCGCGCCCGCGACGCCGGTCGCGAAAGTCGAAGCGCTCTACGCCGGGCTGCGTAAAGCCGCGCGGAAGTTCGGCGTAAGCATCGTCGGCGGCGAAACCGCCCGCTCGCCCGGGCCGCTCTTTGTGAATGTCGCCCTCACCGGCTGGGTCGAACGCGCGCGCTGCGTCCTCCGCTCCGGCGGCCGGCCGGGCGACGCGCTTTACGTCACCGGCCGCCTCGGTGGCTCGCACGCCGGCAAACATCTCGACTTCACCCCGCGCCTCGCCGAAGCCCGCTGGCTGGTCACGCATTTCAAACCGCGCGCGATGATGGACCTGAGCGACGGCCTCGCCGCCGACCTCCCGCGCCTCGCCGCCGCCAGCGGTTGCGGCTTCGAGATCCTCCGCGAAGACCTCCCGCTCACCCGCGGCGCCACGCCCGAAAGCGCCCTGACCGACGGCGAAGATTTCGAACTCCTCTTCGCCCTCCCCCCGCGCCTCGCCGCCCGCCTCGAACCCGCCTGGCACCGGCAATTTCCCCGGCTTCCCCTGACGCACATCGGCACCCTGCGCGCCTCTCAACTCTCAACCCTCCACTCTCAACCCTCCGCCGCCCGTGGCTTCGATCATTTCGCCCAGCGCTGAGGCCACCATCGCCCACGGCCAGACGATCGCCGCCACGCTCCGCCGCGGCGACGTCCTCGCGCTCTGCGGCGACCTCGGCGCCGGCAAAACGCATTTCGTCAAAGGCCTCGCCACCGGCCTCGGCGCGAACGCGCCCGTGACCAGCCCCACCTTCACGCTCATCCACGAATACCTCGGCGGCCGCCTCCCGCTCTATCACTTCGATTTCTACCGCCTCGACGATGAAGACGAAGCGCTGAAGATCGGCCTCGACGAATACCTCGACGGCGACGGCGTCTGCGTCATCGAATGGGCCGACAAGTTCCCCGCGCTCCTACCCGCGCCCACCCGCTGGCTGCGCTTCACCCACCGCCCCGACGGCGCGCGCGAGATCGAGGAAACGCCATGATCACCCTCGCACTCGACACCTCCACGACGCACGGCAGCGTCGCCCTGCTGGCCGAGGGCGTGCTCCTGCTCGACGCATCGTTCGTCGCCGATCGCAGTCACAGCGCCACGCTTTTCGCCGTGCTGGAAAAAGCGCGCGCGCTCACCGATCGCCTCGACCAGATCGTGGTCGGCCTCGGGCCGGGATCGTTTGCCGGAGTCCGGATCGCCATCGCCGCTGCGCTCGGGCTGGAGCTCAGCCTCGGGGCGAAAGTCGTCGGCATCCCGTCGGTCGCCGCCCTGGAGACGGCCGCCCCCGCTTACTTCGTGATCGGCGATGCGCGACGCGAGACGTTCTACTTCACCCGCGTCGCGCGCGGCGCCTGTCTCGAAGGACCGCTGCTCGCGACGGAAGCGGAGTTGCGCGAACGACTCGACCGCGCTGGCGATCTGCCGATCTTCGCGACCGCGGAAACCCCGCAGTTCCCGGCCGTGCACATCGCCCTCCCTTCCGCGGCGATCCTCGCGCGGCTCGCCGCCGAAGATCGCGGGATTGTGCAACGCGAGGACCTGGAGCCGATCTACCTCCGCGAGCCGCACATCACGCCGCCAAGGGCGCGGTAACCCCGGAAGGACGCG
>JBBQIZ010000349.1:0-2657 GCA_038325425.1 Chthoniobacterales bacterium
GATGCATGCCATTCCATGCATAGAAGAAGGCCAGCGACCAAAAGCCGACCATCGAAAGGTAGTAACTATGGATCGGCTTACCGATCACTTTCGGGATGAAGTAATAAGCCGAGGCCAACCCGATGGGCGTGAACCAAAGGCCAAGGGTATTGTGGGCATACCACCAATACACCGCCGGTTGCGCGGGGCCGGGCGCCGGGTGCCAGAAGAGCAGCACTTGCGCGGTCGCGTAGAGCCACGGGAACCAGAAGAAAGCGGCCAGGATATACCACTGCGAGACATAGACGTGGCCCGGTTGACGCCGCCGCACCATGCTCACCGCCTCGATCATCACGGGCACAAAGGCGGCCGTCAGCACCAACGCTGCGAGCGGAGGATACTCCAGCCATTCCACCGAAGTGCTCCAGCCACCCAGCACGCCCACCAGACCCATCGCGTTTCCGATATTCCAAAGCACCGCCGAGCCGAGCAGCAAACGGCGGTGGCGAATCGGCGCACGGCACAGGCGGCTGGTCATCCACAATCCGACTCCGATACCAGCCGCCGAACACCACCCGTAAATAACCGAATCGAGATGCGCGGGACGCACCCGGCCAAACGTCAGCCAGGCTGCATCCGCAAGGAATCCCGGAGTGTGGAGCTTGATCGACGCCACGAGTGCGAGCAGCGAGCCGAACAACAGCCAGAAAACCGCCGTCACAAAAAATGCGGTGATGGGCGCGCGCGCTGCACGGTCCACTTCGATCCGGAGATGGACTACCTTCTCCAATGATTCCCGATGATGTTCGACGTAGGGCAGTGAGGCAGTCTTCATCGGCGTGGATCGGGAAATGAATCGGTCGTCTGGCCTGCGGGTTCGTCCGTGTCGAAGACCGCGAGCGCCCCCTCCTCGATGTTCTCAAACTGACCGACCGAGGCCGCCCACCAAAACATGAGCAGCGCTGAGCCAAGAATGCCGAGAAGGACGAGGAAGATGAGGGCGAGCATGAGAACGAAGGGATTTCCGTTGAACGATGGGCTTGTGAAACTTTTCACAAGCGCCTCGAATTGGATTCGCCCGCTGGGGTCATGCGGATGCTTTCACGCCGACCGCTGTCACACCCCGCCAGCCAATGATCTCAAACTCTTTCGAGGGGAAAGATCGTCACGTCCACGCCGCGCGACATGACGATGTGATCGGGCGGGCGGCCCGTCGGTGCGAAGCCGTTGAGCGTCAGCAAGTGCTCATCCCACGCCGCCACCGCGGCGCGGCAGAGCGGATACGGCTCGTGAAAAACCGCGCCGCGCCGGAGACCTTCGGGCGGGCGGGAATAGAGCCGATAGCGTTCGACGAGAAAGAATTCCAGCGAGTCGGGCGAAGGCAGCGGCAATTCCGCGCCGGGGGCGTAATCAAAGAAACAGCGCGCGCCGTTGGCCCGGTCGCCGGTGCGCAGCGAATCGTAGCGGATGCGCCCGTCCGGCGTGCGGCGCGCTCTCATCTTCGCGTGCTCGTAGGGCAGATGGAAAAACCGCCGCGCAATTTTCACCGCGAGCCATTGATTCGCATCAAGCGAATAGAACCACACGCCCGGCACACCGAATCGGTCATGCACGTAGGTGCGCAAATTAAGCTCCATGAAATCCGAGATCCCCGGCACGGCAGGCAGGAAGCGCGGGCGGATGTTACGCATGAAGAACGGCACGATGCCGAGATAAGCCTTGCCGCCGAAGGTATCCACGAACAGCCCTTCCGGCAGCGTCGCCTGAATGACCGCCGCGGGATATTCCCAGTGCAGGAAAAGCAGATCGCACCATTGCTGATACATGACCGGACTTCCCTCGGGACGCTCGCGCGCCGCGAGACGCCGCTCCTCGTCAGGACGGCGCGGAGTTGCAGAGGCGGTGGTCATTCCGCGAAAGCAAAAGCCGCAGAGTCAGGGGTGAAAGCAGTCATGAAGGAATCGCGGATCTTGAGTCCCCTATGTTACGTCCCGCGCGAATAAAGTGGTGCGCGCTCGACACCATTTTTGCCCGCCAGCTTTACGGGATCCGCACGCTCGGCCTCATCCTCGCGGCCGCGTCGCTGCCCATGCTCGGCGGTCTCGCCGCACTGATTGTTCCGCACAGGGCCCTGGTGGAGCGGGTGCGACTCTCGGGCTGGGTCAAGGGAGCGGCGAGCCAGCACTGAGGATTTTCCGGGCTCGCGGGCAGACTCAGTCGCTCAGGTACGCTCGCGGCAAATCCCTCCCTCACACGCAGCGAGGGGCTGGCGAGCGGAGGAGGGCATCCGCGGTGCGGAGGCCGGAGACGATCGCGCCCTCGATGGACGCGCTGGTCAGGTGGTCCCCGCACACGAAGATTCCGTCGATTTCCCGAAAGCACGGTCCGAGCGGTCCGGTGATGGGTGGCTGCTCGGGCAGGGCGCGCTCGATCCGGTCGGTGCGGAGGTGCCGCCATCCGCGCACTTCCGGACCGAACCACGCTTCGAGTTCCGCGATGATCTGCGTTTCAAAATCCGGAATCGCGGGCGCGCCGAGGACGGAGATGGAGATCAGCGCCTGGCCCGGCGGCGCGTAGCCTGGCGCGACATCGGAGAGCACGCAGACGTTATTGATCAGGCCACGGCCAGTGCCGTTGAGGGCGATGATGGCTTCGCACAGCGGTGATTTTCCTGCGGC
>JBBQIZ010000350.1:0-2577 GCA_038325425.1 Chthoniobacterales bacterium
TGCCAGACCGCCGCGCCGCCCATGGAGAAGCCGCGCATGACGAGTTTGCTGTCGTCGATGGCGTAATGCTTCTTCGCGTCGGCCAGCGCCTCGAAGAGGTCGACCTCGCCGGCAAATTTGTTGGCGTTGCAGTAGCGGCCGTAGAGGTGGAGCACGATCGTACCCGGCGGCGTGAACTCACCTTTGTTCGTGAGGCGCTGGTTGAGGAAGTCGAGTTCGGAGAGCGTCTCGCCGCGCCCGTGCGCCCAGAAATCGAGCCGGCGCGCGGTCTTCTCGCCCGGCCGGTAATCCTCCGGCAGCACGATGCCGTAAGGTTGCACGGAGCCGTCGATCTTCGAGACGTAACCGCGCACGAGCATCGCGGGGAGCGTGCCCTTGCCGTCGGCGGTCGGCTTCGTATCGGCGCCGGAGATGGCGTTCCACGAGGGTTTGCCGGCGCGTAACTCCTGCGCGCGGGTCAGGCCCATCTCGAGGAATTTCTTCGCCGTGGCGACCTGCTTTTCATTGAAGAATTCGTCGTAGCGCAGCGCCCAATCGACGGCCTTGTGGAAGATGAGGACGTCGGGCAGGAGCGCGAGCAGGTCGGGCTTTACCTTGAGCGCGCTGCGCAAGGAATCGATTTCCTTTCCGAGCGCGGCGACCCCGGCGGACAGCTCCGCGCGATCCGCATCGGCGATCTTCACGCCCGGCTGCGGGATGAGTTTGATCCCGAGCTTGTCGAGCACCGGCGGCGGCGTGGGCTTGGGCTTCGGCGCGGGCGTGGCCGTTGCGGGTTTGGGCGTCGCCGGGGCTTGGGCGAAGGCGGCGCTGTGGAGCAGCGCGGTGGCGAGGAAAGCGGGCAGGGTGAACCGAAGGGCGGGGGTCATAGGAGGCGCGATTTGTAACACCGCGCCTCCGCGCCGCACGCCTTTTTCTCCGCGCAGCCCAACGGCGACGGCGGCTTTTACCGCAGAGGACGCAGAGGCCGCAGAGGGCCGCAGAGGAGACGATGCAGCCCCATCGGAACACCACACGCGAAGCCCGTGATTTCCAA
The DNA here is from genome assembly GCA_038325425.1 of Chthoniobacterales bacterium. Classification (GTDB taxonomy): domain Bacteria; phylum Verrucomicrobiota; class Verrucomicrobiia; order Chthoniobacterales; family Chthoniobacteraceae; genus Chthoniobacter. The sequence continues at coordinate 1,034 of JBBQIZ010000350.1, forward strand.
ACCTCTGCGGCCCTCCGCGTCCTCTCGCGCCTCTGCGGTAAACCCTCTCCGCCTTACGTGGTCGAAGAAAAGAGCGCCGCCAGCCGCGCGATGTGTGGGCGCAGCGCCGCGGGGCTCGCGGCCTGCCATTCGGCGAAGTATTGCGCGCGCGATTTGTCGCGGTCGCGCCGGCCGAGATTGAGATAACAGGCCGCCGCCCACGCGGCGGGGTCGGCTTCGAGCAGGGGCAGCATCTGGCGGGCGACGATCACATTCTTCGCGCGCTCGACGGGATTCGTCCGCAGCCCGGCTTCGTGCGCGCGGAACCACTCGGCAAAGGATTGCCCGTCGGGGAGCTGATGCTCGGCGCGGGCGAGGCGATCCGCAGCATACTTGGCGAGGGCCGGGGCGTAGTCGCGCCAGTGCGGATGCGGCGCTTCGCCCACCCAGCGCGCGGCCATGCGGCGGAGGATGAAGAGCGACGCGGTCTCGCAGAGACATTCCTCGAACCAGAGATTCGCCTGGCGCGGGGTGCGCCACGCGCGGCGGGCGGAATCGCTGTGCTGGGCGAGGACGTGGATGAATTCGTGCCCGAACTGGAAAGCCATCTGCGACCAGCGCGTGTCCTGCGAGGCCAGCCCGATGCGGATGCGCCCGCGCCAGTCGTGGGTGAAATCGGTCTGGGGGAAATCGGGGCGGTGATAAAGGCGGATCGGCCGGAGCCGTTCGCCGGGGCACCAGCGCCAGACTTCCCCGGCGGCGCTGAGCACGACCGTGCGGATGTCATCCGGCGCAGCCACGCCCCAGCCCTTGGGATCGACGAGGATCTCCAGCGCCTCGCGACCCTCGGCGCTGCGCGCCACGGCGGGCGCGACGAGGCCGGCGGCGACGAGCGTGCGGAGAAAGTGACGGCGGGTGTGGGAAGCGGGCAGGGCCATGCGACGCCCGCGCTTTTCCCACCGTCGCCGCGCCGAGGCCAGCGCGGATTTTCCCCGACGGCTCTAAAACGCGAAGCCGAAGCTGAAATGAAACGCGCCGAACTCTTCGTCCGCCTGGGGCGTGGGGTTGACGCCGTAGTCGAGCCGCAGCGGGCCGATGGGGAGCTTGTAACGGAGGCCGAGGCCGACGGCGTAACGCAGTTCGCCGGAGTCCTCGACGTCTTCGTTTTTCAGGCTGCCGGCATCGACAAACGCAGCGCCCTGCAGCGCGCCGAAAAGCGGAAAGGTGTACTCGGCATTCAAGACCGTATAGAGATCGCCGCCGAGCGGATTGCCGCCGGAATCTTTGGCTCCGAGTTCGCGCTCGGCAAAGCTGCGGACGGTCGTGCCGCCGCCATTGAAAAAGCGCACATCGATCGGCAGGTTATCGGCGATCGGCGAGATCGAGCCGACGCGCGCGCCGAAGGCCAGCAACGTTTTGCCGAGCGGCAGATAGTAGGAAAAGCGCGCGATACTGCGGGTGAACGCGGGTTCGTTGGCGATCGCGGAAAGCTCAAACGAAGTCGTGAAGACAAAGCCGCGGCCGGGATTGATCGGGTCGTTGCGAAAGTCGGTCGTCTGGGTCAG
>JBBQIZ010000351.1:0-2560 GCA_038325425.1 Chthoniobacterales bacterium
CCGGTGATCGCCGTGGCCGCGAGCAGGATGTAAATGAGCGGCTGATGGAACTGCAAAAGGAAGCGCATCCATTCGCTCATGCGCTTCCGCGCGGTCATCTGGTTCAGGCCAAACTGCCGCTGCCGCACTTCCACCTCGGCCTGCGCCAGCCCGCGCACGGGGTCGCTCTCGAGCTGTGCGGCGGCTTCCTCAGCGGGGAGTTGGTGCCAGGAAATTTGGGCGAGTTCTTTCACGCGCTGGTTCCCGGTTCCACCCGGATGAGTGCTTCGTATTGGTCGATGCTGCCGCCGCTGAGACAGCACTCGATGATCTGCCGGCCGAGCGGCGCAAGGTCCGGTTCGCGGAACTCGGCGAGGCATTGGTGGAAAAACTGCGTGAGAATTTCCGCGCCCGCGTCGTAGCCCGCCTCGCCGACTTCCGGCTGCGTGTCCACTTGCAGAAACCAGCGCGCCACCGGCCGGCCCTCGACCTGCAACTGGTGCAGCGTGGAGCCGAGCAGCGGGCAGCGCGCAGGGCGGATTTGCTCGGGCTTGAAGGGAGCGCCGCCGCGCCGCGCGAGATAGTCGCGCGCGATCCATTGCGGCATGAAGCCGACCTTCCACGCGCCGATGTGCTGATTCGGGCAGAGGATGTAACGCGTCCGCGTGTGCTCCTCGAATTGCCGCAGCAGCAGGTTCGCCTGGTCCACGCGGCGGCCCGTGGCAAAGGGCCAATACGAGCCAACGCCTTCGCTGCTCATGCCGGCACTATCGAGGATGCTCGGATTGGCGTGCCCGCGCGGCGCGACCAGCCGCCACAGCCACGCCAGTGCCGGCGGTAGCAGGTGAAAAAGACCGATGATGCCGTAGCTGGGCTGCTCGCGGGTGCAAGGCGGCGTGCGCACTCCGAAGCTGCGGATGTCCACGGTGACCGGCTCGTTCACAATGCGGGGAATGATGCGACGCGGAATGATCACGCGCGGGTTCGGGCAGGGCTCGCCCGGCGCGTCCTCGATGTGCTCCCAAATCAGCGCCCGGCTGCCCGGCACGGCGTCGATGCTCATGAAGAGCAGCGGCTCGGAAGGCTGCGCCGTGAGCCGCTCCAGATGCACGTCGGTGCCGTAGCGGTCGATGTGATTGACGCGGACGAACCACGCATCCTCGGCGTCGGTCACGGTCAATTTGCCCGCGTGCTTTTGCAGCGAAGGATGGCAGAGCGCCATGTCGTCGGTGACGGGACGCAACTCGCACGAGCGCGGCATTTCCAGGTGGCGCCGCTCGCCGGTGACCGTGTTGACGCCGAGCAGCAGGCGGGCGTCTTCCTCGCGGTGCGCGTGTTCGAGCATCTCGCTTTTACCGCCGCCGCTCGCGCCTTCGTGCATGATCGTGACGATGTTGTCGTAAGGCGTGACCACCTGCACCGTCGAGCAGTGGGCGGTCAGCCAGGCCTCGCGCTCGCCCAGCGCGATGAGCGCGCCGTAGATGCCCTTTTTCGCACTCGGGCCGGGGTAGAGATTGTAGGAAAACATTTCATGCAGCCCTTCGCACCGGTTGTGCACCACGATCTGCCGCCCGCTGAAATGCGTGTGCCGGAAAGGCGGCGCGACGTAGATGATCGTCTTGGGATCAAAGTCCGCCGGCAGGTCGTCCTCCGCCACGATGCCCTGAAGCAACGCCAGGCCGAGGGCAAAAAAGCCGGCATTGGCCGGGGCGATAACCAGCGCATCCATGCCCATGCCTTCTTGCCCGGCGACAAAGCCAAACATCGCCAGCGGCTGGGTCTTCAACCACGCGAAGGTCTCCGCCCGCAGCGGCGCGAACTCACCGCCAAAGCGCGCGCGAAAGCCTTGTTTATCGCTTGGCCGATCATCGCCGATGACCATGCAATCGGGATCGCGCCGCCGCATGTAAGGCTCGGGATAATTCGCCGCCACGCCATTGCGCACGCGCGCCACTGTCGCCTCGACGACGCGGCCCTTCCCGGCCACTTCGTAGGCCACCTCGAAGCGGTCGCTCCGCGCCCCGCCGCACGCGAGATCGACCAATTCCGCTACAGACTGCGCGATGGTGAGCGACGGACATGCGGTGAGAATTTCGGCCGCCTCAGCGGGCGGATGATATTTTTGGTAGTTCATAAAAATCACTCCGCCGGCGGGCGGACGACGAGCACGGGGCGGCGGCATTGCTGGAGCACGCCGAGCGAGACGGAGCCGAGCACCTTCGCGCCCAGGCCGGGCCGGGTGTGGCTGCCGATGCAGATGGCATCGGCGTTGAAGCGCTCCGCCACCGCGCAGATGTCCTGCGCGATTTCTCGGCTGTCGATGACTTCGACTTCGGTCGTGATGCCGCACGCCTCCGCTTCGTGCGGCGCGAGTGCGCGCAGCCGGGCCTCGGATTGCGCGACTTCATCGCCGTGCGCGATCCGGCTCAGGGGCTCCTGAGAGGAGACGACATGTACGAGGCGCACCGTGCCGCCGGGGCTGCAAATGCCGTATCCGTAAGGCGCGGCGAAACCGTATTTTTCGTTCAGATCCACCGCCACCAGCACGCGCCGGAACTCGTGAACGCGCGGCACTTCCATC
>JBBQIZ010000352.1:0-2503 GCA_038325425.1 Chthoniobacterales bacterium
GTGGGGATTTGGCAACATTTCGCCCCGACGCTGGCCTTTGGCACGCTGACGCTGGCGGGGCAGCAGGCCGATGTGGCGGCGATGCCGGGCGCCGATCAGACGGTGGTCAATGCCGAGGCGGTGATCGAGGTAAAGCGCAACGCGCTCGACGCGCGTCGGCGGTCGCGCGGAAATGTTACATTGGGGCGTCGAAAAATTCCCCGCCACCGGCGCGGCGAAGCGGGTAGGAACCGACGCAGTAGCGCGGACGCTTGTTTGAGGGGCGTGACGGGGCTGCTTTTTTTATGGGGTTTCCACCACTGCTTTCTGGTCAACATCCCGAGTCCGGTGTCTCGCGCACCGGGGCCGCCACTCCGCGTCCCTCGGGCCGGAGTTTCATCGTCCCGACCACTGATCCGCGCTCTGGTGAGGAGGGCTGGGGGAAAAGGGCGGCCCAGCCATGAAAGCTCGGCTCGGCCTGCTGGCGATTGTTTTCCTCGGTGCCGCATTCGGTGGGAGCATTTTTTACTTCGCCGAGCGGCCGGCGACCTCTTCGCCGGATGCCGGCGGGGCGAAGAGTGCGCTGAAAGAGCGCGCCGCTACACCACCGGCAATGGCAGTCGCGGTGCCGGGAGCTTCCGCGGTCGCGGTCACGCCCGGGCCGATTTCCCCGAGTCCCGCCGCTCCGTCGGCGGTCGGGCAAAACGCCCCGGCCGCCAGGCCGCCGGCGGTCAGCCCGATGGTTGCGGTGGCGGCGGCGCCGGTTCCGGGGACACCGTTCGTCGTTCCGTCCGCGGTGCCGAATCCCGGGCCGGTCGCTCCGGCCGGACCCGCCGGGCGCCGCTTCGGTCCCGGCGGGGTGCCGATCGCGGGGCCGGTGGCGGCAGCGAAGGTGTTCGATCCGCGTTTCGTCCAGCCCGCGACGAAGATGGAATGGCCAGCCGCTCTATTACCAGACCGACAATCACGAGGCGCGCCTTTCGCACCATGTGGAGCCGCTGACGCAATTTGGCAGCGCGCCGGAAGCGACGATCAACCTGAGCGGCCACGGTGACTTACGAAGTGCCCGCCGGCGAACGCACGCTGCACTGGGCTTATGAAAAGGACGGTTCGGTGAGCAGCGGCGGCGACGCCGGGTGGATCGACAATCTGGAGTTCAACAACCTGCCCGAGGCGGTCGATAATCTCACCGTCGCCTTCACCGAACCCGCGGGGTCGAGCGCCCGCTGGAACCTGCTCGCGGTCAGCAATTCCGGCGTGCCGACGAACGACATCGCGGAGTCGGGCAACATCGCCGCGCAGCAGCGCTCCGACATGGAGACGATCATCCCGGGCCCGGCGCTGATCCGCTTCCGCATGGTGCAGACGGGACCGACCGGGCAGTTGCGCGCGCAGTGGGGGCCAAACTTCGGCAGCTCCATCCTGCACAACTCCGGCAATTCCTGGAGCCGCTACTCCGTGGAACTGGCCGCCGGGCCGCAGACGGTCCGCTGGTCGTGGTTCAAGCCGCAGACGGAAGCGAGCTTCGGCTACGTGGATGAATTGGAGATTATCCCGCTGCCCGCGAGCCTGCGCGATGCCGTCGATCTCCCGGCGAATGCTTCGAACCTTGTGGTCGAGAATTTCGCCAGTCAGCCCTGGATCGCGGACCTTGCGGATGCCGTTTTTCTACGATGCGACAAACGCGATCGGGCAGGGCTGGATCGACCAGATCGAATTTCAGGAAGGCCTGATGCATCCTGGGCGCGGCCTCGACCGCTGGGGCTCGCGCTGGGAGACCTTTGGCGACAACCCGTGGCACGCGCGCCCCGATGCCACCAATGGCGGCCTCGACAGCGCCACGCACGGCCTGATCGGCGCCAGCCAGAGCACCACCCTCACCACCACCGTCGTCGGGCCGAAGAAACTCTTCTTCCACTGGAAAGTGAGCAGCAAAGCCGGCTACGACTTCCTCCGCTTCGAGATGGACGGTGAGCCCGCCGTCGCGCCGATCTCCGGTGAAAGCGGCTGGCGCCCCGTCGCCCTCGACATTCCCGCCGGCACCCACGTGTTGCGCTGGCGCTACCAGAAAGACAGTTCCCTGAACTTCGGCCAGGACCGCGGCTTCATCGACCAAGTCGCTCTGCTGCGCCCGGACTACGGCCTCGGCCTGCCCGCGCCTGACCCCGGCGGCACTTTCGTCGTCCTCCCGGTGCGCAAAGACGCCACCGCCGGCTTCTTCATCGAGCAGACCACGGACTTCGTGACGTGGACGCCGACCGGCACTGGCGACGGCATGGTCACGCCGCGCTTCACCGCTGTGAACCTCATCCTGCCGCACCCCGGTCCGAAGGCGTTTTACCGGATGAAGTTCAAGCCGGAGATCGTGTATGCGATCGAAAATGCCGGGTTCGAGCAGCCCGTCGTCGGCCCGCAGTCCTTTGCCAATAATGCGTCGGGCTGGGGGCCGGATGACGACGCCTTCACCGCGACGTCCTTCGTGCACATCATCGGCTTCGCCGCCGCCGGCACGCAGCACCTGAGC
>JBBQIZ010000353.1:0-2502 GCA_038325425.1 Chthoniobacterales bacterium
AAATGCGTCGTCATCCCCGCCGAGCGCGGCAGAGACGAGCGCTTCATCGGTGGGCGGGGAGACGTCAGCCATCGGCGGCGTCTTAACGGCAAGGAAGGCGGATGGCAATGCGGGCCAGGAAAGGGCGAGTGAACTCATCGGGAAATAAGGCCTTCGCCTCGGGGCAGGGGAGCGCGAGGGCAGTGGGCATCGCATTTCCAGACGCGGGGGAAGGGCCGATGGTTACAACACGCGGCGATTTTCGCAATCCGCGCCCGTGCGCTTGGGGCTGGAAAAACTCCCGCGCTCGGCGCGAGACTGCCGCCTTCTTCCTCGCTTCGCATGAACACTCTTCCGCTTCCGCTCCGTTCCGCGTCGGTTTTCGGCTGGCTGCCTGCTCTTTGCCTGACCGGTGTGGCGGTGCTTGGCTTCGCCGTCACGGCGCCGGCCGCGGAGCCCGGGGAATGGATCTTCCAAGGCAGCGAACACGATTCGCCGACGGCGGCCGGCGTCCTATTTCTGCGCTCGCAGGGGGAAAAAGTCAGCGGCGAATGGCGCGCCGGAGGCACCCTCGGACGCGGGGTGCCCGTGACCGGCACTGCCCAGCCCGAGGGAAAGTTCATCCTGCGCTTTGCTGATCCGGATGGCAAAGAGACGACCGGCATCGCGCAACTCCTGCCTGCCGAGGATGACCCAACGGGCGAGCGCCGCCCTCAATTGATCACCGATCTCGGCACCGATCGCGAATATCACTTTCGCGCGGTGCCCGTCGCCGCCGATGCCCCGCCGCTGCCGCGCTACGACGTCGCCTTTCGCCAGGGCCGGGAAGGGATCTCCGAACTGCAGGTGAGTTATCCGCAGTTCGACACTGCCGGCCCGGATGGCGCGCATTGGCAGACGATCAATGCCCGCCTCGCCGAGTTTGTCGAACGTGAGCGGGGGGCATTTCTCGCCGCGGTGAAACCGCTGCCCGCGGATCTCGCCGCGGTCGATCCGCCGAGCTTCGGCGTGCAGTTCGCCATTCGCAGCCGTCACCGCGACACGCTCAGCATCGAGTTTACCGTCACATCCTATACCGGCGGACCGCACGGTCGGGCGAGTCATCCGGGCTTCAACTACCACTTCCCGACCAGTCGCTTCCTCGCCATCGAAAATCTCTTCGCTCCGGAGAGCGAGTGGCGCGCCGCGCTGGCCGCCCGGCTCAATGCCGGGCTTTTCGAGGAAGGTGCCACCGAAAAAGGGCAGACGCCCGTCTCCGCCGGTGCCGTGGCGCGGCTGCAGTGGACGCTTGATCTTCAGGAGCACGTCGTCTTTCACCTCGCCGCCGAGGAACTCGGGCCGGGCATGCCCGAAGCCACGGTCAGAATCCGCCTCGCGGATTTGCGCCAGGCGGGGCTGGTGCGCGCGGGCGGCGTGCTCGACGCCGCCCGGTGATTCACGCCTCCAGCCGATAGCCGAGGCCGTGGACCGTGAGCAGGTGCTGCGGGTCGCCGGGGGTGGCTTCGATCTTTTGCCGGAGCTTGACCACGAGCTGATCGAGCGTGCGCGTGGTGCCGTAATATTCGATGCCCCAGACTTCGGTGAGAATGGTCTCGCGCGAGACGGCATTGCCGCGTTCACGGTGGAGGACGGCGAGGACTTTCAGTTCGCGCGGAGTGAGCTCGAACGACTCTTTGCCCCGCGTGCCGCGCAAGGCTTTGCAATCGACGCGCACTTTACCGAAGGCGATCGCATCGGGCAGATCGGCAGTGACCGCACCCGGCGTGGCGCGGCGCAGAAGCGCGTGGACGCGGGCGAGCAGCTCGCGCAGCGAAAAGGGTTTGGTGACGTAGTCGTCGGCGCCGAGTTCGAGGCCCACCACTTTGTCGATCTCCTGCCCTTTCGCGGAGAGCATGAGAATGGGGACGCGGTTTTTCTGCGCGCGGATTTCGCGGCAGAGATCGTAGCCGCTTTTGCCGGGCAGCATGAGGTCGAGGATCACGAGATCGGGCCGCGCCTGGCGGAGCTGGCCGAGGGCGTGGGTGCCGGTGCCGCACTCGGTCACGTCGTAGTTTTCGCCGCGCAGCGCATCGCAGAGGCCGAGGCGAATGTGCGGGTCGTCTTCGACGACGAGGACGTGTTTTTTCATCTCGGGCAAAAACTCAAATCGCAAATCCCAAGGGCCGGACCTTCCCGAGTTTCACACCGTTCGAAATTCTTTGGAGCGTGGACCGTGGGATTTGCGATCCTTCGCCCATTCAGGCTCCGAACAGCCGCCGCCACCACGGCCGCGCGCCGACCTTCGCCGCCGGCGCCGGCGGCGCGACCTCCAGGGTGAAGCTGCCCTCGCCGGGGAAGAGCACCTGGGTGCGCTCCAGTTCCTTGCCGCGCACGGCGTTGAGAAAGAGCACGCTCCATTTGTTTTCCGGCGTGGAGCGGATGCGGTAGCCCTTCGCTCCGGCGGCGACGCGCCAGGTGGCGGTGAGCATCACGGGGTCTTCGGGTGTGGCGAGCGCGGCGTTTTTCATGCCGGTGAAGTCCCAC
>JBBQIZ010000354.1:0-2496 GCA_038325425.1 Chthoniobacterales bacterium
CGCCGAGCCAACGCGCATCTACCTTTCCAACGAGGAGCACACCGACTTCATGTGGACGGCGGACGCGGACACCTACGGGGACGTGTTCGTCGAGCTGCTCGACTTCCATTTGAAGCTCGCGGACGAGACCGCCGGGAACGCGCCCGCCTACCGCAACCGCTTCAATACCGACGGCAGTTACTGGCTTTGGAATTACGAGCAGAAGAAGACGCCCGCGGAGTTCGCCCGGCTCATCGCGCGGGTGAAGGACGGCACGATCGGCTCGCCGCTCAATACGCTCGTCTCCTGCTACGGCGGGCAGCCGGGGGAGGCGGTGCTGCGCGGGATGTATTACGCGGGGCGGCTGGAGCGGCGGCACGGGTTGCGTTTCCCGCTCGCGGTGGCCATGGAAAATCAGACGCTCCCGCTCGGGCTCGCGTCGCTCTTTGCCGGGTCGGGCGCGCGCTACTCGTGGCGTGGCGTCTGCGGCTGCGCGAGCACGCTGAGCAACGAGGCGCTCGGCGCGCGCGACCGCGAGATCTATTGGTGGACCGGGCATGACGGGCAGCGGCTGTTGCTGAAGTGGCACTCGCTCGCGCCGGCTGGGAATCAGCACAGCGGCGGCTATGCCGAGGCGTTCGATCCGGTGGCGGCGATCCGTTTTCTCGATGCCGATCGCGGGTTCCTGAGCCGCTATCGCGCGCCGGGAGCGGACGAGCCATACCGCGTGCGGGCCGCCTTTGGATTCGGCTGGGACGCGCTCGATCGCAAGACGGGAGTGCCTTACGCGCCCGATCCGAAAAAGTATCCGCAGACCGGTCATTTCCATGCCATCGCGCAGGAGCAGAGCAATCAGCAGCGGCAGGTCATCGTCTCGAACGAGCAGGACTTTTTCGAGGACTTCGAGAAGACGCACGGCGCCACGCTCGACAGCACGACGGTGACCTTTGGCAACGAATGGGATCTTTACTCCGCATCCATGTCGGAGACCTCCGCGCGGGTGAAGCGAGCGGTGGAAAAGCTGCGCGCGGCCGAGTTGCTCGCCGCGCTGGTGAGCATGAAGTATCCGCCTTTCATGCGGCTGCACACGGCGGCGCGCGACCGGGCCTTCCATGCGCTCGGCCTGTATTGGGAGCACAACTGGACGGCGGACGGACCCATCTCGCGCCCGCACCGCGCCGCGTGGCAGGCGCAACTCGCGGCGGAGATCGAGGGCTACGTGCAGGCCATTGAGGGAGAGGCTGCCACCCGGCTCGGCGGCATGATTCCGCGCCCGGAAAAGGCGAACCGGTTCTTCGTGCTGAATCCGCTCGGCTGGCCGCGCACGCAACACGCGGACTTCGCCTACCACGGCGCCCACGACATTCACGTGCGCGACCTGGCGAGCGGGCAGGACGTGCCGCACCAGCTCGTGAAACTGGATGGCGCGCCGCATCTCCGCATTCTTGCGAGCGACGTTCCTTCCGCGGGCTACAAGGTCTTTGAAATCCAGCCCGGTCCCGGCACTGCACCGACGGACGAGGCCGCGACGGTCAGCGGGGAAGCGGACTCCACGTTTGAAAATGACTCGGTGAAACTCGTGATCGAGCGCGACGGCGCGATCCGAAGCTTCATCGACAAACGCCGCGGCGACACCGAGCTCGCGGCCACGATCGGCGGCCTAATGGTGAACGACTTCGCCGCGAAGAGCGACGACGGCGAGCCGTTGCGCGTGGAAAACCGCGGCCCCGTTTCCGTGACCGTCCGCGCCCGCAGCGAGGCGGGCTTGGAGCACGCCACTGCCATCACGCTGTATCGCGGCTCCGACCGCGTGGATATCGCGAATGAGATCAACGCGAACTTCAGCGACGTCCGGCATTGGGCCTTCAGCTTCGCCTTGAATGAGCCCGCCGTGCGCACCGAGGAAGTGGGCGCGGTGATCCTCAACAAACTCCACTCCGCCGGCGGCGACTACGCCGATCGTAACGCGCGCTACGACTACCTCACGGTGAATCATTTCGCCGACCTCAGTGACGGCTCCGGCAAACGTGGCGTGACCATTTCCAACCCCGACCTCGCCTTCGCTAAACTCGGCCACAGCACGCCCACCACGCTCGACACCGCCACGCCGCAGCTCCATCTGCTCGCCGGCGGGCAGGTCGATGGCCCTTCGCTCGGCATCGCCGCGCAAAACGGCAACCGCCATTTCCTCCAGCGCTTCGCCCTCCGTGCGCATGGCGGCTACGACCAGACGGCGGCGATGAAGTTCGCTCTCGAGCACCAGAACCCATTCGTGACCGGGCCGATCATCTCGAAGGACGGCTGCGCATATCCCGAGACCACCTATTCGCTGCTCGGTGTGAGCCATGCCGACGTGCTGCTCTGGGCGTTGAAAATCCATGACGACGGCATCGAGCACGGCCTCGTCGCGCGCGTCTGGAATCAAGCCAGGACGCCGAGCGCCGCGCGATTCACCTCCGCTACGCCATGGCAAACCGCGCAGCGTCTTACCCACATCGAAACGCCCATCGAGCCACT
>JBBQIZ010000355.1:0-2452 GCA_038325425.1 Chthoniobacterales bacterium
GGGTGGCTGCCGCCGTGACCGGCGCCTTGGGTGAAGCTGAGATGCGTTGATTCGTCCGCATCGTAAACGCCCTTCGTGGTGTAACGCTGGATGCTCTCCGGCAGCCGCTCCGCGAAGTCGGGGCACTTCACCTTTTCGGGAATCTGCGGCTCTGGTTTCTTCGCGGTGTGGATGACCAGCGGCTCGTGCTCGATGAGCGGCCACTCGACGCTCTTCTTTGAGCCGTAGATGTCAATCGACTCGCGGTACTGCCGCGCGGTGTCGAAGAGGCTGCGAATGACGCGCGCGCTGAGGTCCGAGTTGCGCACCTTGATGTGCGCCGTCTCGACGGCGAACGGCGAGTTGTAGTGCTTGATCAATTCCTCGCGAACCGTGCCGCTGCCAAAGCAACTCACGTATTCCGCATCACCGCCTGCGAGCCCGAGCGCCGGGCCGACGCAATGCGTTGCGTAATGCATCGGAGGCAGGCCGGGCCAGTAGTTCGGCCAGCCGTCCATGTCCTGCTGGTGGCTGGCCTGAATGAACTGGAGCTTGCCGAGTTCGCCCTTGTCGCGCAGCTCCTTCATGAAGAGGTATTCGCGCGCATACACGACGGTCTCCATCATCATGTAAGTCAGCCCGGTCTCCTCGGTGAGGCGGATGATCTCCAGGCATTCCTCGACCGTCGTCGCCATCGGAACCGTGCAGGCGACGTGTTTGCCAGCCTTCAGCGCAGCGATGGATTGCTCGCCATGATTCGGGATTGGCGAATTGATATGCACCGCGTCGATGGCCGGATCCTTGAGCAACTCCACGTAGCTCGTGTAGCGCTTTTCGACGCCCCAGTAGTCGCCGACTTCCTTGAGTTTATCAGCGTTGCGCTGGCAGATGGCGTAACAGTTCGTGTGCGGATGCTTTTGCCAAAGCGGGATGAACTCGGCGCCGAAGCCGAGCCCGATGACGGCGATGTTGAGTTTGCGGGTGCTCATGAAGTGGGTTGGGTTTTGGGGTTTGAAAGTGCGGCCGGGAACACCGCGACGAGTGCTCGTGATGGGGGAGAGGTCTATTTCGCTGAGGGCGCTTCGGTCAGCAGATAGGTCATCAGGTCGCGCCGCTCCTCCTTGCTCAGCACCTTGTCGAGGCCCGGCGGCATGAGCGAGACGTTCATCGGCTCGGTGCCCGCGATGTTCGCTTTCTTCAGCGTGGCCACGGCGCCGCCGGGTTGCGCGATTTGCAGTTCAGTCTCGGTTTCGCCGAGTCGCGTGCCGACGACCGCGGTGCCGTCCTTCAGCGTCACGGTGTAGCCGACGGCATCCGGATTGATCGAGGCGTTTGGGTCCACGATGTTTTTCAGCAGGCTCGCGTAGTCGGAGTGAATGAGGTTGCCCAGTTCGGGGCCGACATGCACGCCTTCGCCGCGGAGTTGATGGCACGTCGCGCAGGCGGCTTTCCCGCTGAAGAGCGCGCGGCCGGCGTTCCAGTCGCCGCCGGCGATTTCGGGAATCTTGCGCGAACGATCATCGGGCGCGCCAGGCTTGGCGAAAGGCAGGAGAAAACGCCGCGTGGCCAGCGCACGCGGACGCGAATCGCGCGTGGTGGTGTAGGAAACGGCGAGTGACTTGGCGGGCGTGGCGAGCGTGAGGGTAAAGGCGGGCCATTCATTTTCGCGCGGCGCCACCACGGTGAGGCGCGCCTCGTTTTCGCTGACACGCTCGACTTTCGCGCCGGGCGTTTCGAGCGAAAGCGCGGCGTCGCTCTTGAAGGTCACGGTCACGGTTTCCGGCTCGGGCTCGTATTCGAGCTTCGAGAGCGGCTGCGTCTGAGGCGTGAGCATGTGCGTGAGATCGAGTTGCGCGCGCAGCGTGAGCTGGCCGGGCGTGGCCAGCTTTTCCCACAGGATGTCGTGCGGGACGCTGCCCCGCGTGAATTCGCGGGCGGCGACGAAATCGGGATGCGGCAGGGACCAGGCCACCGCCTTGTTTCCGTGCTGCCACGTCGCGGCGACGCCGGAAAGATCGTGCGCCAGATCGAGCCCGCTGCTGCTCGCGAGCGCGTAATTGATGGCCGCCGTGCGCGGCGCCGATTGGATCACGAGGCTGCGCCCGTCGTCGCTCAGCCGCACGCCTTCGACAGCCACGTCCTCCCGCTTCTGCCGCTGCTGCATATTCACGACGGCATAGCCGGGGCGCATCGTTTCCAGTCGATCCGCGGCATCCACATAACGCCCGGCTTCGATCGTCCACTGCGCCGCGGTCGCGGCATCGAGCTTCCGGTCGAACGCGATCACCGTCTCCGCCTCGCTCCCCGGCCACACGAGCACCGATTGTGGCGCGGTTTTGTCCGTGTAGCTGATCTTGAAAATGCGCCCTTCGCCCTTCGGCCCATTGCCCCAGTCCGGCTTGCCGGTGTGCGCGCAGACCACGAGATCGCCCTGCGGCGAGATCGCGCAATCGACGAGCAGCAGCGGCACGCT
>JBBQIZ010000356.1:0-2441 GCA_038325425.1 Chthoniobacterales bacterium
GGCGGCCTGCGCTACTCGCGCAAAAGCTGCGCCTTTCGATCAGGCGGCAGTTGGTTCGTATTCTGAATCCATTGCCGCGCTCCGGCGGGATCGTTCCGCAACCAATTTTCGGCCAGACCCTCGATCTGATTCGCACGCTCACTTTGATTGCCAATGGTCGCCGCCCACGCGAGCGCACTCTCGGGGTCCACGTTCAGCGCCCGATAGGAAAACGCGCCCACCGCCGCATCGCGCTCCTCGCCCACCGGCATGCGACTCAGCCAACCGGTCGCGGCGACAGGATCGCTTTCGGCCCATTGCCCCATCGCGCTCGACAACGCGCTGCGCCGTCCGCCCCCGGCAGGCAACTGCGCCACCCACGCCAGCGCTGCGGCGGGATCGTGCTGCGCCCAAGCGGATGCCACGCTGGAGGCCGCGCCCGCTTGCGCTTTCGGAGAGAGGTGCGATGAGAAAATCGCCAGCGCGCGTTCCGGCTCGGTGCTCACGAGGATAACCACCGCACCGCTGCCCAGTTGGTCGCGGACATCGCCCGCCGGCAGCGTCATCGCCCACTGCAACGCCTCGTCCGGGGCCGAATTCATCCATTGTGAAAACGGGCCGTGGAGCGGGTTTTCATCCTTCGTGGGTGGAATGTTTTGCAGCACCCATTCGAGGGCAGCGCGAGGATCGTTCTGCGCCCAAGTCTGTGCCACCTGGTTCAGCGCCTGCCGCCGCGCCTGTCCCGCCGACAGCGCCTCGGCCCACTGCAGCGCCGCGCCCACGTCATGCTGCGCCATTCGGCTCGCGATGTTCGGGGCGAGGTTGTTTTGCTCCGACGGTTGGAGCGTCCGGTAAATCTGGTCGGCGGCGCCCGGATCGATCATCGCATCGGAATTATAGATGAGCTGATGGGAGGCGTCCCTCCGGGTGCGCCCCGCCGGAAGCTGGCCGAGGAGTTGCAGCGCCGCCGAAAAATCCTTTCGCCCCAGGCTCAGGACGGCGGCCGAAAGCGCCGTCTCGCGCTCCCGCCCGGCCGGGAGCGCAAGGATCTCCGCCTGCGCCGCGGCCGGGTCGATGCTCATCCATTCGCTCAGTGTGCGGGTCAGGAGCGCCTGCCGGGTGACGGGGTCGTGCGTGCCCGATTGCGCCCACGCCACGGCCGCCGCGGGATCGTTCCGAGCCCACGCGGCACCCGCGGAGACGAGAGCCTCGCGACGGATTTTCGCTTCGGAAAGCTGGCCCGCCCACGCCAGCGCGGCCGCGGGATCATGGGACGCCCAGGTTCCCGCGATGCCACTCAGTGCGTTGTCGCGACTATTCCCCAAGGGCAGACCCAGCGCGGCGCTAGCCGCCGCGGCGGGATCATCCGCCGCCCATTGGCTGAGAATGCCGCCGATGATGTCGCCCTCGCGGGTGTCGACTTTCAGCCGCCCGGCCATCTCCAGAGCGGCCGCCGGACTCCCCTTCGTGATCGCCTGCAGCAGCGTCCGGGTGAAGGTGTTGCGCTCTAGCCCGGGCGGCAGGGCCTCGATCCACGCCGTCGCCCCGGCCGGATCGACCGCCGCCCATTTCTGGAAGACACCGCTCATCATGGCCGTGCCACCTTCGTCCGGATGCAGTTCCCGCGCATACGCCATGGCGGCGGCCGGATCGGATCCAGCCCAGTGCTCTCCGAGAACCCAGGCGACCGTCCAGCGCTGGTTGGCCGGCAAAAAACGCACTTGCGAAGCGGCCTCCCGGACACCCGCCGGATCGAGCAAATCGATCGTCGCATGGAGCCGGCGGAGGCGATCCCACTCCGCGACCAACTTCATCCCCGCGCGCATCTCGGTGAGAAAATCCACCTTCCGGTTGCCGGTCGTCGATCCGCTTTCGGCGCTGTGCGTGTCCTGCGTCCGCCACTGCCCGGCGCCGAGGGCGGATTCCGCGCTCGCGGTCTTCTGTCCACCGCCATCCCGTGCCAGCCCATCGCTGGCCGGAGGCGCATCTCCCCACAGCACCCAACCGCCGAACGCACCCAGCAGCAATCCGCCGAGGCCATACCGCCAAACTGATGAGGACTGCCGGGGAACATCCATGGGCGCAGAAGCGTAGCGGAACGCATCCGCAGCAAGCAAGCCGCCCCTCAGCCAGCCGTTCGGCTCCGGTGGCGATTCTCGCGCCGCCCGCTTGGCAAGTCGGCAGGCCCGCGTTCATGTTGCGCGTATGAACTCCTCCCGCCGCAACTTCCTCCGCACCTCCTCCATCGCTCTCGCCGCGACGGCCCTCACTCCGCGCCTCGCCAAAGCCGAAGCCGCACTCAAGGGCCGGATCAATCACAGCGTCTGCAAATGGTGCTATCCGAAGATCAGCCTCGAAGACCTGTGCGTGGCGGGCAAAGGCATGGGGCTGCAATCCATCGAACTGCTCACGCCCGCGGATTTCCCGACGATCAAGCAGCACGGCCTGTCGTGCGCGATCAC
>JBBQIZ010000357.1:0-2437 GCA_038325425.1 Chthoniobacterales bacterium
GTGTGGGAAACGAGTTCCGCGCAGGGGAAGCTGGTGCGTGAAATCTTCGCGTCGCTGCCGCCGGTTCAGGTCGCTCTGCCGCAAGATCCGGCGATCGTTTTCTCCGCTGGCTGTGAGTGGCGGAAGGGGGATCGTTTGGAATGTCTCGGCGTCGCGCTGCGCACCGATCTGAAACTGGCGGCCTACGGCGTGGCGGAGGACGGCAAAACGTTTCTGTTCACCAGTGCGCGGGGCGATGGCGAGGAGGTCCGGATTCTCGAGCGATTGGGGGATGGCGCCTTCGAGCAGCGTGAGGATTTGATGCGGTCGGAGGACGCGCGGTTTTTGCCGGGCGGAAAAATCAACGTGTCCTCGCGTCCGTGAGGGCTCCCCGGCGGGCGCCAAAAACCCGCACTGGCTCTTCCCTGGCGGCTACCCCAAACTTGGCGCTACGATGAAAACGCTGCCGCTCTTCCTGCTTTGTTTTTTGGCTTTCACGGCACTGCCTGGCGCCCAGGCGATGGAAGAGTACGAAGCGCGCACCTTCGTCAATGCGGATGGACTGCAACTGGGAAGCCGCCTGCTCAAGCCGCGGAGTTATGATCCCAAAAAGAAGTATCCGCTCGTGCTGATGCTGCATGGTGCGGACGAGCGGGGGTCCGACAACAGCGCGCCGCTCAAGCATGGCGCGTCCACTTTTCTCAAGCCGGAGTGGCGGGAGAAGTATCCATGTTTTGTGCTCGTACCGCAGTGTCCGGCGGAGCAGACGTGGTCGGCGGTGAAGGGCTGGACGGGTGCGGCGGCGTTCGAGGAGGAACCGACGGCGCCGATGGTCCTCGTGCTGAGAGCGGTCGATGCGTTGCTGAAGGAATTCCCCATCGACAAGGATCGCCTGTATGTCACCGGGCTCTCGATGGGCGGCTTCGGGACGTGGGATATTCTCACCCGCCAGCCGCAACGCTGGGCGGCGGCGGTCCCGATCTGCGGCGGCGGGGATCCTGCGCGTATCGGAGTGGCCAAGGGCGTGGCGCTGTGGGCGTTTCACGGGGTGAACGACGCGGCGGTGCCCGCGATTCGCACGCAGGAAATGATCGCCGCGCTGCAGACCGCGGGCGGCGGGCCGCTTTACAGTGAGTATCCCGGTGTGGGGCACGAATCATGGAAGATCGCGTATGAAGAGCCGGAATTGCTGCCGTGGATGTTTGCGCAGAAGCGCGGTGCGGTGGTGCCGTGGAAGAGCGTTGCCCATCCGCTCGCGCAGCCGCCCTCCAATCTCTGCGCGGGCGAGGGGCCGATGCAGTCGGGCCTGTGGTTCCGATCCTTATGGAAAAACCGGCGCGACCAATGGGCGAAATCGAAGGAAGCGGATCGCGGCGCAGTCGTGTTCTTCGGCGATTCGATCACCCAGGGCTGGGCGACGTTGACCTCCGATTTTTCGCATCTGAAAGTCGCGAACCGCGGAATCAGTGGCGACACGACGCGGGGTTTGCGGACGCGGTTGCAGGGCGATGTGCTGGACCTGAAGCCGGCCGCGGTCTCGATCCTCATCGGGACGAACGATCTCGACCAGGGGGCCGCGCCGGAGACGGTCGCGCAGAACTTGCAGGCCATCGTGGCGGCGCTGCAGGAGTCAGATCCGGCCCTGCCGATCGTGATCAATAAAGTGATGCCGCGGGGCGCGAAAGAAGGGCTTTATCCGGAAAAGATTCAGGAACTGAATGGGCTTTACGAAGCGGCGTTCAAGGACAATGCACGGGTGGTTTTCTGTGATACCTGGACGCTCTTCGATGACGGCACCGGCGCTTGCCGGGCGGAGGAGTTTCCCGACCTGCGGCATCCGAATATCACCGGATACATCAAGTGGCGGAAGGCGCTGCGTCCGATCCTCGACCGGGTTGTCCCGGCAAAGTAACACGACGCTCACTTGCCAGCGCGCGGACGCTGCCGGACAATACCGCCCATGAAACGCGTCTTCGGCCTCGAAACGGAATACGGCATCACGGTCGATGGGGCGGACGATCTCGATGTGGTGCGCGAATCGATCGAGATCGTGCGGAGCTACACCGAGCATGGCGCGTCGATGAAATGGGATTACAACCTCGAAGATCCGCACCAGGATGCGCGTGGCTTTCGTGCCGCGGAGCTGCTCCAGGACACGGACGAGGCGGCTTACTTCGAACTCGATAAGAGCCGGCCGTTGAGTTTTCAGGAGATCAAAAGCGACCTCGTGCTGAGCAACGGGGCGCGTTTTTACAACGACCACGCGCACCCGGAATACTCGACGCCCGAGTGTTCGACGATCCGCGAACTGGTGGCCCAGGACAAAGCGGGTGAGCGCATCCTCGCGGAGTGCGCGAAGCGCCGGAACACGCATCTGCCGGAAGGCCGTGAGGCGCGGCTCTACAAGAACAACACGGACTTTGTCGGTCACAGCTACGGATGCCACGACAACTATCTG
>JBBQIZ010000358.1:0-2428 GCA_038325425.1 Chthoniobacterales bacterium
AGCCGCAGCGCCACGCAAAGCGCGGAACCGAAGAGGGCGGCGGTGGCGTAGAGATGGATCTCGCTGCGAAACACCGTCGGCACTTCGCGCATGAGCACATCGCGCAGGATGCCGCCGGCGATGCCGGTAATGACCCCCAGCAGCACGCAGACCGGCGCGGAGAAGCCGAGCGTCAGCCCTTTGCGTGTGCCGATCATGGCGAAGGCGGCGAGCACGAAGGCATCGACCACGAGGAAAACGCGGCGCGGCGGTTCGAGGCGGCGGGCGATGAGGAAGGTGAGCAGGCCGACGAGCGTGGCATTGACGAGCAGCCACGGCCCGCGCAGCCAGACCACCGGTAGATCGCCGACGAGCACATCGCGCACGGTCGCGCCGCCAAACGCGGTGACGACCGCGAGCACGAGCACGCCGAAGAGATCGATCTGCTTGCCACGCGCGGCGAGCGCCCCGGACATCGCGCCGACGGCGACGCCGAGATGATCGAGGAGCAGGGGCGAGGGCAGATTCATGGGGCGCGCCTTAGCGGAAGACCTTCCAGTCGAGGATCACCTTGCCGCTTTCGCCCGACTGCATCGCCGCGAAGCCGCGCTCGAACTCCCCCGCGCCAAAGCGGTGCGTGATGACCGGCGCAATATCGAGCCCGCTCTGCAGCATCACGCTCATCTTGTACCAAGTCTCATACATCTCCCGGCCATAGATGCCCTTCACGGTCAGCATATTAAAGACCACCTTGTTCCAGTCGATCGCGATCTCCTCGCTCGGGATGCCTAACATCGCGATCTTCCCGCCGTGGGCCATGGCGTCGATCATCGAGCGGAAGGCCGCCGGGTTGCCGGACATCTCCAGCCCCACGTCGAAGCCTTCCTGCATGCCGAGCTGCTGCTGCACCTCCGCGAGCGATTGCTGGGAGACATTCAGCGCCACGTCCACGCCCATCTGCCTCGCGAGGTCGAGCCGGTATTCGTTCACATCCGTGATCACCACATAGCGCGCCCCCGCATGCCGCACCACCGCCGCCGCCATTAGCCCGATCGGCCCCGCGCCCGTGATCAGCACATCCTCCCCGAGCACCGGGAAGCTCAGCGCCGTATGCACCGCATTGCCCAGCGGATCGAAAATGCTCGCCACATCCAGATCGATCCCCGGCCGGTGATGCCAAACGTTAGTCATCGGCAGCGCCAGATACTCCGCGAAGGCCCCCGTGCGATTCACCCCCACGCCGACCGTATGCGCGCACAGATGCCGCCGCCCCGCGAGACAGTTCCGGCAGCGCCCGCAGACCACATGCCCCTCCCCGCTCACGATCTCGCCGGGGAAGAAGTCGTTCACATTCTCGCCCACATACACCACCTCGCCGACAAACTCATGCCCCACCACCATCGGCACCGGGATGGTCTTCTGCGCCCACGCATCCCACTTGTAAATGTGCAGATCCGTCCCGCAGATGCCGGTCCGATCCACGCGGATCAGCACATCATTGATCCCGCATTTGGGATCGGGCACATCCTGCAGCCACAGGCCGGGTTCGGATTTCGCTTTGACGAGAGCTTTCATAGAGGAGGGAAATGCGGAGCGGGCCGCGGTGCGGAAGTAGGTATCGACTCCGCCCCGGCAGGGCAATCCCCGCCGCACCTTATGACGCACCCGCCGCCTGCGAATTCCTCCTCGCCAAGGCCCCCGATCTTCGCTAACGCCCTTGGGCACATGCCCGACGAAGACGCTCCAGCGCGGCCCGAGGACGACGAGACGCAGCTCCTGACGCCGCCGACGGGCACCGGCTCCAGCCTGTCCGGTGCGCCCGCCCCGCTGCGCGAAGTCATCGGTGACTTCGAGGTCCTCGGGAGACTCGGCGCGGGTGGAATGGGCGCCGTTTATCGGGCGCGACAGATTTCGCTCGGACGCACCGTCGCCCTGAAGATCCTGCCGCACCAGTTCATGGAAGACGCGGATTCCGTCTCTCGCTTCCAGCGCGAGGCCCGCGTCGCCGCCAGCCTCAGCCACCCGAATATCGTCCACGTCTTCTCCGCCGGGGAAGCCGACGACTGCCATTACATCGCCATGGAGCTGATCGAGGGCGAAGACCTCGGGCGGCGCCTGAAGCGCGACGGCGCCCTGCCCGCCCCCGAAGCCCTGCGCATCACCGCCGAAGTCGCGCGCGGCCTCGAACACGCCTGGCGCACCGCCCACCTCATCCATCGCGATATCAAGCCCGCCAACATCTTCCTCGCCGCCGACGGCACCGTCAAAGTCGGCGACCTCGGCCTCGCCAAATCCCTCCTCGGCAACACCAGCGGCCTGACCCAGACCGGCACGATGATGGGCACCCCGCATTACATCAGCCCCGAGCAGGCCCGCGCCGACAAGGAGATCGATTTCCGCGCCGACATCTACAGCCTCGGCTGCACCCTCTACCACATGCTCACCGGCC
>JBBQIZ010000359.1:0-2202 GCA_038325425.1 Chthoniobacterales bacterium
CGTCCTTGACCTCAATCGTGCTGCGGCGGACGAGGCGTCCCACCGGTTCACCGAAGAGGAGTTGTTGGCCATGTAGAGCCAGTTGTCGATCCCCCAGGTCAAGCCGCTGGGCTGGTGCTCGAGGTTGCCCCCGCGCGGGCCGCCTGCGTAGACGGAATGTTTCTCGTCGCTGACTCCGTCTCCGTCGGTGTCGCGGTAGAGAAAGATGTCGTTGGTATCCGTTTCCCCGATGAGGACCCCGTCGTGGATCGGGAGGAGGAGGCGGGGAAGCATCAGATTATCCGCAAAGACACGATGCTGGTCAAAGACACCGTCGTTTCGGCTCGACCAGTGCACCGAGACCCGGCTCTTCGGCACGTGCTGGTCATTCCCGTCGATCTCCTGCATGTAGGTGTTCATCTCCGCGACGTAAAGACGACCGTTGCCGTCGAAGGCCATCGCGACGGGCTCGGTGATGTCCGGTTCGCTCAGGACGAGCTCCATGCGATAGCCAGGAGGCAGGAGAAAGGTCTTCTGCTCGTCCGCGGGCGAAAGCGGCTGCACCGGAGGCATCGGCGGAAATTCAGGATCGCTCTGCGAGCGGGCGAGGGGGGATGAAATCGCGAAGAGGACTAGCGAACAGAGTTTGATGAGCTTCATAGGAGGGTTAGGCAGAGGTATAACGCGGAGCGACGGAAAGGTTACCGGTCATTTTGCCCGCTGATCCATTTCACAGTCGGCATCGACCGGCACGGCGGGCCCGGTTGCGCGGATCGATCTCGCTGGCACGCTTCGAGAGTTGATAGCTGCGGATTGGGATCGGCGGCGTGGAGTGCTGCGGTGAGGATCTTCCAGATTTTTACATCATCGATCCACACGGTGCTCGGGATGCCGAAGCTCAACCAGCGTTTCACCGGATGCGCGAAGCCTTCGGAGCGGTGCCTGGCGACGACCTTGCCGTCGATGGTGAGCCGCATTTCGTCGCCTTCGGTGACGATGATGAGGTCATGCCACTCGGTGTCGGACTTCCAAGGCGTGGTGAGTTCTTTCGTCTTCAGCAGCGCATCGAGGTCGGCGGGCAGCGGCTCTTTCCTATCAAGGAAGACTTGCCGCCGCTTGCGAATCGCATCGTCGGAGATGCCCGTCTTGTTATCCCTCAGCAGAATGCTGCTCTTGTAGAGAAGCGCGTAGCAGAGATGCCCCGCGTGGACGTTTTTCAACTCACGATCCACGAAGCCAACGGTGAGTGACTCGTCCTTGCTCAGTCCGGGAAAACGAAAGCGCACCATCACTCCGCCGTCCGCGAAGCCTGCGTCGTGGTGAATGTGCGCGGCGTGCCCGGCCTCTTTCGATGCGCTGTTCACTTTCAAGACGCCGCCATCGAGGTCCGACATCTTGATGTGCGGTGTGCGATCCGCCGTGGCACTTTCCCAGCCGTTGCCGATGGCCTTCATGCCATTGCCGTCCTCCTCGCGCTCGAAGGCATCGTGGAAGAGCAGCGTGCCTTTGGATTGAAGCCACGCCGCGTCATTCTTCGCTGCGGGGTTGGCGGCGTGCAGCGCCAGCGGTGTTAGCAGCAAGGCGGTGATGAGTGTGTGTTTCATGGGTGGATGGGAGAGCAAATGCGCGACTCACTCCACCACGAGCACGCCGCGCATGATGCGCCAGTGGCCGGGGAAGGTGCAGAGGTATGGGTAGCTGCCGGGCTGCGCGGGCGCGGTGAAGGTCAGTTCCGCTTTTTGATTGGGCTGCACGAGCGGCGTGGCGTGGAGGATCTTTGGCGATGCGGGGAGGTATTGTTTCGCGAGGCCGTCGGGCTGGGTTGCGAGGGCGTCGGCGAGGGCGCCGATTTCCTCGGCGGAGCCGGGCGCGCAAAGGACGAAGTTGTGCAGCATGAGATCGGGATTCTCGAAGACGATGCGCACGGTCGCGCCGGCCTTGGCGCGCAGTTCGGCGGGCGCGAACTTCATCTGATTCGGCACGGCCTGCACGCGCAGCGCGGTGCCCGCACCGGCATTAGCTTTGTCCCATGCGGCGGTGAAGGCGGTCAGCGACGCGGCATCGTCGGCCGTGCGCACACCGGCGAGGCGCTGGCCGAGCGGGTCGTAGAGATGGATGGCGGGCGGGGTGCCGCCGCGCAGCTTGCGGAAGGCGATCTCGATGACGTTGAGGCCGGGGCGGAGATCGAGCTGCACCTGCTGGTCGCTGCTCCACTGCGTGTCG
>JBBQIZ010000360.1:0-2153 GCA_038325425.1 Chthoniobacterales bacterium
TTCGCGGCGTAGTCCTTAAACTCCTGCTTCGAGAAAACCTCCTCCGCCTGTTTCTTGCACGGCGGGCACCAATCGGAGCCGGTGAACTCGACGAAGAGCAGCTTCTTCTCCGCCTTCGCGCGCGCGAGTGCGTCGGCGTAATTGTCGCTCCAGCCCTCGGCCGCCTGCATCGGCAACGCGACGAGGAGGGCGGCGGCGGCGAGCAGGCCTGGGAAAAATTTCGCTTTCATGATGGGTCTTCGGAAGCGGATTACTTGCGCTTCAGTTCATTGATCTTGGCGATCAGCGCCGCCGGACCGCCCGGCTGATAACCCACCCAGCGCGCCAGTTCCTTGCCCTCAGGATTGAGAATGATCAGCGTCGGATAGCCATTGATCGCGTATTGCGTCTGCAGCTTCGCATTCTGTTCCACGACCTTTTTGACCTGCGGTTTTCCCTGCGGAAAATCCAGCTCCACGAGGACGAGATTCTCCTTCGCGTAGTCCTTGAAGTCCTTTTGGGAAAACACGTCCTTCTCGAGCTTCTTGCAGGGCGGGCACCAATCGCTGCCGGTGAAATCGAGCAGCACCAATTTTTTCTCGGTCTTGGCCTGGGCGAGCGCTTTGTCGTAGTCGTCATCCCAGCCGGCGGCGGCTAGGGCGACAGTGGAACCCACGGCGAAAACGGCGCAGGCGGTGAAGAGTCGGGTGAGGAACTTTTTCATAGTCCGGATATGACCGCGCAGTTGCGTCAGATGTTCAGCAAATTTCGCAGGGCGGAAAACATCGCCCAGTCCGATTGCGCGTCCTTCAGCGCCACCGCCCCGGCGACCGCGACCAGCCCGCCGAGCACCGCCCGGCGCGTCGGGCGGAGACGGTCGATGAAAAAGGAGAGCACGATGGTCACGAGCGGCGAGGTGGCGACGATGGGCAGGACGATCCCGCTCGCGGTGGTGCGCAGCGCCCATTGGTAACAGGCCACGCCGATCGTCGGCCCGGCGAGGGCATTGGCCAGCACGAGCGGCCAGCCGCGGCGCCAGCGTTCGGCTTGCGCCGCCTTTTCCACTGGAGCCGCGGGGCGGAAAATCACAAACGCGACCGCCGTCATGAGAATGCCGCCGAGGATGCGTTGGTAAGCCGCAGTGCCGCCGTCGATCGGGAAATTCGCGAGTTCGGCCACCTCATTGGCCTTCCGGCTGAGCACCGCACCGCCGGCCTGTCCGAGGGCCGAGCCCACGCCGAAGAGCGCGCCGATCCAAAACGTGCGGCGATCCACATCCATCCCGCGATCCGGCGCCAGCGCGATGGCCACCCCGGCGAGGATCACGCCCGCACACGCCAGATCGACCGTGCGCAGGGTCGTCCCCAGCCAGGCCCATTCCACAAAGGCCGCCATCGGCGCGGCGAGGCATTGCGTGAGCAGGATCGCCAGCCGCGGCCCGATCCGCGGCAGCGCGCCAAAGAGCGCCATGTCGCCCAGCCCGAAGCCGATCACCCCGCTCAGAAAAAACCACGGAAACGAAGCGCCGCGCATCCCCGCGCCAAAGCCGTGAGCCCAAACCGCCAGCAGTACCGTGGCCACGCAGATGCGCGCCAGATTCGCCGTGGGCCCGCCCAACACCTTCGCCGAACGCGCCGCGAAAATGACCGACAGCGAAAAGAAAATCGTGGTGAGAAACGAGGCGAGCATGCAGCGCGAGGGGCGCACAGTAAGGCCGCGCCTCGCCGCATAGGCCAAGGCATTTGTGCCGCGAAATGGCCGCGCCTCAACGACGCCGCCGGAGGAGGAAGAGCACGCCGACCGCGAGCAGGCCGGCGACGCCCGGCTCCGGGACGCCGAGGCTCGTCAGGACGACATCGTTGCCGTCGCCACCGGAGTAGCTGATCGAGAAGAGATTGTTGCCCGCGCTGAATTGCGCGCCTTGGTCGAGGTCCGCGAAGAAACCGGCGGTCGCGTTGCCCGACGTGTTGTCGATGATTTTGAATTGGAAGCCGACGGGCAGCAGCGTGCTCGTGCCGATTTCCTGACCGTAGAGATTCACGCCGGTCCCGATGGACACGTTCACCGCGACCACCTGATCCGCCGTGCCCGCGCCGCTGTCGATCTCGAGGCCAAAGGCCGAGCCGGTGCCGAAGCTGAGCAGCCCGGCGGTCGAGAACGTCCCGATGCTCGCG
>JBBQIZ010000361.1:0-2129 GCA_038325425.1 Chthoniobacterales bacterium
CGCTGGCGACACTGGTCCGAACGCACGGCTCCACGTATCGGAAACCCGGCGCGCGATTGCTGATCGATGCGACCGGCGAAACGATCGGCGTGCTCAGCGGCGGGTGTCTCGAGGAGGAAATCGCGCGACGCAGTGCGAGCGTCATCGCGACGGATGAACCGGTCACGCTGGAGTTCGACACGCGGAAACTCTTCGGCTGCGACGGGAAGCTGGAGATTTTCGTCGAGCGCATCGCGCCCGCCGGGACCACGGGAAACATCCTGACCCAGCTCGCCGAGGAACTCGCCGCGCGCCGCTCGTGCCGCTTGCGCACAAGGTTTGCGGGCGACGCTCAGGGCACCACGCTGCTCGCGCCGGACGGGTTCGTCGTGGAAGACGACGCGACTTTCATCCATAGCGTGCCGCTGCCCATCCGCCTGCTGCTCTTCGGCAACGGCCCGGAGATCGTGCCGCTCCGGGCGCTCGCCGCACCGCTCGGCTGGGTCGTCCACTCCGCCGCACATCCCAGTGATCTGCCCGCGGACTTCCAGCCCGACAGCCAGACCGCCGCCGTGATCATGACGCATAATTTCGGCCGCGACCTCGCCGCGCTCGATCGCTTCCTACCCCTGCGCCTGCCTTACCTCGGCCTGCTCGGACCGCGCAAACGCCACACCGAACTCATCGCGCACTATACCGAATTCCGCGATCTCGACCCCGCGTGGCTCGCCCCGCTCCACGCCCCAGCCGGCCTCGACATCGGCAGCGAAGCCCCCGAGGAAATCGCTCTCTCGATCATCTCCGAAATCGCCGCCGTCCTCGCCGGCCGCGCCGCCGGCTTTCTGCGCGACCGCGCCACCGCGATCCACGCCCTGCCTCGACCCGCCGCGGATGCCGTTCGCCGGGAGACCGCTGCCTGAGCGCCGGCAAGGCATGCTATCGCATCGTCGAGACCTTTGAAGATGGGGCGGTGTCAGGGGGTCGCCGGGACGATTTCCAGGATGAAAAATCCGGGGCTACCCGTGATTCCGGCTGGCGCGGCGGTGATCTGGTCGATGTCGTTCACTCGCGCGGTCTGCAGCGGGCCAGGCGCGATCACTGGCCACGCGGCGATTTGCGAGAGGTTCGTGCCGTAGCGGATGCGCCAGGTGTAGGCGGTGTTTCGCCAGTTCCATGGGAAATGAAGCTGGATCGCTCCGGTGCCGGATCGGCTGATCGTGAAGGACGTGCCTTCTCCTTTGAGCGGATTGGTGAGGAAAACGTATTCGAGCAGGTTCACGCTGGCGTCTCTGTCCGGATTGCCGGTCAGCGAGGTGTCGGCTCCAGGCTGCCCGGCGAAAGCGGCGGCGGCCCATGTCGAATAGGCGGCATAGGCATGCAGCGTGGTCGCACCGGCCTCTGGCGAAGGCGCGGACTCGAAGCCGGTGCCATCCACTGCGGTGACGGTGTAGGCGCGCGTGGTCTCGGAAGGAATGCCGGTGTCGGTCCAAGTCGTGGAGGTGAGATTCTGGGCGACCAGTGTGGTCGGCGAGGAGCGATAGACCCGATAACTGGTCACGTCTGGCGAGATGGAAGCGGGCCATGTTAGCTGGATGCTGTTGACCGTTGGCGTGGCCGTGAGCGTGGCGGGTGCCGACGGTATCGCGGCGTCCGCTGGAGCGACTGGCAGGACGAACCGCCACTGGAGCAGGTCGCCGGTATTGGTGTTGGCCACCATGCCGAAGGTGCCGTCGCCATTGTCCTTGAGCCGCTTGTTAGTCAGCAGGTGCCGGAGGAAGAACCAACCGTATTGATTGTCCACGAGCTGCCATTCCACGGCGGTGTTGGACTGCCCGACGGTGCCGTGACTTAACGAGAAGCCGTCCACGAAGCGAAGCGGCCGGCCATCGAGCAGCGAAATGATGCGGTAGGTGCCAGCGGTAATCCCCGGCACCAGCGTCCACTGCGTCGCGCTGGCGGAATTCGACGGTGCGGTGAAAGCGGGCGCGGACGTGCCGCCGGGATTCTGGATGCGCTCAAATTGCTGCCGGTTCTGAATGTGATACGCCTTCTGCGTGAGGATGGCGGCGACTCCATCCCAGCCGGCATACAGCTCACCCAGCGGCGTCAGGCCACCGCCGCTCGTGCGTGCATTCGAGCGCGGGGCTTCG
>JBBQIZ010000362.1:0-2045 GCA_038325425.1 Chthoniobacterales bacterium
GCCGTCCGCGAAGGCGCGCTCGCCCGCTTGCGTCCCGTGCTCATGACCGCGCTCGTCGCCGCGCTCGGCTTCA
The DNA here is from genome assembly GCA_038325425.1 of Chthoniobacterales bacterium. Classification (GTDB taxonomy): domain Bacteria; phylum Verrucomicrobiota; class Verrucomicrobiia; order Chthoniobacterales; family Chthoniobacteraceae; genus Chthoniobacter. The sequence goes on from JBBQIZ010000362.1 coordinate 74, forward strand.
TCCCGATGGCCATCGCCACCGGCGCCGGCGCCGAAGTGCAGCGCCCGCTCGCGACCGTCGTCATCGGCGGCATCCTGAGCAGCACCTTCCTCACGCTCATCCTGCTGCCCGTGCTCTACGCGTGGCTGGAGCGCGAGACTCACGAGGAAATCGCGCCTGTTCGACAGAAAGGAACGAACTCCGCGCCAAAGTCATCGCCACCCGGTGACGACGAATTCGCGCCCGCCCACGCCCCGCTGCCGGAGGAGGTTCTGTCGTGAAATCCCAGACAACCAGACTCGTGATCGCGGCGGCCTTTGTGGTTACGAGCCTCGGCGGCGGCAGCACGTTACTCGCAGGACCCGACGCACCACTCCCCAACCGCGTCGTGACGGTATCCTCCTCTTCAGGCCGCATCGTCACCGCGCAGCTTCACAGGTCCGGCGATCAGATTTTCGTCTCCGGCCTGGTTCGACGAAATCATCCGTTAGCCAGTCCGCCTCGCGGCTCTCATATCGATGTTTTCGTCGTCGATTCACACCAGCGCGTGCTCGACACCGTCACCACCCATTTCCAGCCCCGCACGATACCGCACGGACGGCGCGGCGCCTCGGGGCAAAGCCGTTACACCGCGCGCCTCACCAGGCAACCACCCGCCGACGCGAGCATTCACGTCGTCTTCCATTCCGGGCCGGTTTCCTCCAAGGTCGGCGCAACACCGAGAAGGATGCCGCACCCGAACTCCCCAGGAAACCCAGACGCCCCCAGTTGATGCGCGTGCTCATCGCCAATTCCGACCCCGAACTGAGCAAAGCCGCGCGCCTTGCCCTGCGCAGCGAATCCCTCGTCGTTGAAACCGTCGCGGAAGCCCGGGAAGCGCTGGATCGCGCCGTCGCCGTGCCCTACGCGGCCATCGTGCTCGACCTCGCGCTGCCCGACGCGCGCGGGGTGGATCTGCTCAAGCGAATGCGCCGCAACCAAGTCGCCGCACCCATCCTCGCTCTCACCGACGACCCGCGTCCCGAGGCGCGCATCGAGGCGCTGCGCTTCGGCGCGGACGATTGCCTCGTGAAGCCCGTGCTCATCGCGGAGCTCGCCGCGCGCGTCCACGCCCTCGCCCGCCGCGCCGCGCGCAAGGTCGGCGACTGCCTCGAGATCGAAGACCTCGTGCTGCACTGCGGAAAGCGCCGCGCCTTCCGCGCCGGGCAGGCGCTCCCGCTCACCGAGCGGGAATTCGTGGCCCTCGAACACCTCGTCCGCGCCCACGGCCAACCCGTCGCGCCCACGGAGTTACTCGATGTGCTGTGGCACGAGAAGGCCCGGCCGCGGGATAATTTCGTCGCCGTGCTGATGATGCGGCTGCGCAAAAAAGTGGACGCCGGCAACCCCGTGAAACTCATCCGGACGCTGCGGGGTGTGGGCTACACCGCGGGCTCGCCGCCCGATTGAGCATCACGCCATGACCTGCGCGATCGCCGCCCGCAGTTCCGCGAGCGTCGCCGGCTTGGCCAGCACCAGATCCACAAACTCCGACTGCGCCTCGGGATCGTGCGCCAGCGCGCCGAATCCGTGAGCATGATCACCCGTGTCTCCGGCTCCTTCACCCGCTTCGGGACGACGAAGCACGGGATCCAGAGGCACGCCGCGAGCGCTGGCCGCAGCCGCTGCAGGGAAATTTGAAGGTCATGGCGCGTCGTCTTCCGCCTGAGGTTCAGGTCCTCTTCTCTACCGCCGCAGCGCCAGGACCAGTGCATTTTTTCACGGCACGTCATACTGCAGCCTACTCGCCGCAGAGCGTTGCGGTTCCGTGCAGGGTCGTTTCGTTCGCCGGGCCTCGGGCCACGCCAGTCCGCAGCATGGCACGCCCAGCTTGCGCCCCGGCATCGCCAGATGCCGTCCCTGCACTGCCAGCTTCCTTCCCGGCACCGGCAGCTTGGGCCTTTGCACCGCCAGTTTGGGGCATCGAATCACCAGTTTATCCCTCTGCTGCACC
>JBBQIZ010000363.1:0-2023 GCA_038325425.1 Chthoniobacterales bacterium
CGGACTGGCCCGATCCCTGATTTCTTCAGCCTTGCGGACACGAAATGCCCACGGGAAAAAGTGAGCGCATCCTTGAAGGATTCGGCGTCCTTGTCGGAGGTTTGGCGGGTCGGGATCAGCTCCACGAGCCAGACCGTTCCATCCAGAATGCCGGTATCCTTCGCCGCGCTCTGGTCTGCGGCAGACGCGTTCGTGGAGAAAAATGTGACCAGGCAGAGAGCGACGGAAGCGAAAAGGAAGGTGGGTCGTGTCATGGCAGGAAGGTTGTTTTAACGCGTTTGGGCGCAGGCGCGCAGTGCGGGCTTCAATACCGATAGACCGCGGCCAAGCCGGTTTTTGTCGCCATGCCCTCGGCGGGAATCACCACCACCTCGCCGCCCCGGTCGGCGACGAGGTCGGCCAGATCGTCAAGCACATCATCCACGCGCGGGTCGTCGAGATCGCCGCGTTCCACTTTGCCGGTCGCCGGATCGAGCCGACCCGGGAGCCGACGCCCGGCTTCGAGCAGGAGCGTCTGGATGCGGCCGGCGGCGGCCGCCGCAGCGACTTCGGCGAGGTCGTCGCTGCCCAGCTTTTGCGAGCGCGCATGGGCCGCATTTTCCGTCAACGCCGTGAGCCGCGCCTGATGGTGCGGCGCGAAAACTTCCCACGCCTGCTCGCGCATTTCATCCGGCGACAAGGTGTCGGGATTGGCGGTGATTCCGGACTCGGTGAGCGCGGGATTTTGGCTCACGCGATGGAAAAGCCCGTGGTGCTCGGCCAGCGCTGCGAGGATCAGGGGAAGACCCGAGGGCCGCGAGTGGTGCTCCGTGATCGCCTTATCGACCGCGCGGAAAAATCGTTCGTTGTCGATCTCGACCTCGGCGCTTTTCCCGCCGTGGCCATGGTGCATCGCCGTGCTTCCCGAGCCCGTGCCCCCGTAGGAGGCCACCGTCGTGTGCGGCTCCGTCACTTCCTCGCCGAGCGCTCCAGTGAGCGTGCGCGGCACGTCGTCGGCGAGATCGATCTCGTCGAGCGCGTCGCGGTTGCCCTCGAAGAGCCGCACGGAATCGCGGCTCAAGGCGAGCACCTGGTAGCGGTCGGCGCTTTGCAGGAGCCGCCGGAGCGGCTTGGTGTGGAAACTTTCCGCCACCACCGCCAGTTCGGGGAGCGGCCGTTGCGTTCCAAAAACTTGAAAGACTCCCGGCGCGGCGAAGACCGCCAGCCCGTCGCGGGTGTGATTCCAAAACTCCCTGTCGCCAGCCAGCTCCTCGAAGGATTTCAGGAGCCGGGCGATTTCGGCCGCGGGATATTTTTGCCCAAGCGAATGCTCCAGTTCTTTCACCAGATTTCCGAAGCGAATCGGATCCTGCTGGTTCTCCGGGTGATGCCGGTGGGTCGGCTGGAAGAGCGTGAGGCAGGGCGGCTGCGCGCCGGCGAGCGCCTGGCGGAAATCGGGTGTGAGTGGAGTCATCATGGGAATAAGCGTTGGGTAAAAGATGCGAAACTGAATCGCGCCGGACTTTTTAACGGTCCTCTTTTTCTCCATCCGACCGAGCGCGCTTCCTCGCATTCATGTTTCTCGCGCCGAGGGATTGGGCATCGGCTGTGCCGCTCTTTCGGATGGTCACCTTCACCCCTGGCAGCAATTTCGTCGCGCTCTCCACCCAGCGGGCCGAATGTGTTGAATTGAATGTGGCAATCGCTTTCCGTTTCGAAACCTTTGCGTCGGTGAGTAAAGGTGGCGCCGGGTGGAATGCTCATCCGCGTCCCTTGCCGCCGTGGTCAGGGGTATTCAGTGGCTAATTTGTGGAGGGCTTTTTCCACGTGTTCGGTCACACGCTCCTGGTCGTTATTGTTCTGAATTTGCGCGGCGTCGGCTCGGATGAGTTCCCGATATCGACCGCCAAATAAGGAACGAAGCCGGCTTCCTCGACGGAACGCACGGTGCGTAAGACGAGAAGACAATCAATGAAGGTCGAGATGAAAGTGCCGAGCGTGAACTGCACGCGGCGATCGGAGGTGAAGTTGCGCAGGACGCGCG
>JBBQIZ010000364.1:0-1843 GCA_038325425.1 Chthoniobacterales bacterium
GATGCGCTTCTCGAGTTCGGGGAGCGGCGTGCCGAGCTTGGTCGCGAGGGCGATGAGGCGTTGCGTGTCGGCGGTGGCGAGGTCGTAAGCGTTCAGGCCGGCGTGGGCTTCGATGCGGCGGACGCCGGCGGCGATGGCGGCTTCACTGTTGATCCGGAAGAGGCCGATCTCGCCGGCCGCGCGGGTGTGGGTGCCGGCGCAGAGTTCCTGCGAGTAGCCGTCGAACTGCGCGGCACTGCCGCCGATCTGCACCACGCGCACGGTCTCGCCATATTTGTCGCCGAAGAATTGCATGATGTCCGGGCGGCCCTTCACGTCGGCATACGGCACTTCGGTCCACGCGACGCCGGCGTTGTCCACGACGCGTTCATTGACCAGTCGCTCGATGTCGCGCACCTGCGCGGGCGTGAGCGCGGCGCCGTTGAAGTCGAAGGTCAGCTTGTCCGGCCCGACGAAGGAGCCTTTCTGCGTGGCCTCGGGCGAGACGACTTCGTGCAGCGCCCAGTGGAGCAGATGCGTGACGGTGTGGTGCCGCTGGATGGCAGCGCGGCGGGCGGGATCGACCGAAAGGGTGACGGTATCGCCGGGGATGGGCAGCGCGTCGAGCGTGGCGACGGGGAGCACAGGCCGCTGGCCTGTCGCGGCCGGCGGCTCGCCGGGCGCACCGAGCGGGGAGGCATCGCCCGTGGACGATGTGGCCGGCGAGCCGCCGGCCACGACAGGCGGGCCGCCTGTGCTCCCCAGGAAATGCAGCCACGTCGCGCCGCTCTTCTGCGTATTGGCGATGCGCCAGACGCGGTCGCCGTGGGTCATCTCGCCGGTGTCGCCGACCTGCCCGCCCATCTCGGCGTAGGCGGTGGTGGTGTCGAGGATCACGGCGGTCTTGTCCTTGAGGCTCACCACTTCGAGCACTTTGGCGGCGGCGGAGAGGGTGTCGTAACCGACGAACCGCGTCGGCTCCTTGGTCTCGACTTCGCTCAACTCGATGACCTGCCTTTTCTGCGCGGCGCGAGCGCGAGCGCGCTGCTTTTCCATCTCGGCCTCGAAGCCGGCGGTATCGACCGTGAGGCCGCGTTCGCGGGCCATGAGCTCGGTCAGGTCGAGCGGAAAGCCCTGCTCATCATAGAGCCGAAACGCAAATGCCCCCGTGATCACGGGCGGCTTCGCCTGCACTTGCGATGGGTCTTGGGGAGCGCACGCGCCCCGCGTGCCTTCCTCGGCGCCCCGCCGAGGAATCCCCGGCCACCAAGCCCAAGGATATTCCTCGCCCGCGGCGACCACATTCGAGTCCCAAGGATTCCCCGTTACATAGAGAAACTTCTCCTCCAGATCCGAGTCCGAACGGATCATCCGATCAAACGACTCCTTCTCCCATACCGCCACACCTTCGACTCCACGCAGCTTGTTGATGCGGTGCGCCGTCGTGGATTTGATGCCCTGCAGGATTTCCGAAAGTGATCGGAAGACCGGTTCGCCCTGCGCGTTCTGCTCCTTGATCTGCGGCTCGAAGAGCAGATGCACATGGTCGGGCAGCACGCATGCGGCGTAGAGTTCGTAGTGGTTGTGATCGTGCGGATAAAAGATGCTGGCGAGCACGATGTCGCGTTCGGCTGGGACCAGCGGGTGGCGGTCTTTGGTGGAAAACGTCACCATGTATTTCGACCACGGGCGCTCGAAGTGCGGGAGGTTGCGGCGGGAGTAGATGGCGCCTGCGGCGGGGGCGGACGATGTTTCCGGCGAGGCGCCGGAAACGGCACGCGGGGCGCGTGCGCTCCCCTTTTCACTGGTGACTCCTGACGCTCCGAGAAGACGGGCCGCCTCGGCTTCGAACAGCGCGATGCCC
>JBBQIZ010000365.1:0-1839 GCA_038325425.1 Chthoniobacterales bacterium
CGTGACGCGGCACGAAATCTACCGTTGGTACAACACGCATTTCCGCCTCGGTCTCGCGCCCGAAAAGCTGACCGAACGCGACTACCCGCTGCTCACGCCGGAGCAACTCACCGTCTGGGATGAAAAGCACCCCGCGCCCGCGGGCGGCGAGGACTTCGAGCGCAAACTGCTCAAGTGGTGGCACGAGGACGCGCAGGCGCAACTCGGGAAGTCGCCGGAGAAATTCGCGTCGCCGGCGTGGGCCGTGTTGATTGGGTGGAGCGGGCGTAGTGAGGTCGCAGTCGAGGCGGAGAAAGAGTGGAAAGTCGCAGGCGGTGGCCTCACTTACCGGGCCGAGACGGCCATCCTGCGGACGCAGGGGGGCAGCCACGCTTTGCCGGCCATCGAAATCCGGCCCCACGCGGATACCCGGCGCGAGGTGCTCTGGCTCGACGAGCGCGGAAAGGCCGGGCTGTTCACCGACACGGGCGCGCTGCGGCCGGAAGTCTGCCGGTTGCTCGAGAAGGGCGCGGTCGTGGTCGGGGTCGATCTGTTCGGCCAGGGAGAATTTCAGCCCGACGGCCAGCCACTCACGCAAACCCGGCGGACGAAAAATCCGCGGGAAGCCGCCGCCTACACCTCGGGCTACAACCCCGCCGTCTTTGCCCAGCGGGTGCATGATGTTTGTGCCGTGCTGTCGCTCCAATCTTCGACGGACCCCTCCGACACCTGGCCGCGGAGCGTCGTCGCTCTCGACGGCACCGGCCCGCTTGCCGCCGTGGCGCTCGCGGTCTTGCCGGAGAAAATCGATAGCGCCGTGCTTCAGACGGGCGGCTTCCGCTTTGGCGGTGGGCTCGACCTGCAGTCGCCCGATTTCCTGCCGGCGGCGGCGAAATACGGCGATCTGCCCGGTGCGTTGCGTCTGGCACGCGGGAGCACCAGGCAGATGCTCATTCTGGGCGAAGGAGAAGCCGCGCCCGCCGATCCGATCGCGTGGTTGTTGGAAAACGCGGGGCGGTAGGCGCCAGGTAGCGCGGGCCTCCGGCCCGTTGGTTTCGGCATTCTGCCGAAACGAACTTTTCGGAGGGACGCGCTCCGCGCGTCCCCGATATCAGGGAGCCCGCCGGCGCGTGTCCCCCACCAGCGGGCGGAAAGTTCGTCGCGGCAGGATGCCTCGACCAGCGCTCCAGAGGAGCGCGCTACCCGGAACCTTGCCAAGCACCGCCCGCCCGCTCTAGTCTCCGCCCCCTTTCTATGAGCACACCCGCCAAGACCCCGACCAAAAAAGCCGCCGGCAAGAACGGCCAGAGCCTCCACCGCGAACACTCCAAACTCGTGGTCGATGGTTACGAGCGGGCGGCCAGCCGCGCCATGCTCCACGCGGTCGGGTTTGCCCGCGAGGACTTCAAGAAGTCGCAGGTCGGCATCGCTTCGACTTGGTCGATGGTCACGCCGTGCAACATGCACATCGACCAACTCGCCCGGCAGTCCGAGGCGGGCGTGAACTCGGTCGGTGGCAAGGCCCTGATCTTCGGCACGATCACCATTTCCGACGGCATCTCGATGGGCACCGAGGGGATGAAATATTCGCTCGTGTCGCGCGAAGTCATCGCGGATTCCATCGAGACGGTGATGGGCTGCGAAGGCTTCGACGGGCTGGTGGCGATCGGCGGTTGCGACAAAAACATGCCCGGCTGTCTGATCGCGATGGCGCGGCTGAACCGGCCGAGCGTGTTCGTGTATGGCGGCACCATTTTGCCCGGCTGCATCACCGGCATCCTTGCGGAGAAGCGGCTGCGCAAGGAACGGCGCGAGATGTTCACCGACCGCAAGCTCGACGTGGTGAGCTGCTTTGAGGCG
>JBBQIZ010000366.1:0-1832 GCA_038325425.1 Chthoniobacterales bacterium
CACGGTCACGCTTTTCAGCAACGTGGACCCTGCGCTTTTCACCGACCTGAAGCTCGACGCGCCCATCCCCAAAGGCATGCCGCCCGAGACGAAAACCAAACCGTCGGCCAACCTCTTCGTCGCCGAACCCAGCCTCCTGACGTACGACCCCATCAACGACCGCAAAGGGGGCGAAATCATTGAGAGCAAGACCATCCCCGCCGAGCCCGGCAGCAGCGGCATCCAGCTCCGTGTGAAGTGCAGCGTGCTCCTCGAAGGCTACCGCCCGCGTCGCATCGTCGTCGTCCAGCCTGCCACATGGATCTACCGCACGCTGCCGGTGGAAGAGCAGCTCTTCGGGCGCGAGTGACGACCGCTTTTTCCTGCCGATGAAACGACTCCTGACCACCACGCTGATCGCCCAAGCCGCGCTCACCGTAGCAATGCAAGCGGCCGTGCAGACGGCGCCGGCAGCCGGGCTCGATGCCATCGTGAAGCCGTTCTTCGAGGAGCATTGCAACAAATGCCACAACGAGAAAAAGCATAAGGGCGACCTCCGCACGGACATCCTGAAGATCGACTTCGATTCGCCGAAGACGATGGCGCATTGGGAGGAGATCATGAACCGGATCAACTCCGGCGACATGCCGCCGGATGACGAAAAGCGCCCCAAACCCGACGACGTCGCGCATGTCGCGGAGTGGATTGTCGGACAACTCCACGAGGCGGAGGTGGCGCTGCAAAATTCGGGACGCGAGCGCGTGTCCTTCCGCAAACTTTCGCGCGAAGAGTACGCGAACACGATCCGCGATCTGCTGGGTGTGAACTACGACGTGACCGCGCCCACCGGCCTGCCGGAAGACCCGGACTGGCACGGCTTCGAGCGCATCGGTTCGGTCCTCTCGCTCTCACCGGCGCATGTGGAAAAGTATCTCGCCGCAGCGGAAACGGTGCTCGATGAAGCACTCTCGATCCGGCCAAAGCCGCAGCGCGAGGTGATCGCATGGAAGGCGTTCGACCTGCGCTGGAAAGGCTTCCAAAAGGAGTACGAGGCGCGCGGCATCGCGGATCAGGTGCGCATCGAGATCGTGCCGAACAATTACACCACCGACTCGTGGGATCTGACGGTGAAGACGTCCGGCATGTATCTGCTGCGGCTGAAATTGAGCGGGCTGCGGCCCGAAGGTGGGCGTGCGCCGCGGCTCAAGGTCTACATGTCGAGCATCGACAAAACGCTGCTCGAACAGGACATCGACGCGCCGGAAAACGCGCCGATCACCGTCGAGGCGCGCGTGCATCTCACGGCGGGCAGTTATCCGATCCGCATCATCAATTCCGTGCCCGGCCCCAATCCCGAAGGCCGGCGCTCGCGGCACAGCGGCACGCCCAATGCCTTCACCAACACGCGCAGCCGCGTGCCATGGCAGCTCAAGCTGACCGACGACGACTTCCAGCCGATCCAGCCCACGTTGATCATCGACGAGATTGCGTGGGACGGCCCGATCGTCGATTCGTGGCCGACCGCCGCGCACCAGCGGATTTTTTTCGGCGGCGAAGTCGCGACCAAAGACTCGGCGTATGCGCGGGAAATTCTCGCGCGGTTTGCGGAGCAGGCCTGGCGGCGGCCGGTGCGCCCGGCGGAAGTGGATCGTCTGCTCAAGCCTGTCGAGCAGGCGCAGAAGCTCGGCGACAGCTTCGAGGGCGCGGTGAAAAACGGGCTGATGGCCGTGCTTTGCTCGAAAAGTTTCCTCTATCTCGAAGAAGGCGAAAGCAGGAAGACGGCGCCGAAACTGAACGACTACGAACTCGCGTCGCGCCTCTCGTATTTCCTCTGGAGCTCGGCGCCCGATGCG
>JBBQIZ010000367.1:0-1727 GCA_038325425.1 Chthoniobacterales bacterium
CTGCGCCTATTACACCGAGCGGAAAAAGCAGTGGCTGACCTTCGAATACATCCTCATTGACGGCATCAATGACCGCCCCGAGGACGCCGCGGCGCTCGCCCGCGTCGCGCGGAAAGTGAAAGCCAAGGTGAATTGCATCCCTTACAACAAAGTCGAGGGCCTCGAATGGGAACGACCGAGCGAGGCGCGGCAGGACGCCTTCATGGCGGTGCTCGAAGCCGCGCGCATCCCCGCGACGATCCGCCGGGAAAAAGGCCACGACATCGCCGCCGCCTGCGGCCAACTCCGGCGGCAGACGATGGCGCCGACCGGTTAGGATGATCGTTCAGCGGGGCGCACGTTCCGCCGCGAGCCACCGCAGCGCAGACATTTCTCCATCCGCGCGCATGCGGCGGAGGTATTCGACGAATTGCTCGTGGCTCGCGCTTTCGAGAAGGCTGTTGTCATTTGCGACTTCCCGGATCTCCTTCTTCCGCTGATCAATCTCGGCCAGCCGTGATGCGTTCGCCGCGCCGCCGAGGATTTCTCCCGCCGATTCACCCATCGAGGAAAGCGCGCTCTTTTCGAGCGAGAGGCCGAAGATTTGATCGATCAGCAAAATGCGTTCGCCGCTCATCGAGCGGCCGAGATTGAGCGCCGTCACCGTCAAGTCCTGCGCCAGGTCGCTCTCGCCACGGGAGCGCAACTCATGCAGGGCGTCGATGACCGCCTTGTTGGCGACCTGCAGGGGCGCAAGGTAATTGATCGGGAGGCCAAACAGCGCTTCAATCTCGGCACGGAGTGGATCGAAACCGGCGGCTTCGTACATCGCGCGACGTTCATCCACGAGCGCCAGTTGGTGATTGTCGAAGGCATTGCGTCCTTCGGCGCCGAGCAGTTCGGCAAAGGCGGCGCCGCTGTTGCCGGCTGCGATCTGCTGAGCCGCGGCGAGCCAACTGGGCAGGGGATTATCAGGGTCGCTTACCTTGAGACGGGCGAGCAAGGCGGCATGGTCTTCCGAGAGGGCCGGTGAGAGCACCGCGGCGAGTAGCACGACGGGATCGTTCGGCGCCGACTCCAGCGCCTCCCGCAGATAGGCATCTTCGCCCCTTTCCTGCCAGACGGCGAGCAGGCTGTGGGCGGTTCAACCCCGTTTTTTCAGAAACGCTTCGAGCGCGGGCCGGGAGATTTTGCCGCGCTGCTGCGCCTGGTTCATGATGTCCGAGAGTTTGGCCAAGCGTGGATCGCGGCGCGCCGCGGAGTCTGAAGCCTCACCGGTTTCGGGAGCCGCCGTGGTCAGAGTGCTGGCCGGCGAAAGGGCCGGATCGGCCTGGCGTGGATTTGTCATCGTGGCCGGTGTCGTTTCATGCCGAAGCGACCACCATGCGGCACCGATTAGGAACGCGGCCAGGGCAACCGCAAGAGTGCGAGAATGGTGTGTCATTTAACCAAGGAGACGGAGAAGGAGCTCAGGTTTGTCTTTTTCAGGCAAGAAATCCCGCCCTTTAGGCAGGCAAGGAAATCGTCTCCGCCCATCGCCGCCGAGGCATTTTCTTCTCACTTGCGCGCGCTGGGCTCGCGGGCTACACAAGCCTCTTATGGCCGACGACGAGCCTGATAATATTTGGGACGAATACGATTGGGAACGCTTCCTCCAGCAGCAGGACCGTAAAACGGAAAAGTACATGGAGTTGTTGGAGCGTTACATCGACGATCCGAACCGCGACCAGATCATCGCCCGTGAAATG
>JBBQIZ010000368.1:0-1668 GCA_038325425.1 Chthoniobacterales bacterium
TCGCCGCGCCGCTCCCCGCCAGCGCCGAGCAGCGCAATGGCTTCGACCTCTCAAACGCCACGATTCCCGTCGCCGAAATCCTCGGTGGCGGTCCGCCGCGCGACGGCATCCCATCCATCGACGCGCCGAAATTCATCCGCCCCGGCGACGCTGCTTTCATGCGCGATGACGACATCGTGTTGAGCCTCACGCGCGGCGCGGCGACGCGCGCCTATCCGCTGCGCGTGCTCGTGTGGCACGAGATCGTGAACGACACGCTCGGCGGCGAAGCGGTCGCCATCACCTACTGCCCACTCTGCGGCACGGGCATGGTTTTCGACCGCGACATCGGCGGAAAGGTCCGCGCGTTCGGCGTCTCCGGCCTGCTCTTCCAAAGCGACGTGCTGATGTATGACCGACAGAGCGAGAGCCTGTGGTCGCAGCTCAAGATGGAATCCGTGAGCGGCCCCGATGCCGGGACCAAGCTGCGCTGGCTGCCGAGCGAGCACCTCACCTGGAAAGCGTGGAAGGCGAAGTATCCCGCCGGCGAAGTGCTCTCGACCGACACCGGCCACCGCCGCAACTACGACGGTGCCGCTTACGCCGACTACTTTGCCCGCGAGGAAACGATGTTCCCCGTGCCGAAGACGCGGACGGAATTTCCGAACAAGACCTGGGTGCTCGGCGTCATCGTGAACGGCAAGGCGAAGGCGTATCCCGTGGAGAAATTGCCCGATGGCAAAGCGGTCGAGGACAAGCTCGGCGGCGCGCCGGTGAGCGTCACTTTCCACCACGCCGAGCGCCGCCCCGAGGTGCGCGATGCGAAAGGCCAGCCGCTCCCGGCGGTGATGGTCTTTTGGTTCGCATGGCAGGCTTTTTACCCCGGCACCGAAATCTGGAAACCCTGAACCGACCATGAATGCAACACTCGCTCCCGCACCCTCCACGCTCCGGCCCCTTTGCGAACATCCGCCCGCCGTCAGTCCCGACGACTGGTGCCTCGCGCAGCGGATTCACCGCAGTTTTCTGCCGGGGCGTGTGGATGACGAACGCATCGACCTTGCCGTGCATTACGAGGAGCACGAAGTCCTCGGCGGCGACTACTGCACGGCGGTCAAGACGGATGACGACCGGCTCATTCTCTGCGTGTGCGATGTCACCGGGCACGGCCTGCCGGCGGCGTTTCTTGCCAGCCGCATCAACAGCTTCGTGCGGCATGAAATCACCATCGCGAATCATCCGTGCGAAGTCGTCGATACGCTGAACCGCTTTATGGCGGAGCATTTCTCGGGGCTGGGCCTCTACGCGACTTTCCTCTGCGTGGAAATCGACCTGCGCTGGGGCAAGCTGACCTACGCGGGCGCCGGGCATCCGCCCGCGCTGCTCTGGCGCAGCCGCGGCGAGATCGAGCGCCTCGGTTCGCTCTCGCCGCTCATCGGCATCTTTCCGGAAATGGGCGCGCAGTGTCACGTGACGAAGACCTTCTTTCAACCGGGCGACCGGCTGCTGCTCTTCACCGACGGCCTCACGGAGACACGGAACGCCGCGGGCGAGCAACTCGGCATCGAGGCTGTCGAAGCGGTGCTGGGCGGCCTCGACGCGGAGACCGACAGCGAGACTGCGCTCGCCCGGATTGCCTCCGCCCGGCGCGGGTTTTCGCGCCGCGAAGCGCCCGAGGACGATGTGCTC
>JBBQIZ010000369.1:0-1644 GCA_038325425.1 Chthoniobacterales bacterium
AGCGGCCGGCGGAGTGACGAACCGCCGTCTTCAGGCCAGCCACTCGCGCAGCGTCGCGAGATCGCGCTTCATGTGGGCGATCATCTCCGGGCCGGTGCCGAGGCCTTTGTATTCGTGGTGCTGGCAGAGCGGCCCGGCGAAACTCGTCTTCTTGAGGTTGGTCAGGAAACTCTTTTGCACCATGCCTTCGCCGAACGGGCACCACGTCGGCGCCCAGCCCTTCGCGCCTTTCTCCCAGTAAAAATCCTTGAGGAAAACGGCGGTGTAATACGGCTCCATGAGCCGCGCCTGCACCGGCCAGGAAAGGCCGCCTTCCAGCGTCGCGTGCCCGATGTCGAAGCAAACCCCGATGTGCTTTGGATCAAGATCACGCATCATGATCCACAGATCCCAAAGTGAAGCGCCCACGTAATCGGCGCCCGAATGATTCTGCCAGCCGCCCTGCAGGCCAAGTTCGGCATTCAGCGCCGCGAGGTCTTTCAGCGCGGCGCCCACTTCGCGCACCGTGTCGGGCACCGGCTTGTCCTTCGCGTATTTCGTAAAACCTAGGCGGTATTTTTTGATGCCGAGCTTCGCCGTGGCCCGCAGGACTTTCTCCGCCAGTGGATCGAGCTTCGTGATCTCGGTGGTCACGATGGTCACTTCCTTGCCGCGCTTTTTCAGCGCCTCGACCATCTTCGGCAGATCTTCCTCCACGCGCTCCGGCGCGATGTGTCCGGACTTCGTCCGCACCGGGCATTCGATTCCGTCCCAGCCAATGTCGGCCACCAGATCCGCGGTGTCGTCGGGGCTGAGGCTGGCGAAGGGTTTGCTGAAGGCGATGATTTTCCACGCGGGTGCGGACGCGGCTGCGGAAAGTGGACGCGAGGCCGCCAGCGCGGCGGCGGCGAGCGCGGTGGTTTGGACGAATTGACGACGGTTGAGGGAGGTATTGGGGAGCATGGGAATGGGCAACTGGGTTGAGGTCCGGCGGTTGGCCGGGAATTCAGCACAACCTTTTCCGCAGTGCGGTGCGAGAATGTTTGTCCAATTTTTCGCCCAGCTCACGAGTAGAGATGAGCATTCCCTCCCCGCATGACGCCGCCCTCCGATCCCGCCACCGCTGACGATTCGTCCGACGCGCACGCGCGTTTCATGCGCCTCTTTCTCGGCAGCGAAAAGGAGATCTTCCGTTATGTGTCGCCGCTCGCCAACCGATCGAGCGTCTCGCGGGGGGAGAGCGGACGGAGCATCGACGCGCTCTACAGGCTGCTGCAGCACCGGCGATCAGTCGACATGGAAACGCATCAAGCCATCGCGAATCCCGCACGCCTCGGGCCCGCACAGATCGGCAACTGGGACCGCAACGACCGCAAACTCAGCGGGCGCATCAATGAACTCCTCCTGCTCGGCCGCGCGATGAACGACGACGAAGTGCGCACGCTTTTCGAGGCCGGAAATCCTTACCGCTGATCCCACGACCACGACCATGGCCGCCCGACTTTTTTTCTCCGCGTTGATCGCGCCGCTGTCCTTCGCCATGCCGGCCATCGGCGCGCCGGTTGACTTCGTGCGCGAGGTGCGGCCGCTTTTTAAGAAACACTGCTACGAGTGCCACGGCGAAAAGAAGCAGAAGTCCGGGCTGCGGCTGGATGTGAAAGCGGC
>JBBQIZ010000370.1:0-1560 GCA_038325425.1 Chthoniobacterales bacterium
TCCACATCCGCGGCGGGGAAAAACCGGCCCTCGATGTTGCACGGCAGCGTGATCTTCTGCGCCACGGCGGGTTGGTTGTTCGGCTCGACCTCGGCGAGTTGCGGGAAATTCGAAAGCGCGTCCGGATTCCACGAGACGGAACTCACCGTGCTCGTCGAAGGCTGGCGCGGCGCCGGACCGCTGGCCGGAGCGTCGAGCAAAGCGAGACGATAGAAATGCTCGGCGCCGCCCTGGAAGGTGAGGCCGTGCACTTTGACGACATACTTGCCGTCCGCCGGCGGCGTGAAGTCCACGAACCCGCCCGTGCGGTTCACGGAAAGATCGCGCCCTTGCGCGTCGGCGACGATGACCACCGGCGTCAGCTTCGAGTCGATCCCGGCGGCCGCGCATTCCACGACCACGCGTTTCCCCTTCGTGCCGTCGAAGGAATAAAAGTCCACCGCGCGTTTGGTCATCACCGCGTTGCAGACGGAATTCGGTTTGAGTTCGACCGCGGTCTCCAGCGAGTTGTTGGCCTTCGCCCGCGTCAGTTCTGCCAGCGTTCCCACGGAGAAGACGCGCGATGATGAAACGCCGAGGCGCGCCATGACGCGGGCCTCATGCACGCCGACCGGCGCGTCGGGCGCGATCGTCACCACGAACTTGTTCGGCTCCGCTTTCCCATCCGCGCCGGTCTTGGGTTTGGCCGTGATCTTCGGCGTGGAGAAAAGCAGCTCGCTGGTGTCTTCGATGCTCTCGCCGGTGATCGCGACTTCGACGGTCGAGCCGACCTGCCCGCCCATCGGCAAAACCGTGAGCAGACGCGGCGCGGGCAGGCAGACCTGCTGGGCGAGGGACGTGGAAACGAGCCACAGCGAAGCGGCGCCGACGAGGACGGGGGTGATGGGCGAACGGTACATGCGGTTAGTGGTTGTAGCGGAATTCCTTGGTGTTGATCAGCGCCCAGAGGAGGTCCTCGTAGGCTTGGCGCTTGGCGACCGCGGGTGCGAGCGGCTGGCCTTTGGCATCGGTGCGCGGCTTGGTGAGATGTCCGTCGATGACCTGGAGTTCCTCCGCGCGTGGCTCGCGGGAAAACGCGGCGAGATACAGTTCGCGAATCTTTTCCGAATCCGGGGACGTCGCCTTCGCCAGCCGATCCGCGCGGCCATTATTGGTCGCGAGCTTGGCCTTGATGTCGGCGGCGTTCATCAGGTGCAGGCTCTGCGCGAGGCTCGACGACTGCACGCGCTCGCATTCACAGACGCTCGCGCCTTCCGGCCGGCCGAAGACTTTCAGGAAACCGGAGCTGCGGTTGTAGCTGTTGTCCGGCAGCGCGATCGCACGCGTGCCCGGCGGCAGGTCGGCGAAATCCGTTTTCGCCTCGGTGAATTGATCGATCGCATCGAGCAGCACCTCGGCGGGCAGATGCTTCGGGTAGTAGTGGGAAAAATTCTGCCGATCGACGCCGTTGTGTTCGTTCGGCTTTTCGCTGAGCTGGTAGGTGTTCGATTGCGTGATCAGGCGCACCACCGCCTTCAGGTCGTAGCCGCTCTTGATGAAGTGATTCGCGAGCGCGTCGAG
>JBBQIZ010000371.1:0-1524 GCA_038325425.1 Chthoniobacterales bacterium
GTAGTCGAAATTCTCTCGCCGAAAACCGCCCGTTTCGACAAGGAACCGAAGCGCGAAATCTACGCTCGCACTGGCGTCACCGAGCTGTGGATCATCGATCCCGAGCCGCGCACGCTCAGCCGCTTTTGCCTGCGCGAAAACTCCCAGACTCCAGTCGCCGTCCTGCGCGAAACCGACGCCCTCGAATCGCCGCTCTTTCCCGGCCTGCGCATCGCGCTCGCCGCCGTCTTCAAGAAATAGCAGGGGCAGGGGCAGGGGAGCGTGCCGGAGCACGTCCCTCCGCAATCCGGCGGCGCGCGTCAGGTTTTCTGGATCTTCGGCAGGAGCGTCTTGATGAAGTCCTGCATCCAGTCGTCGATCACGCGCTCCACTTCCGGGTTGCGCTCGGGGCCGGGCGGGAATTGCGCCGCGACCGTCAGATAAGCCCAACGCTGATTGTAGCCGTGAACCAGCCGGTCGCGCATGTCGTACCAGGTGCGTTTGAAGTGCGAGCCGGTGGCGTCGTTATGCCCGACGAACCAATAATAGGTCACGTTGTAGAGCGAGACCGTGCCGCCGTCCTGCGTCGGCACCGCGCGGACATTGAGCAGCCGCGTGGTGCGCAGCGGGCGGCCATCGGCCTGCGGGACAGTCACCGCATTTTTGTCGATGATCGAAAAGCCCTGCGCCGGCAGACAGCGTTCCGGCCGGTGAATGCTGGTGTTCATGTCCTGCCCGGAGAGCACGACCGACGCGGTGATCTCGTAACCGCGCCCGTTCCGGTAAGTCTTGCGGGCAAACTCCGTGCCCTCGCCGAGCACCTGCCTTTCCTTTTCGCTCACGCCGATGTCCGTGCCGTACCAGCCGCCGACCATTTTCGGCAGCTCCATTTCGACGCCTACGGGCTGGAAGCCGAGCTGTTTGGGGAGCAGAAAAATGCTGCTCATCCCGGCGAGCAGCACCGCGAGGAGGATAAAGAGCCGGTTAGTAGTCATAAGAAATCGGGCTGGCGGGTTTGCGGGCGCTGGCTTCTTCCGCGGCGGGCTCCGCGACCGGCGCGACCGGCGCGGTGGGCGCGACCGGCCTTTCCGGTGCGGTCAGGGTCTGGCCGAGACGCTGGCCGAGGCGTGACCAGTCGCGATTGAGGAAGTTGCTGAAGGTGACCATCGTCATCACCGCAAACGGGAAAAAGACGAAGCCCGAGTAGTCGTGATAGAGGCCGCCCGCGATCGCCGGATCCCACCATTTGGCGACAAGCACGACGGTGAAAAGGCGGGCCACATTGCCGACCAGCGCGAAGACGATCGAGCCGCCGAAAATCGCGAACTGCTTCCACGGATCCTGCCGCGTGAAATGGACGAAGAGCGCCGCGAGCATGGTCATCGCCATCAGCGAACGAATCCCGCTGCACCCGCCGGCCACCTCGAATTCATGCCCATCCACGGTGATCTTCGTCCCGACGATTTCGATCGCGATGCCGAGCATTCCGCAGAGCGCACCGACCGCTTTCGACGCCAGCAGTTGCAGGGTCACCGTGCCTTGGAT